>JAAWNY010000054.1 GCA_022799175.1 Lachnospiraceae bacterium | reverse complement strand
TGATCACGAAGCTTTCCGGAATTCGTGGGACAAAGGAGATTTCATTGGATCGCAAGGGAGTGGTGATTTTCTGCGCTGATAATGGGGTGGTGGCGGAGGGCGTGACTCAGACCGACAGCAGTGTGACGGCGGTGGTGACAGAGAATTTTGCCAAGGGGATTGCCAGTGTCAACCGGATGGCATCGGTGGCTGGGGCGGATGTGATGCCGGTGGATATCGGAGTGGCCGGGGAGATTGGTGAGCCAGGCGTACAGAACTGCAAAATTGCGCCGGGAACTGCCAATCTGCGCCGGGAGCCGGCGATGACGCAAGAACAGGCATTGGCGGCGGTTCATACGGGAATCCGCATTGCAGGCAATATGAAGGACGCCGGATACGATATTCTGGCTGTGGGAGAGATGGGAATCGGGAATACCACAACGGGAAGCGCGATTGCCAGTGTGATGCTGAATGAGGCGGTGGAGATGGTAACCGGGCGGGGAGCGGGGCTGTCAGAAGAAGGATTACAACGGAAACGTCAGGTGATTCGAGAGGCAATCGCGCTTCACCAGCCGGACCCGGAGGATCCGGTAGCAGTATTAGCAGCACTTGGTGGTTTGGATATCGCCGGGATGTGCGGTCTGATGCTGGGCGGCGCCATCTATCGCTTTCCGGTGGTGTTAGATGGGATGATCTCGCTGGCGGCGGCATTGCTTGCACAGAAAATGTGTCCAATTGTGACAGATTATCTGCTGGCATCGCACGTGGGTCGGGAGCCGGCCTGTGAGCGGGGATTGCAAAAGTTGGGTTTGGAACCTTTGATTCATGGACGGCTGGCTCTGGGGGAAGGCACGGGAGCGGTGATGTTGTTCCCACTGCTGGATATGGCGGAGGCGGTGTACCGGCAGAACCGTACTTTTGCCGATATCCAGATTAAAGCATATGAACGGATGGAATAATGCTTTCTGCATCTGCATGTGATACATGTGGTAGGAAACGATCGTATTGTGGAAGGAGAGATTATGATATATTTTATCGGTGCAGGCCCGGGGGACCCAGAACTAATCACAATAAAAGGGAAACGCCTGATTGAGGAGGCGGATGTGATTGTCTATGCCGGTTCGCTGGTGAATCCGCAAGTGCTTGTCGGAGCAAAACCGGGGGCAAAAATCTACAACAGTGCAACGATGACGCTTGACGAGGTTATCTCTGTACTATGCCAGGGAGAAAAAGAAGGAAAAAGAGTGGTGCGGGTTCACACTGGAGATCCTTCTCTTTATGGAGCTATTCGGGAACAGATGGCGGAGTTGGATCGTTTGCGAATCGCCTATGAGGTGATTCCGGGAGTGAGTTCTTTTTTGGCCGCCGCCGCCGCCATAAAGCGAGAGTATACGATGCCGGGAATCAGCCAAACGGTGATATTGACGCGGATGGAGGGAAGGACGCCTGTGCCAAAGCGGGAATGCATTCCGGAGTTGGCAGCACATCAGGCAACTATGGTGATCTTTCTCAGTGTCGGGCAGATTGCGCTGTTGTGTGAGCAGTTGCAGCAGGGGGGATATGAGGCAAACACACCGGCAGCCGTCGTCTATAAGGCATCTTGGGAAGAGGAAACCATTGTGTGTGGGACGTTGAGGGACTTAGCTGAAAAAGTGAAAGCGGCAGGAATCCGTAAGACGGCATTGGTGATGGTGGGAGAGTTTTTGGGAGATGTTTTTGAAACTTCCAAGCTTTATGATCCAGAATTTGGCCATGAATATCGCACGGCAAAAAACGGCGGACATGAAAACTGAGCATAACAGACGAGAAAAGGAAAAGGCAAAACAGATGGCAGCGAAGAAAATTATGATCCAGGGTACGATGTCCAACTCGGGAAAAAGCTTTTTAGTGGCAGCTTTATGTCGGATTTTTTGGCAGGATGGTTATCGGACAGCGCCCTTTAAGTCTCAGAACATGGCATTGAATTCTTATATCACGGACGATGGTATGGAGATCGGTCGTGCACAGGCGATGCAGGCGGAGGCGGCGAAAATCCGGCCGACTGTAGATATGAATCCGATTTTGCTTAAACCGACCAGCCATATGGGGAGTCAGGTGATTCTGAAAGGAGAGGTGGCCGGCAACTGGAAGGCCATGGATTATTATCGGAAAAAACCGGAATTTATTCCAATGATTCGGGAAGCTTTTGCCAGGTTAGAAGAACAGTATGAGGTGATTGTACTGGAAGGGGCAGGGAGTCCGGCGGAGATCAATCTTCAGGAAAATGATATCGTGAACATGGGGATGGCAGAGATGGCAGATGCGCCGGTATTGTTAATTGGGGATATCGATCGGGGCGGCGTGTTTGCCTCTCTTTATGGTACGGTGATGCTTTTGCGGCCGGAAGATCGTGCGAGAATTCGGGGGATGGTGATCAACAAATTCCGTGGAGATCCGAAAATTCTTGAGCCAGGATTGCGGATGATTGAGGAGCGACTGGGGATTCCGGTGGTGGGGGTTATTCCCATGGAGAAGATCGATTTAGATGACGAGGATAGTTTGTCAGAGCGGCTTGCGAGAACCGGAGAGGAAAGGCTTTTGGATATTGTAGTCATTCGTTTACCTCACATCGCTAATTTTACGGATTTTAATGTGCTGGAACGAAAACCAGAGATCCGTTTGCGATATGAAGAGCGAGTCGGACGGCTGGGAAAGCCAGATCTGATTATTCTGCCGGGGACAAAAAATACGATGGCGGATCTGACCTGGCTGCGGGAATGTGGTTTGGAATCAGCGATTTTGCGGCTGGTTGCAAAGGATGAGATTTCTCTTATTGGTATCTGTGGTGGTTATCAGATGTTGGGAAGCTGGCTGCGGGATCCGGAGGGAGTGGAAGGCGTGCCAGGAGGATGTATGCATGGGATGGGGTTGTTGCCAGCGGAGACTGTTTTTTCAGAAAGAAAGAGACGGACGCAGATCGTCGGGACGATGACAAAAAAGAGCCAGATGTTTCAGGGGTATGATGGATATTTTACGGGATATGAGATTCATATGGGAGAAACAAGTTTGGTAGAAGAAAGAACCAGAAGGCATGAAAAACCGGAAACAGCGAAGAAAAGCCAGATGATGATAAGGCTGTCGGACGGCCGGCAAGATGGAATGGAGAGGGAAGATGGACGAGTGTTCGGCAGTTACCTCCATGGTCTGTTTGATAATGAGGAACTGACAAAAGGACTGATTCGGAAACTGATGGAGGAAAAGAGGAAAGACGGTACGGATGGCAACAAAAAGGAAGACGGCAAAAAAATCTGGCAGTACAAGGAAAATAAGGATGCGGAGTCGTCAGAAGAATATAAAGAACGCCAGTATGATAAATTGGCAGATCTGGTGAGAACATCCCTGGATATGACAAAAATTTACGAGATATTGGAAGAAAGCGGTATCTGATCTGTAATATGGAGGACGAGATTGTATTTTCAAGGACAGAAGGAGAGCTTGCAGAATGGAACACAAAGAATGGATGCGTCCGGAGGATATTGAGCGGCGCAGCATGGAAATCATTGAACAGGAAATGCCGGCGGGCAACTGGACGCTAGGGGAGCGGGCAGTGGTCAAACGATGTATTCATACTTCGGCAGATTTTGATTATGCATCAAATTTGTACTTCTCGCCAGGGGCGGTGGAACGGGCGATTGAGATTCTGCGAACAGGAGCTGGAATTGTCACCGATACCAACATGGCGGCGGCAGGAATCAATAAAAAAGTTTTGGGGCGGTTGGGAGGAACAATACACTGTTTTATGGCGGCGGAGGACGTGGCAGAGGAGGCAACAAGGCGGGGGATCACCAGAGCTGTGGTCAGTATGGAGCGGGCGGCTAAGCTGAATGGTCCGGTAATCTTTGCCATTGGTAACGCGCCTACGGCATTGCTTCGTCTGGATGAAATGATTCGGGCCGGAGAGCTTGTGCCTTCATTGGTGATTGCGGTTCCGGTGGGATTTGTCAATGTGGAAGAGTCCAAGGAGCGTATCTGCACGGCGGGAGTGCCTTGCATCATCGCGAGAGGGAGAAAAGGCGGGAGCAATATTGCGGCAGCTATTTGTAACGCGCTGCTTTATCAGACGGGGTGAAAGGGGAAATAAATCACGTGTTCTCTTGTCCATGGAGGGTACAAAAAAAGCAATAAAAAACAGGATATTTTCTCAAAAACTACTGGACTAATTCGACGTTTTGTGAGAAAATACTAGCAGGTATGATGTGATTAATTTAACGATTCCATCAACCGTGTATCGGTAATTTGCCGGGAAATGCAAGAGAATGGAGTCGTTAAGCCGCGTACTTCAGGAAATTACATAGTTGAAAGGAGTTTTAACATGATTTATTCACATGAAGTAGAGAAGATGTGCACAGTCGCACAGGGCGTTCATCATGGCGCCGCTCCCATTCCGGAAGAAGCAAAATGGGTAAAATCCAAACAGGTTGCTGATATTTCCGGTTTGACCCATGGCATCGGCTGGTGTGCTCCCCAGCAGGGCGCATGTAAGCTGACCCTTAATGTCAAGGAAGGGATCATTCAGGAGGCTTTGGTGGAGACCATCGGCTGCTCTGGTATGACCCACTCCGCAGCTATGGCATCTGAGATCCTCCCCGGCTTGACCGTGCTGGAGGCATTGAATACTGACCTGGTATGTGATGCGATCAACACCGCTATGAGAGAGCTGTTTTTGCAGATTGCTTACGGCAGAACGCAGAGCGCATTTTCTGAGGATGGACTGCCTATCGGCGCCGGCTTAGAGGATCTGGGCAAAGGTCTTCGCTCTCAGGTTGGTACGATGTACGGAACACTGAAGAAAGGTCCTCGTTACCTGGAGATGGCAGAAGGTTATGTGACTGGTATCGCACTGGATGCTGATGATCAGATCATTGGTTATCAGTTCGTGAGTCTTGGCAAGATGACTGACTTTATCAAGAAGGGCGATGATCCCAACACTGCATGGGAGAAAGCAAAAGGTCAGTACGGCCGTGTAGCAGACGCAGTAAAGATTATCGATCCCAGACAAGAATAAAGAAAAATTTACGTGGAACGTAAATTTTTCGCTACGCAAACAGAGCAAAGCGAAGTTTGCGTTTCCCAAAACGCCAATACAGGTAATTGAAGGAGGAATTAAAAGTCATGGCATTATTTGAATCCTATGAGAGACGTATCAAACAAATTGATGCAGCACTTAACAGCTATGGAATTGCTTCCATTGAAGAAGCGGAGAAGATCACTAAGGACGCAGGTCTTGATGTATATAAGATGGTGGAAGGTATTCAGCCGATCTGTTTTGAAAATGCGAAGTGGGCTTATACCGTAGGCGCTGCTATCGCTATCAAGAAAGGATGCAAGAGAGCAGCAGATGCTGCGGCTGCGATTGGTGAGGGATTGCAGGCATTCTGTATTCCTGGTTCTGTGGCCGATCAACGGAAGGTTGGTTTGGGACATGGCAATCTGGGCAAGATGCTTTTAGAGGAGGAGACTGACTGTTTTGCTTTCCTGGCAGGCCATGAGTCCTTTGCAGCAGCAGAGGGGGCGATCGGTATTGCAGAGAAGGCGAACCGTGTTCGTCAGAAACCGTTGCGTGTTATTTTGAATGGTCTGGGCAAGGATGCGGCTCAGGTGATTGCCAGAATCAATGGTTTTACATTTGTTGAGACCGAGATGGATTACTATACCGGTGAGGTGAAGGAAGTATACAGAAAGGCATACTCGGATGGTCCGCGTGCGAAAGTGAACTGCTACGGAGCTAATGATGTGACGGAAGGCGTGGCTATTATGTGGAAAGAAGGCGTGGATGTGTCCATCACCGGTAACTCCACCAATCCTACCAGATTCCAGCATCCAGTCGCCGGAACCTACAAGAAAGAATGCATGGAGAAGGGCAAAAAGTACTTTTCCGTTGCTTCCGGTGGCGGCACAGGGCGTACCCTTCATCCGGATAACATGGCAGCAGGTCCGGCTTCCTACGGAATGACCGATACCATGGGACGTATGCATTCGGATGCTCAGTTTGCAGGTTCTTCTTCTGTGCCGGCTCATGTTGAGATGATGGGTTTGATCGGTGCAGGTAACAACCCAATGGTTGGTATGACTGTGTCAGTAGCAGTTGCGATTGAGGAAGCGGCGAAGGCTGGGAAATTCTAATTAAAAAATAAAAAACCTTTGATTTTTCAGGGCATTCCGGACCAATTGACTGGGTCTGGGTTGCCCTGTTTTTTTATATTTATAAATATCTCGACAAACAGGTAGAAAAGTATTATAATTAGAATAATTCTAAAATAAAGAGGACGACATGATGACGAAATATGCGGAACAGATATTAAAGTTGATCCATGAGTCGGACGGGCATATGACAGCAGAACAAATTTTTTTAGAACTGAAGAAAATAGAGCCTAAAGTCGTCCAGGCAACGGTATATAATAACCTAAATACTCTGTGCCAAAAGGGGCGGATACGAAAATTGTCCATAGAGGGATCACCGGACCGTTATGATAAAATCAAAAAACACGACCACCTTGTATGTCAAAAATGTGGTGTATTATCAGATATCAATTTTGAAGATTTGACCAGGAATTTGGAAAAACAACTTGGACAGGGAATTCTGTCTTATGATTTAAAGGTATTTTATCTCTGCTCAAAATGCAGAGATAAAAAATAAAAGGAGGTATTTGCAATGGTCTACCAATGCAGCATCTGTGGATACACGTATGATGAAGAAAAAGAAGGGAAGTCGTTTTCTGAATTGATAGAATATCCTATCTGCAAACATCCGAACATACAAATATTACACACGTAGGTCAGGCATCTCTATGAGCCAGGATTCCTTACAAAGGGAATGAGCGATTTACATGGTGATGTGGACATGGTGTGATATTAAATATAATGAAGGAGGAAAGACACATGAAAACAACGAAGTACGCAGGAACACAGACAGAGAAGAATTTGGAGACAGCATTTGCAGGAGAATCGCAGGCCAGGAATAAGTACACTTATTTTGCTTCAGCAGCCAAAAAGGAAGGGTATGAGCAGATCGCGGCTTTATTTTTGAAAACAGCAGATAATGAAAAAGAACATGCGAAGATGTGGTTGAAAGAACTGAACGGGATTGGTGATACGAAGGAAAATCTTTCTGCTGCTGCAGATGGTGAAAATTTCGAATGGACAGATATGTATGAGAATTTTGCCAAGACGGCAGAGGAGGAAGGATTTTCTGAACTTGCTGCGAAATTCAGACTCGTAGGAGCGATCGAAAAGCGCCATGAAGAAAGATATCGTGCTTTACTTAAAAATGTGGAGACAGCAGCAGTATTTGAAAAGAGTGAAGTAAAAGTATGGGAATGCCGCAATTGCGGACATATCGTCATTGGAACAAATGCCCCGGAAGTTTGTCCTACCTGTAATCATCCACAAAGCTATTTTGAAGTACATGCAGAGAATTACTAATTTGAGGAAGAATAATTTTTGATTCTGCGTTTCAGATGGGATATGTTTGAAGTAGTGGGAGAATAGAAAGAAGATAATGATTTTCTTATAAAAAGGGAGGAGCCGGCAACTACTGCGATAGCTGCCGGCGATTATGAAAAAAATTTGTCTAATTGTTAATTGGAGAAGAAAACGCTTTGTTTTCTTTGATGTTCTTAGTATAGGAAAGATTTATGAAGTAGGTTTATCATAAATATAGAATATCTGTGAACAATTGTAAACAAAAGGTGAACAAGAGTATAAACAAAGCTCTTGCAAAACTTGCCAGTTCGTTCCCTCTTCTGAGGAACTGCCTCAATATTTCTTTTCAGGCTGAGTGCCGTCTGGCACATCATTTACCATAGTTTAATCATTATAATGATAACTATCCAATAATTGATTTTTCATATGCCAAAGTTCATTGGATAAATCCACATGGACACGATGCGGATACTCCAGACGCAGGGATTCTTCCCAAAGAGTATTCAGCTCTTGGCGACAGTAATCGCGGATTTCCATTACCTTAGGAGACTGATAGACACATTCTCCCTTCTTAAAGACCGGAATTAGCAGCTCACGCAGAGTATAGCTATCCGGAGCTAGGTGAGTCTTTTTCCAGGTCTGAATAGGATCGAACAGCAGCAGAGAGTTAGAAGAATCAAAATGTTCGTCCGTCAGACAGATCAGATCAGCGATAATTTTGCCGGTATTCTTATTATAGATTCGTTGAATCGTCTTGTTGCCGGGATTGGTGATTTTCTCGGCGTTTTCGGAGAGCTTGATCTTGGGAATAAAATTGCCGGTTTTTTTGTCTTGAATGGCAGCCAGTTTATAAACACCGCCAAAAGAGGGACAATCTTTAGAGGTAATCAGGTTGGTGCCCACACCCCAGGAATTGATGGTTGCGCCCTGTAGTTTCAAAGAGGTGATTATCGTCTCATCTAAGTCGTTGGAAGCAGAGATCACAGCATCGGAGAATCCGGCAGCATCCAGCATTTTCTTTGCCTCTTTGGAAAGATAAGCCAAGTCACCGCTGTCTAAGCGGATACCATAGAAGTTTAGCGGAATGCCAGCTTCCCGCATTTCAGAAAAGACTTTAATGGCATTTGGTACACCGGAGCCTAAAGTATCATACGTATCGACTAACAGGATACAGGCTGTGGGATACAACCGTGCATAGGTGCGGAAAGCGGTCAATTCGTCGGGAAAGCTCATAATCCAACTGTGAGCATGCGTACCTTTTACCGGCACGTCAAACATTTTGCCGCAGAGTACATTGGAAGTGCCGATGCAGCCAGCGATCATAGCTGCGCGAGCGCCATAGATACCGGCATCCGGTCCCTGGGCACGCCGCAGCCCGAATTCCATGACGCCGTCACCTTTGGCAGCATAGACGACCCGCGCTGCTTTGGTAGCGATCAGCGACTGGTGATTGATGATGTTTAAAAGTGCTGTTTCAATCAACTGGGCTTCCATGATCGGCGCGATGACTTTCACTAATGGTTCACGGGGGAAGATAACTGTGCCTTCCGGGATGGCATAGATGTCACCGGAAAATTTAAAATCTTTTAAATAGGCCAGAAAATCCTCGCCAAATAGTCCAGTAGAACGGAGATAATCGATATCGTCATCGTCAAAGTGCAGATTTTGGATGTATTCGATCACCTGATCTAAGCCGGCACAGACAGAGTAACCGGCATTGCTGGGATTGGCACGAAAAAAGGCGTCAAAAATAACCGTTTCATTGGCATCTTTTTCTTTAAAATAGCCTTGCATCATAGTCAATTCATACAGATCGGTCAATAAGGTAAGATTTCTTTTGCTCATAATGGGTTCCTCCCGGTTGTGTATTGATAAAACACCTTTGAAATTTGAAAAGTAGTATAACACTAATTTTTGGAAAAAGCAAACTGATTGATAAAAATATAACGATAATGAATTTTCTTGACCGTGCTTGAGAGATAGCATATAATATTTAGAGAACGGTAGATGATAATTTGTTTGTATGGTTGATAATTTAATCAGAAAGACTATTTAAAAATGGAACCAGATGGTCTGGAGAATAACAGAAAAATTTGAGCTTCTGGTGTAATAGAAAGGCTGACAGGCTGGTGATGGGATAGAAAAAATCAGTCATCAAGAGAGGCAGAGCGATACCACGGTGTCGGGAAAGCCTCCTTTTTCAGTTCAGGGAATTTATATACGAAAAAGGGAGTGCATATGACAAAAAAAGATTTTGAGAAGATGGTGAAAGTGATAGGCTTTTTGATGATTTCTAATAATGTGTATGAAAAACAATATCCGGTTTTTGATTGTTCTATCCGAATTGATTTTGAGAAAGAGCTTATCATTTATCCGGAATTGAGCGGGCTAAAAATAACGAATCACAGCACATGCAATTTTTCTGATTCAGAAAATTTTGTGGTTTTGGAATGTGTTAATCGCCTGTTGGAAAAAGGATATCGTCCAAACCATATTGAGCTTGAAAAAACATGGACTTTAGGTCATGATACGAAAGGTGGGCGTTCGGATATTTGTGTTTCCGGAGAAGACGGAAAAACGCTTTTTATTATAGAATGTAAAACTTTTGGAAAACCATATATTAGGGAATATCATAATACCTGCAATGATGGCGGACAGATATTTTCTTATTGGCAGCAAGAACGCAATTGTAAATGGTTGGTATTATATGCCTCGTATTTTGACGGTTCATCAGTCATATATAAAACAGAGAGTATTAGAAGATGGTGGTATTCCGGTTTACAGTGCCAATGTATTTGAAGAGTTTGGCCGTATTGACAAACAGAATTTGGCTGATTTTTCCGTCCCGTCAATTTTGTGGGGGATTGACGGGGACTGGATGGTCAATATTATACCAGCCAATCAACCCTTTTATCCGACCGATCATTGTGGTGTTCTTCGCATTTATTGTGATGAAATTTTGCCGGAATATATGGTTTTCGTATTGCAGGTAGAAGGAGAATATGAACATTTTTCCAGACATAATCGAGCTTCTATACAGAGAATACAGTCCTTGACTATTCAAGTGCCGGAATTATCCATTCAAAAGGAAATTGTGTCACGAATAGCATATATAGAAAATCAGATTTCGGCGGCGACAGAAGAGATAAGGGCAATGTTTGAGAGTGCAAAAGATAAGTTTATTGCATTTTTTGGGGAACCAGATATCAATTCGTTTTCGTGGAATACCCATACGCTGCGGGAAATATCATTGGAAGATTTGGCATACGGTTCTGGTGAAGCAGCATGTCCTTATGACGGAAATATCAGGTATGTGCGGATTACCGACATTGATGATTATGGTCAGTTAGGCAATGAAAAAGTTTCAGCAAAGAAAGCGGAAGAGAAGTATCTCTTGAATGAGGGAGACATATTATTTGCCAGAAGTGGGGCTACCGTTGGAAAAACTTATTTATACAGAGGAAATGAGGGGAAGAGCATTTATGCCGGTTATTTAATCCGATTAGTTCCCAATAAGAAAGTTGTGCTTCCTGAGTATTTATTTTATTTTACAAAAACCGATTATTATAAACGATGGATAGCAACCACTTCTGTAGGCATGGCGCAACCGAATATCAATGCACAGCAATATGGTAGTTTACAATTAGGTATTCCCCCTATCGATTTGCAGCTACAATTTACCGAATTTATCAGAGAGAATGATAAAAAAAGAGAAGAGGCTTCCCTTCGATTGAAGAATTTGTTAGAACAAAAAGAACAATTAATTACGAAATACTTTCGTTAGATTGAAATAATGGTTGATAAACAAATTTATTTCGCTATAGAATTTTTCAAGATACGTTACCTAGCCATCAAAAGATGGTACTTAGCGTGTGTCTTTTTCTGTTTATTGCATAACCCAAGCATTCTAGAATATATGGAAAAATGCAAGGTTAAATAGGGAAAGTGTGTTCAGCCCTTGACATTTCCTGTTGGAATCAATATAATATCCCTGATAGGAAAAGAATAAAAACGAAGACGGAGAGAGTAGGGCCGTAAAATGGTGCCAGCGATTCGGGGATGGTGGAAGCCCGAAGCCAGCAGACGGATACTGAAAATCACTCCTGAGTTGCAGGCTGAAAAAATGCATAAGAATAGCAGATGCATTCGATTAGGTTATGTCGGCAATCCCGCCGTTATCGGGAGCGCATATGATGGTATGCAGTAATGGGTGGTACAGCGAAAGCCGGCTTTCGTCCTTATTACGGGACGAAAGCTTTTTTGTTTTACAGAAGATTGCGCTCTGTAAAATAAAAATTCTTTGGGGTTCTGTGTACGAAAAGGAAGGTGCTGCTATCCGCCTTGCCACAAGAACGGAGGTAAGCGAAATGTATGAGAAAGTATCTACAGATTTAAAATTTGTAGACCGGGAAAAGAAGGTTGAAAAGTTCTGGAAAGAGCATAATATCTTTCAAAAGAGCATGGACAGCCGTAAGGATGGCCCAACCTATACCTTTTATGACGGTCCGCCCACAGCGAACGGCAAGCCGCATATCGGCCATGTGCTGACGCGAGTGATCAAGGATATGATTCCGCGCTACCGGGCAATGAAAGGAAGCATGGTTCCGCGCAAAGCCGGTTGGGATACGCACGGTTTGCCGGTGGAGTTAGAGGTGGAGCGGATGCTGGGCCTAGACGGAAAGGAGCAGATCGAGCAATATGGTCTAGAACCGTTTATCGCTCACTGCAAGGAAAGCGTCTGGAAGTACAAGGGGATGTGGGAGGATTTTTCTGGCACCGTGGGCTTCTGGGCGGATATGGAGGATCCCTATGTCACCTATCACAATGACTTTATTGAGTCAGAGTGGTGGGCATTAAAGCAGATTTGGGAAAAAGGTCTGCTCTACAAGGGATTTAAGATTGTGCCCTACTGCCCGCGCTGTGGGACGCCATTGTCCAGCCATGAAGTAGCGCAGGGATATAAGGATGTAAAAGAGCGTTCCGCGATTGCACGTTTCAAAGTCAAGGGAGAAGATGCCTACATTTTGGCCTGGACGACTACGCCATGGACATTGCCGAGCAATGTGGCGTTGTGTGTGAATCCGGACGAGAGTTATGTGAAAGTGCAAAACGGCGAGTATACGTATTATCTGGCAGAAGCTTTGTGTGAGACCGTGCTAGAAGGCGATTACACCGTACAAGAGCGTTATCAAGGCAGAGATTTGGAGTATAAGGAATACGAACCATTGCTGCCGTATGCCAACTCCGTTTGTGAAAAGCAGAAAAAGAAAGCATTTTTTGTAGTGTGTGACAGCTATGTAACCTTGACCGATGGTACGGGGGTAGTGCATATTGCGCCGGCTTTTGGTGAGGATGACTCGAAAGTGGGACGCAAATATGATCTGCCATTTGTACAGTTGGTGGATGCCAAGGGTGAGATGACGAAGGAAACTCCCTGGGCAGGTACTTTTGTGAAAAAAGCGGATCCGTTGGTGCTAAAGGAATTGGAAGAAAAAGGTCTTTTATTCTCAGCGCCGGCTTTTGAGCATAGCTATCCGCATTGTTGGCGTTGTGATACGCCACTCATTTACTATGCGCGCGAGTCCTGGTTTATCAAGATGACAGCGGTCAAGGAGGATTTGATCCGCAACAACAATACAATCAACTGGATTCCGGAAAGTATTGGTAAGGGGCGCTTTGGCGACTGGCTGGAAAATGTGCAGGATTGGGGCATCAGCCGCAACCGGTATTGGGGAACTCCTCTAAATATCTGGGAGTGCGAGTGCGGCCATCAACATTCTATCGGCAGTATTGAGGAGTTAAAGAGTATGTCTGTAAACTGTCCGGAGAATATTGAGCTGCATCGACCTTTTATTGATGAGGTGACGATTACCTGTTCAGAGTGTGGCGGGCAGATGAAACGGGTGCCGGAGGTGATCGATTGCTGGTTTGATTCCGGCGCGATGCCATTTGCCCAGCATCATTATCCTTTTGAGAACCAAAAGCTCTTTCAACAGCAGTTCCCGGCAGACTTTATTTCGGAGGCAGTCGATCAGACGCGGGGATGGTTCTATTCTTTGCTGGCGATTTCGACCTTGATCTTTAACCAGGCGCCCTATAAAAATGTGATTGTGCTGGGGCATGTGCAGGACGAAAATGGGCAGAAGATGAGTAAGAGCAAAGGTAATGCGGTGGATCCGTTTGAAGCGTTGGCTACTTATGGGGCGGATGCGATCCGCTGGTATTTCTATATCAACAGTGCGCCCTGGCTGCCGAACCGTTTTCATGGGAAGGCTGTGCAGGAGGGACAACGCAAATTCATGGGTACTCTGTGGAACACCTATGCGTTCTTTGTGCTATATGCCAATATTGACCAGTTTGATGCCACAAAGTATGAACTAGAATATGAGAAGCTGCCGGTAATGGACAAATGGCTTTTGTCAAAAATGAATTCCATGGTAAAGAGTGTAGATGAGAACTTAGCAGATTATCGGATTCCAGAGGCAGCACGCGCTTTGCAGGAGTTCGTGGATGATATGAGCAACTGGTATGTGAGACGGAGTCGGGATCGTTTCTGGGCCAAGGGCATGGAGCAGGATAAGATCAATGCTTATATGACATTATACACCGCGCTAGTGACGACGGCAAAGGCGGCAGCGCCGATGATTCCGTTCATGACGGAAGATATTTATCAGAATCTGGTGAGAAGTATTGACAAAGATGCGCCAGAGAGCGTACATTTGTGCGACTTCCCGGCAGTGGAAGAAAGCCAGATTGACCGTCAATTGGAAGCGGATATGGACGAGGTCTTAAAGATCGTGGTGCTTGGCCGGGCGGCGAGAAATACAGCGAATTTAAAGAATCGCCAGCCGATCGGGAAGATGTTTGTCAAAGCCGATCATGAATTGTCTCGCTTCTATGTGGAGATCATTGAGGAAGAACTGAATGTAAAGTCCGTGGAATTTGTGGAGGATGTCCGCAGCTTTACCACCTACAGTTTCAAGCCACAGCTTAAGACGGTAGGACCAAAGTATGGTAGGCAATTGGGGAATATCCGTAAAGCTTTGGCAGAGATAGATGGCAATGCCGCCATGGATACTCTAAAGGAAAAGGGGGCTTTAACATTCGATTTTGGCGGCGAGACGGTGGTATTAAAAGAAGAGGACTTGCTGATTGATATGGCGCAGGCAGAAGGATATGTGTCGGAAAGCGACAATCAGGTTACAGTGGCTATGGATACCAATCTGACGCCGGAGCTGGTGGAGGAAGGGTTTGTCCGGGAGCTGGTGAGCAAGATTCAGACAATGAGGAAGGAAGCCGGTTTTGAGGTGACTGACCATATCCAGGTGTATCAGGCTGGTAATGATCGGATTGCAGAGCTTTTGGAGGGGCATAAAGAAACCATTGCCAGAGAAGTATTGGCAGATCAGATCCGTACCGGAGAGACGGACGGTTATGTCAAGGAATGGAATATTAACAGCGAGAAGACGACATTGGGAGTGAAAAAAATCGCGGGTATCTGAGAATGCAGCGGTTAAAAGGAGAGCGAACATGAGCAAGGTATTTAATAAAGAAGAGTTTAAAAAGTCTGTGATTTATAATGTAAAGAATTTGTACCGCAGGACGATCGACGAGGCGACGCCAGCGCAAATGTTTCAGGCAGTATCCTATGCCGTTAAGGATGTGATCATTGACGAATGGATTGCCTCACAGAAGACATATGCCAAAAAGGATGCCAAAACCGTGTATTATTTGTCGATGGAGTTTCTGACGGGGCGTGCCTTAGGCAATAACATTATCAATATCATGGCCCGAGACGAGATTAAGGAAGTACTGGATGAGATGGGTTTTGACTTGAATGTGATTGAGGATCAGGAGCCGGATGCGGCTTTGGGCAATGGCGGTCTGGGAAGACTGGCGGCCTGCTTCCTCGATTCGTTGGCGACTCTGGGATACCCGGCTTATGGCTGTGGCATCCGCTATCACTACGGTATGTTTAAGCAGAAGATTGAGAATGGCTTTCAGATGGAGGTGCCAGACGAATGGTTAAAGGATGGCAATCCCTTTGAGGTGCGTCGTTCTGAGTATTCTACGGAGGTTAAATTCGGCGGTTATGTCCGTGTAGTTAATGAAAACGGCCATGAAAAGTTTGTACAGGAGGGTTATCAGTCCGTGTTGGCTGTGCCTTATGATCTGCCGATCGTGGGGTATGGTAACAATGTGGTCAATACCCTGCGGATTTGGGATGCGCAGCCGATCAATACTTTTAGCTTGGAGTCTTTTGACAAAGGGGATTATCACAAGGCGGTGGAGCAGGAGAATCTGGCCAAGACGATCTGCGATGTGTTATATCCGAACGATAATCATTATGCCGGTAAAGAGCTGCGCTTAAAGCAGCAATACTTCTTTATCTCGGCCAGCGTGCAGCGCGCAGTAGCCAAGTATATGGAGAAACATGATGATGTACGCAAATTTTATGAGAAGAATGTATTCCAGCTCAACGATACTCATCCGACGGTGGCAGTGGCGGAGTTGATGCGGATTCTGCTGGATGTATACGATTTGAGTTGGGAGGAGGCATGGGAAGTAACGACGAAAACTTGTGCCTATACCAATCATACCATCATGGCAGAAGCGTTGGAGAAATGGCCGATCGAATTATTCTCCCGCCTGCTTCCGAGAATCTATCAGATTGTGGAAGAGATCAACCGGCGGTTTCAGAATGAGATCCGCCAGATGTATCCGAATGATCAGCAGAAAATTGCCAAGATGTCTATTATCTATGATGGTCAGGTTCGCATGGCGCATATGGCGATTGCCGGCAGTTTTTCAGTCAACGGTGTGGCGCGGTTGCACACTGAGATTTTAAAGCATCAGGAGTTGAAAGATTTTTATGAGATGATGCCAGAGAAATTCAACAATAAGACGAATGGCATTACTCAGAGACGGTTTTTGCTTCATGGCAATCCGTTGTTGGCTGACTGGGTGACCTCTAAAGTGGGGGATGAGTGGATCACCAACCTTTCAGTTATCAACAAGTTAAAATTATATGTGGATGACGAGAAATGTCAGCATGAGTTTATGAACATTAAGTACCAGAACAAGCTGCGTTTAGCGAAGTATATCAAAGAGCATAATGGCATTGATGTGGATCCGCGATCGATTTTTGACGTGCAGGTGAAGCGGCTTCATGAGTATAAGCGGCAGCTGATGAATATTCTTCATGTGATGTATTTGTACAATCAATTGAAGGAGAACCCGAATCTGGATATGATTCCGAGAACTTTTATTTTCGGTGCCAAGGCGGCGGCGGGATATAAGATTGCGAAATTGACGATCAAGTTGATCAATGCGGTGGCGGATGTGGTCAACAATGACCGTTCGATCAACAATAAGCTGAAGGTGGTATTTATCGAGGATTATCGGGTATCCAACGCGGAACTCATCTTTGCGGCAGCAGATGTCAGCGAGCAGATCTCTACAGCCAGCAAGGAGGCCAGCGGTACGGGCAACATGAAGTTTATGCTCAATGGTGCCCTGACCATTGGCACCATGGACGGCGCCAATGTGGAGATCGTGGAGGAGGTCGGGGAGGAGAATGCCTTTATCTTCGGCACTTCCTCGGATGAGATCATTGAGTTGGAGAAGAATCGTTCTTATGACCCCATGCAGATCTTTAACAACGATCAGGATATTCGCCATATCCTGATGCAATTGATCAACGGATATTTCTCACCCTATGATACGGAGTTATTCCGGGATATCTATAATTCCCTGCTGAATACGCAGAGCAGCAATCGGGCGGATACGTACTTTATCTTGAAGGATTTTCGGATGTATGCGGATGCACAGCGAAAGGTGGATGAGAAGTATCGCGATCAGAAATGGTGGGCACGGGCGGCAATGATGAATGTGGCTTGTTGCGGGAAGTTCTCCTCTGACCGGACGATTGAGGAGTACGTGAAGGATATCTGGCATTTGGACAAGGTGAAGGTTGAGTTATAATAATTTTAGTAAATATCCTGTGGACAAGACGATCACGCGATTTCTTGTCCATGGGGAATGATAATTTTTGGTGATAGAAAAAGGAGTCCTTTCATAGACTGATAGTAGTCAGGAGGGATTCTTTTTTTATGCGTAAATGGATGATTGTGGTGACGATGATGGTTTTGATGCCATGGGTGGTCTCGCTGGCATGGATGAGGGCAGCAGGTATGGAGTCAGAGGTGATAGTGCGGGAGGCGGCTGGACAGGCTGGGAATGGGGACAGGGAGGCAGGGCAAAAGAAAACAATAGGATATGAGAGTACAGATGGGGATGGGCAGGAGGAAGAAAATCCGGATGAGGGGATAAAGAAGGAAACGCTTGAGAATGGTAACAGAGATGGCAGTGTGGAAGTTGGGGGAAGTGTGATAGAAGGAAGAGAAGAATTCGTAGGCGAAGGCGGGATAACAGGAGAAGATGCAAACAGAGTAGAAGTAAAAGGAAGTGGGCAAGTAAAACCAAGAAAGATCTTAGTGGAGAGAAAGGGAGTTCGGACTTATATTGATTTGGAGGATTATCTGCCTGGGTTGATGGTGTGTCAGATCGATACCAATTATGAGATGGAGGCGCTGAAGTGTCAGGCGGTAATTGCACGGACTTACATTCATCGATTGATGGACAGCAGAACAGAGATCTATGAGGAGGAACTGGATATGGACTACTTGGGAGAGGGAGAAGGCTATGTAGGTGAAAACCGGGAGAAATTATTGGGCAAGCTGGAGCGGTGTCGGGAAGCAGCAGAGGCGACAAAAGGAGTAGTGATGCAATATGAGGGACGTTGCATTTTACCTTTATTTCATGGTATGAGCGCGGGGAGAACACGTGCGGGAGAGACAGATTTTCCTTATTTACAATCGGTAGAGAGTGCAGGAGATACAAAACGGACCGATTATATGGAGACAATGGAATGGAGTCGTTCCACATTTGCAGCTATTATCAGCCAAATTCCCGGAGCAACACCTGTTACAGAGGAAGAACTGCCTGGACAGATACAAACAGTGAAAAAAGATGATGCTGGATATATGGTAAAGATGAAGATAGGAGCAGGAAGCTATTCTGGAGATGAGCTGCAAAATGCGTTGGGACTGCCCTCTCCTTGCTTCAGTCTGGAAGGAGAAGGTGATATCATCCGGGCTCGGATACGAGGACGAGGACATGGTTACGGGCTCAGCCAGGCAGGAGCAGATGATATGGCAAAGTCTGGCTGGGGATATGAAGACATTTTGAATCATTATTATAAAAATATCTCTCTGATTTTTGAATAACTTGAAACACTTTGGTAAAACTACTACCGAGGTGATAAACGGTGAAAGAGAGAATGAATCAAATGTTCAAGGACAAACTATTCCTTGTCATGTTGGTACTGGGCCTGTTGACTATAGTTGCTGCAGCAGGCGTTGTTACGATGAACCGAGGAGACGGACAGGAGCAAAATCCCTATGTAGAAATGCAGGGACAAGAAAATCTTCTGGCCGGAGAGACACAAGAAGAATCTCAGATATCGGTGGCAGGAGAATCAAATGCCAGATCGATAGAAGATACCCAGGAGAAAGTGGCAAAACAGGAGGCCAATCCAGATACGGTGGTACAGGAGAAAACAAAGAGTTCTGGTGAGAATACATCTCCGAAAGCACAAGCGGTAGGAACCGGAATGGAAGCAGCGAAGGCATTGGTATTGGATTTCTCGGATACCAGCCGGGTCAGCTGGCCAGTGATGGGAAATGTAGTATTGGATTATAGTATGGATTCTACCATTTATTTCCCGACTCTAGATCAGTACAAATGCAATCCAGGGCTGATCATTCAAGGCGAGGTCAGTAACCCCGTCTATGCTCCTGCCAATGCCCGGGTAACAGAGGTAGGTATCAATGAGGAAATTGGTAATTATGTAACATTGGATTTGGGCAATGAGTATACGGCTGTCTGTGGACAGCTAAAAGAAGTGGCGGCTACAGAGGGAGAGTATCTGGAAAAAGGTCAATTACTGGGATATTTGGCAGAGCCGACGAAGTACTATACGATTGAGGGAAGCAATCTATATTTTCAGATGAATTATCAGGGAAATACGATTGACCCGTTGGACTATCTGGAATAACAACAAGAAAAGATAAAGATCGCTACAGAAGCTTTGGCTATATAGTATCTGTGGCGATCTTTGTGCAATTTTACAGCTTGATTTCTACTTTTTAAGTTTTTTTAATAAAGTGTTCATAAATTTGAAGTTTTGATGTGATATACTATTATAGAAAATAATGTATGGAGCATTGGATAAGGTGATTTTGATTCAATGTGAAAACATACAAAGAAGAAGTGAAGCAAAAAGAAAGCGACAGAGGTACATATGAATATTTTGTTTTTTATTACACCAAAGAGCGAAGTGGCTTGTGTTTATGAAGAGGATTCTCTGAGGCAGGCGTTGGAGCGAATGGAATTTCATCAATACTCGTCGGTTCCCATGTTAAGCCGGGGTGGAGAATATGTAGGAACTCTGACAGAGGGAGATTTACTGTGGGGAATTAAGAATCAGTACAATTTGAATCTGCGTGAGGCGGAGAGTATTCCTGTCACGACCATCCGCCGGCGGATGGATAACTTACCGGTGAATGCGAAAGCAGATATGGAAGATTTGATTGATAAAGCTCTCAATCAGAATTTTGTGCCAGTGGTGGATGATCGGGGATACTTTATCGGGATTATTACCAGAAAAGATATTATTCGATATTTTTACGAGAAGAAAATGCCAGGGCATGACAAAATACTAGTCCAGGCGTAGATATATAGAATTGGCGAAAGATTGTCTGTGAAGAGGAACCAAGGAGAGAACAACAGCCGGCGGCCATATGGCCGCC
>JAAWNY010000053.1 GCA_022799175.1 Lachnospiraceae bacterium | reverse complement strand
GTCCTTAAATCCCTGAATTTGGCGTTGAAACGAAAATATACATTGTCTGAGCGGAGCGAGTTTGTATATTTTCGTTTCGTTTTTAGCAAAAGTCAGGGACTTTAGGAATTCTTAATCTCGAAACCGGAAAAAGAAGCAGACGGTTTGGCGTTGGTTCTCGCCTCATTTCCTTGCCTATGCTTTTCGTTTCCTTACCTTAATGACATTGCCCGGGAAGTACCTGGATTTAGGGAGTAGGATTTTTTGGCAAGATATGCTATAATCGAAAGAAAACTCCCTTCCGGGAACGAGAGGAGCTGCTATTATGAAGATAAAGGTGTCCAACTATATCGCGCAAAAGCTGGTGGAGTCAGGGATCCATCAGGCGTTTACCGTGACAGGTGGTGGTGCCATGCATTTAAATGATGCGTTAGGCCATCAGCCAGGACTTAAATGTCTATATCAGCATCACGAACAGGCATGTGCCATTGCTGCAGAGGCGTATGCCAGGATTCATAATCGGATTGGGCTTTTGTGTGTGACTACGGGACCGGGAGGAACGAATGCGATCACGGGTGTGGTAGGGGGATGGCTAGACTCGATTCCGATGTTGATTTTGTCGGGACAAGTACGGTATGATACGACAGCCCGGTGGTCAGGAGTCGGTATCCGTGCGATGGGAGATCAGGAGTTTGATATTGTGAAGGCAGTTGACTGCATGACCAAGTATAGTGAGATGGTGATAGATCCGTTACGGATTCGGTACTGTCTGGAAAAGGCATTGTATCTGGCTTATTCGGGCAGGCCGGGGCCAGCATGGCTGGATATTCCTCTGGATGTACAGGGCGCTTACGTGGACACGGAACAGCTGGCTGGTTTTGATGCGGCAGATTATGAGGCTGGAGGGACTGGCTGGGCTATGCATGCAGTGGGGGTAGACCATACTTCCGGGACGCCAGTGGTGGCAGCGGCGTCAGAGAACAGTCTGAAGGCTGCTGTGTTGGCGGGAAGCCGGGGAAGGAAGCCTTTGATGGTGGAGGAGCCGCCTCATGCGATTGTTGAGGATTATGCAGGCAAGGGAGAAAAACGCCAGGTGTTGCCGCCGAAGGTGACAGAGGATACCGCACGAGAAATTATCCGGCGGATTCACAAAGCGGAGAGACCCGTTTTCAATGCGGGAAACGGCATTCGCATTGCCGGTGCGCATGAGGTGTTTATGAAGGTAGTGGAGAGGTTGGGGATCCCGGTAGTCACTGGCTGGAATAGTCAGGACTGTATCTGGGATGATCATCCTCTTTATGTGGGACGTGCGGGGAATATGGGAGATCGTCCAGGAAATTTTGCGATTCAGAATAGTGATTTGGTGTTTTCGGTGGGAAGCCGTTTGAGCATCCGCCAGGTGGGGTATAATTATCAGACATGGGCCAGGGAAGCTTATGTGATCTATAGCGATGTGGACGAGGAAGAGTTGAAAAAACCCAGTGTACATGCGGATATGCGGGTACATGCGGATGCGAAAGAATTGTTGGAGGAGATCTGGAGGATTCTGGAGGCAGAAGATGCAAAAGCTCAGGAGAAGCATGTGTTTGGTGGCGGCAAAGGACTGCCAGGAATGAATTGGAATGAAACCTGCCAGATGTGGAAGGAAAAGTATCCTGTGATTCGTCCAGAACATCGAAAACCAGATGCCATCAAAGAAGCCAATGTCTATGCGTTTATCTATGAGCTGAGCAGCAGACTGGAAAAGAACCAGATTACGGTAGTGGGAAATGGTTCCGCTTGTGTAGCTGGTGGGCATTCTTATATTATAAAAGAAGGACAGCGGTTTATCAGCAATTCGGCAATCGCCGCCATGGGATATGATCTGCCGGCGGCGATCGGGATCTGTCAGGCAGTCCAAGAACCGCAGGGGGAGATGAATGAGAGGAGAGGGGCATTTGTTGATGATATCATTCTGCTGACTGGGGATGGCAGCATACAGATGAATCTTCAGGAATTGCAGACGATTATCCATCACCAGATGCCAATCAAGATTTTTATCATTAATAATGGAGGATATCATTCGATTCGTCAGACTCAGAAAAATTATTTTGGAGAGCCTTTGGTCGGGATTGGCGTGGATAGCCATGATTTGAGTTTTCCGGATATGGAAAAACTGGCGGCGGCTTACGGGTATCCTTATGTGGCGGCCCACCATAACGAAGAGCTGGCAGCAGCAGTAGAAAGAACATTAAAGCTGGAGGGACCGGCAATCTGTGAAGCATTTGTAACAATGGATCAGAATTTTGAACCGAAATCAGCGGCGAAGCGGTTGCCGGATGGGACGATGGTTTCTCCGCCATTGGAGGATCTTTCGCCATTTTTGCCGGAGGAGGAGATGGATGCGATGATGATTATTCCGCGAATTCGTGAAGGTGAGAACTAGAACGCTCAACTTTCACAAGAAGTTTGAGCGAGAAAGGGCAAAAGCATGAGAGCAGTGGTAACAGGAGCGACCAGCTTTATCGGAGCGGCAGCGATCCGGCAGCTTCTGCAAGCGGGACATGAGGTGTTGGCAGTAGTGCGTCCAGAGTCTAGCAAGTTGGAAAATTTGTATTTCCATATTCCGGCAGGTTGTGAGCAACAAATACAGATATTGGAATTGGATATGCGAGAGATTGGTGAAGTAAAAAAGAGAATTTCTTGTCCAATGGATGTATGGCTGCATACTTGCTGGGGAGGAGCGGGGAGCGGCAACCGTACTTTGCGAGATGTACAGCAGGCCAATGTGGCTGGCTCTCTGGCGGCAGTGAATGCGGCGGCAGAAGCAGGTTGTCAAAGATTTCTTTTTACCGGATCGCAAGCCGAGTATGGAATTTGCCATGAGAAGATTACAGAGGCCACTTTGTGTCGTCCTGTATCAGAATATGGCAAAGCGAAACTGGACTTTTCCAGTCAGGCAGAGAAGCTGTGTGAGGAGCTTGCGATGGAATACCTTCATGCTCGGATATTCAGTGTCTATGGGCCAGGGGATCATCCCTGGTCTTTGGTGCAGTCCTGTTTGCGGACCTGGAGTCAAGGGGGAGAGATGCTGCTGGGAGAATGCACACAGTGGTGGAATTTTCTCTATATTGAAGATGCAGCGGCGGCGTTGATTGCACTGTTGGCCTCCGGAAAGTCCGGTTATTATAATGTGGCTGGTCGGGATACCCGGCGGTTGCGAGAATTTGTAGAAGAGATGTATGTACTTTGTGGTGCCCGGGGGAGTTTTATTTACGGGAAGCGATCTCAGAACGCGGAGGGAGCCGCGGATCTGGTGCCGGATATCACGAAAATTTGTGCGGAGACTGGCTGGGAGCCAAAGACGCCATTTGCGGAGGGAATCTATGAGATATTGCATCGCCTGCCGGAGTCAGCTTCCGGCAAAACCAGTATTTAAGTTGGAAAATGCGCCGGCTTCAGCGCAAGACATTCCAGATGAAAGGGAAGTGAAAACAGATGTGGGAATGGAGCTTCTTCTGTATCGGTGTGCACATTGTGGATTGGTACAGTTTGACTGTCCTCCGGTTTTCTATTATCGGGATGTAATTCGCGCTGGCGGATTTTCGGAGACAATGAAGAATCTGCGTCGCAATCAGTACCGCCATTTGATAGAGACGTATCATTTGGAGGGAAAGCGTTTTCTGGAGGTGGGATGTGGCGGTGGAGAATTTTTAAAAGTATTGACGGAGTTTCCGGTGGAGGTTTATGGCATGGAACATCGACAATCACTGGTGGCACAAGCCAGAGCTGCGGGGCTGCAAGTCTTTAGGGAGTTTCCCGAGACAGCCGATCAGGTGTTTGGTAAAAGAGATGCGGCCCTGGAGGGACCCTTTGATGTATTTCTGTCTTTTAATTTTTTGGAGCATCAGCCAGAGCCGGATATTATGTTACAGGCGATTTATCATAATTTGGCAGAGGGCGGTATGGGATTGGTCACGGTGCCTGCTCTGGAATATATCCTAGAGCAGGGAAGCTATTATGAGCTGCTTCGCGATCATATCGCATATTATTCCTTTGATACCTTACGGCGGTTATTGGAGCGAAATGGGTTTGCCGTGCTCGAGGAGGAGATGGTAAATCGTGATACCATTTCAATGATCGTGAAGAAGCAGCCAGAGGGAGAATGGATCGCACAGACTGCTTCGGAGCAAGAGGATTTCCCCGATTCATTAGCTGAGGGATATGCGATTACTAGGCGTGAAATCGAGGAACTGGTCAGAGCGCTGGAAGAAGAAGGAAAGAAGCTGGCGATCTGGGGAGCTAGCCACCAGGGCTTTACGTTGGCGGCGACTACAGTTCTTGGTCAGGCGGCGGAATATATGATGGATTCGGCGCCTTTTAAGCAGGGGCGGTTTGCCCCAGCTTCTCATCTGCCAATTGTGGCACCGGAGTATTTTGATCAGCATCCCGTGGATGTGGTGATAATTGTGGCGCCTGGGTATACGGATGAGATTGCAGGGATTATCCGAAGTCGTTTTGGGCGTGGGGTGAAAATTCTGGCGGTTCGTACCAAACATATAGAAAGTATGCAGGAGGCGACCGGATGGAGTTGACAGGAAAAAAGATGGTTGTGACGGGAGCCACAGGCTTTATTGGCAGACATGTGGTTCGGATCTTGCTAGACCAAGGGAGTGAGGTGTATGTACTGGTTCGGGAGACATCGCCTCACCGGGAATTGTTGCCGGTTGATGAACATTTACATGTCATGACAGGTTCGTTGACAGAGGCGGTATCCTGTCTGGAACCGGTGGGGAGTGCAGATGGATTTTTGCACTTTGCCTGGGGCGGCGTCAACCGGGAGGAGATCGATTCACCGGCAGTGCAGGCGGCGAATGTAGAGGCTTCTCTGGTATGCTTGGAGGCGGCAAGGCGGTTGAAGTGCCAGATTTTTATGGATGCTGGTTCACGAGTGGAGTATGGAATACAGCCAGATGGTATTATGGAGGAGAGTCGAGAATGCCATCCGGTCAATGAATATGGGAAGGCAAAACTGGCATTTTATAAACGGGCGCGGGAACTCTGTGGACAATGGAAAATGACCTACTACCACCTGCGCTTTTTCAGTGTGTATGGCCAAGGGGATCATCCTTGGTCGATTATTTCCACTCTGGTGCGGGAACTGCCAAAGGAGAAGACCGTGTCGCTAAGTGCTTGTCGTCATCGGTGGAATTTTATGGAAATCTCGGATGCGGCCCGGGCAGTGGTAGAGCTGTACCGATTCAGCCATGGCTGGGACGGAGAATGCCATGTGATCAATGTAGCGAGTACCGATACCCGGGAATTGCGTTCCTTTGTGGAAGAGATTTATGGACTTTGTGAAAGAAAAGGACATCTGGAGTATGGTACTTTTGTGCAGGCGAAGGAAGGGGCGCTTTCGATTTGCCCTGCGGTGGAGAAACTGCAGGAACTGACGCAGGGAACCTGGGTGGAGAAAATGACATTTGCTCAGGGAATCGGGAGAATGCTAGATAACAAAAATACTTAGTTTTGCGGTACGGAGGTTGGGATGAAGACAATCAGTATACTGATACCTTGTTATAATGAAGAAGAAAATGTGGAACCCATTGCCCGGGCAGTGATCGAAATCTTGGATCGGGAGCTACCGCAATATGATTATGAATTGGTTTTTATTGACAATGACTCCCAGGATAATACCCGGCCGATTTTGCGACAGATGTGTAGTCAGAATCCGAAAATCAAAGCTATTTTTAATGCCAGGAATTTCGGACAATTCAATTCTCCTTATCATGGGCTTTTGCAGGTGACAGGGGATTGCGTCATTGCCATGGTGGCAGATTTCCAGGATCCAGTAGAGCTGATTCCCAAGTATGTAAAAGCATGGGAAGAGGGCTATAAGATTGTGATTGGCATCAAGACTAGTAGTAAGGAAAATCCGGTGATGTATTGGTTGCGAAGTTGTTATTATAAGACGATTCGTCGTCTGTCGGATGTGGAGCAGATCGAGCATTTTACTGGCTCCGGACTTTATGACCGGGAATTTATCGAAGTGCTGCGTCGACTGGACGATCCGACGCCGTTTTTGCGGGGAATTGTGGCAGAACTGGGGTATAAAAGAAAAGAAATCCCTTATGAGCAGCCCAAACGGCGTGCGGGAAAGACACATAACAATTTTTATCGGCTATATGATGCGGCTATGCTGAGCGTTACCTCTTATACAAAAGCGGGATTGCGGTTGGCCACTTTTGTCGGGGCCATCAGTTGCACTCTCAGTCTGCTAGTCGCTTTTGTATATTTGATTATGAAGCTGATTTGGTGGGATCGCTTTCCGGCCGGCATGGCGCCGATGTTGTTAGGAATGTTGTTTTTGGGATCGGTACAGATTTTCTTTATTGGAATGATTGGGGAATATGTGCTGTCAATTAATCAGCGTGTGATGAAACGGCCATTGGTGATTGAGGAAGAGCGGTTGAATTTTACAGAAAAAGACGAAAAGAGAAGGACATGACAAATGAAGTATAAAATTGATGTGGTAAGAATCCGGGAAAATTCCATAACTTTGAATGGCTGGGCAATCGGAAAGTCACCAGAGTCAAAAGCAACTTTCCGGGTAATGGATGAGTCGAAAAAGCCGGTTCGGTTCCGCTATGTGGCGACCAGACGAGATGATGTCAGTCAGATTTATTATAAGAAGATTTACGATAAAGATTTTGGTTTTGATATTCAGTTTCCCTATGAGCGGGGACACAGTTATTGGCTGCGGATTCGCTGTGATGGCAGAGAGCAACGGATCAAATTTAATGAAGAGCTGATTGCCAAACGCGCCAGTGTAGCATATAAACGCCTGGAAAAGATTCATGATTTAATGAACATGGAGACCGTACGGGTGGCAGTGGATTTTGGAAAAAAACATGGAATTAAGGCATTATTTCTCAAATCGAAGCATAAATTACAAGGTTTGGACAATGATTATGATTATAAAGAATGGTACGATCTGACAAAACCGGATGAAGAAGAGCTGTGCCGCCAGAAACAGGATACGCTGCCAGTAAGCCCGCTGCTCTCGATTGTGATTCCGGCTTATAAGACGCCAGAGAAATATTTACGGGAAATGATGGATTCTATTCTTGCTCAGACTTATGATCATTGGGAAGTTTGTGTAGCAAATGGAAGTCCAAAAGGTGAAGGTGGTACCGTAGAAAAGGTAATGAACTGGTATTCAAAGCGGGATAACCGTTTCCGCTGTGAGAATTTGGGAGGAAACCGGGGGATTTCTGGCAATACCAATGCTGCCGTTGCCATGGCGAGGGGAGAGTATATTGTATTGGCGGATCACGATGACACTTTGCCGGAACATGCACTTTATGAGGTGGCGGCGGCGATCGGGGCGCATCCAGAGTGTGACATGATCTATTCCGATGAGGATAAGCTGGATATGGATGGTGGCGCACTGTTCGATCCTCATTTTAAACCGGATTTTAATCCCGATCTGCTGACAAGCGTCAATTATATTTGTCATTTGCTGATTGTGAAGCGTGAATTATGGGAGCGAGTCGGCGGGCTTCGCCATGAGTTTGATGGCGCTCAGGACTATGATTTTATTTTCCGCTGTGCTGAATTGGCAAAAGGAATTTATCACATTCCTAAGGTCTTGTATCACTGGCGTTGTCATCAAGGTTCAACAGCCAGCAACCCGGAGAGCAAATTGTATGCGTTTGAGGCAGGCGCCCGCGCGATCATGGCCCATTATGAGCGTTGCGGAATCGAGGCAGAGAAGGTAGAAAAGGGAGTAGATTATGGAATCTATCACACGACTTTTGGCATCACAGGCAATCCGCTTATCTCAGTGGTGATTCCCAATAAGGACCACACGCCGGATCTAGATCTTTGCATCCGCTCAATTTTAAAAAAAGCGACTTACCGGAATCTGGAGTTTGTTATTATTGAGAACAACAGTACAGAAAAAGAAACTTTTGCCTACTATAAAGCGATTCAAGAGGAGTTACCCCAGGTACGGGTGGTGACATGGGAACGGGAGTTCAATTACTCGGCAATTAATAATTTTGGTGCAGCCCAGGCAAAAGGGGAATATCTTCTTTTCTTAAATAATGATACAGAGATCATTGAGCCACGTCTATTTGAAGAGATGTTGGGTTTTTGTCAGCGCAAGGATGTGGGAGTGGTAGGAGCACGGCTCTTGTATCAGGATGATACGATCCAGCATGCAGGAGTGGTGGTTGGCTTTGGCGGAATCGCCGGACATACCTTTATTGGCTTGCATCAGGCGGAGAACAGCTACTTCCACCGGGCGATGTGCGCTCAGGACTATAGTGCGGTGACAGCCGCTTGTATGATGACCAAGGCAGAACTTTTCCAGCAGGTAGGGGGATTTACGGAAGAGCTGGCAGTGGCATTTAATGATATTGACTACTGTATGAAAGTTCGGGCTACTGGCCGATTGGTGGTCTATGCGCCATATGCAGTGTTGTACCATTATGAATCTAAATCCCGCGGGCTGGAAGATACGCCGGAGAAGGTGGCAAGGTTTAATCGGGAGATAGGAATTTTTGCCAGACGTTGGCCGGAGATTCTGGCAAAAGGAGATCCTTATTACAATCCCAATTTGACTTTGCGTAAATCGAATTTTGCGTTGCGGGATCTATTAAAAGAAAAGATTGGGGAGCCCTACCGGCTGGAGGTAAAAGTATGAAAAAAATTACCATTATTATTCCGAATTATAATGGCCTCAAATTTTTGCCAACATGTCTGGAAGCATTGTCTCATCAGACCTGCCAGGACTTCACTGTTTTGGTAGTGGATAACGGTTCGGAAGATGGCAGTGGCGAATGGCTGAAAGAGCAGGGAATTTCGGCTTTGTTTCTGCCGGAGAATACTGGCTTTTCCGGAGCGGTAAATGCCGGGCTGCAGACAGCACATACGCCGTATGTGATTTTGCTTAATAATGATACAAAAGCAGATCCGACTTATGTGGAGAAACTGTTGAAAGCGATTGAGCGATCACCGAAGATTTTTTCCGTGAGTCCGAAAATGATTCAAATGTATCATAAGGATCGGATGGATGACGCAGGGGATATGTATAGTATCATGGGCTGGGCGTATCAGCGGGGAGTAGGGCAGGAGGTGGAGCGTTATAATCGCCCTTGCCATGTTTTTTCTGCCTGTGCGGGAGCGGCGATCTACCGGCGCGAGGTGTTTGAGAATATCGGATATTTTGATGAGCTGCATTTTGCTTATCTAGAAGATATTGATGTGGGATATCGTGCCAAAATTGAGGGATACTATAATTGGTATTGTCCGGAAGCAGTGGTGTACCATGTGGGAAGTGGAACGAGCGGATCAAAGTATAATCCGTTCAAGGTGAGGCTAGCAGCGCGCAATAATGTTTACCTCAATTATAAAAATATGCCTTGGCCACAGCTGCTGATCAACAGTATGCCCATTCTGGCCGGAATTGTGGGAAAGTATGTATTTTTTCGAAAAATCGGTTTTGGAAAAGAGTATCTAGCCGGAGTTTGGGAGGGGATTTGCACGGCGCACAAAGCAAAAAAGGTGCCATATCGTTCGGAAAACTTGGAAAATTATCTGGCAATTCAGTGGGAGTTGATCGTGGGAGCGATACTTTATATCTATGAATTTTCACGCAGACAGATGAAAAAAAGGAGCAGAAAAAGGGAAAATCCGGAGATTTAAGAGAAATTTAATAGTACAATAGGAAAAATTCGTGTATAATCGTACCGTTAGAGAAGTCCCGTACTTTTTGTAGCTTATAGTAAGGTAAAACATTATGATAAAAGATAACCAAAAGAGATTGAACCGTCTGCATGTGCTGATAGATGCACTGGTGATTGCAGTGGCCTATATCTTGAGCTGGTATATCACGATTGGCAGTGGCTGGTTCCGTAAAGCGGAAGAGGTACTGCGTCCGGAGATATATCTGGGAGTGCTGGTGATCGTTGTACCGGTCTATCTGCTGTTATATACGATATTTCATTTATTCACACCTAAGCGAGTGCAGGGGCGCAGACAAGAATTGGCCAATATCCTTAAGGCCAATATAATCGGGCTGTTGCTCTTTGCTATGGTATTACAGCTTGGCAGGAAGAATCCATTTTATTATCATTTTTCCAACAGGCTGGTGGTGTGTTTTTTTGTGGTCAATGTGGTGGCAGAGACATTGGAGCGGAATCTGATTCGTACTTGTCTGCGTTCGATTCGTTCCAAGGGTTACAATCAGAAACACGTGTTGTTGATTGGCTATAGTCGGGCAGCGGAAAGTTATATTGATCGGGTGAAAGCGAATCCGGAGTGGGGGTATCAGATCCGGGGGATTCTGGATGATCACAGACATCGGGGGGAGGGGTATCGAGGAGTCAAGGTGATTGGTTCCACCGATAACTTAAAAACCATACTGGATATGAATCTGCTGGATGAGATTGCGATTACCCTCAGCATCCGGGATTATGCAGGACTGGAGAAAATGGTGGCAGAGTGCGAGAAATCTGGTGTGCATACGAAGTTTATTCCAGATTATAATCGGTTCATTCCCACTAGACCATATACAGAGGATTTGCAGGGATTGCCGGTGATCAATATCCGTCATGTGCCGTTAAATGATCTTCTCAACGCTACCATTAAGCGTGTTATGGATCTTTTTGGCGCGGTAACTGCGCTGATTTTATTTTCTCCGGTGATGTTGACAACAACGATTTTGATCAAGCTGACTTCTCCAGGACCGGTGATTTATAGCCAGGAACGTGTAGGATTGCATAATCGGTCTTTTAAAATGTATAAGTTTCGTTCGATGGAGGTACAATCTCCCAATCAGGAAAAAGGGCAGTGGACGACTCCTCATGATCCCCGGGTAACGCCGATAGGAAAGGTGATTCGGAAAACCAGTATTGATGAGCTACCACAGCTTTTTAATGTATTGGTGGGAAACATGAGTCTGGTGGGACCACGTCCGGAACGACCGTTTTTTGTGGAAAGATTTAAGGAAGAGATACCGCGATACATGATTAAACATCAGGTGCGTCCCGGGATGACCGGATGGGCACAGATCAACGGATATCGGGGAGACACTTCGATTGAGAAGCGAATTGAGCATGATTTGTACTATATAGAGAATTGGACAATTGGTTTGGATTTTAAGATTTTGTTTCTGACAGTGTTTAAGGGCTTTATTAATAAAAATGCCTATTAAGATAAAATGAGGTATGTCGCATGAGTCGAGATTATGAAGAATTTAAGCGTCCGGAGCGTAAAAGTCGCCGGGATCCCCGCATGGCAAGAAAGGAAGAACCGGTAAGAAAGGCAGGAAACAGTCGGCAGCCAGGAACACGGCAGCAGGAATCCGAAGGAGGGAGTGGACAGACAGGCGGGCTGAAGGTGATGAATGATTCTTCGGTACATTCGGTAACAAGAAGAACCGGGAACCAGACGACGTCTTCTGGACGGCGAACAGCTTCTGCGTCAAGCGCGGCAACGGGAAATGTCAGACAAGCGGGAGGAATCTCTCAGCGGAGAGATCCGGATATATCCAGGAAGAGACGCCGCCGCCGGATTATTGGCATGATTGTGGCAGAGTGTTTTGCTTTGATTTTTATTTTTGGGTATGCTTATGTAGCCAGATTGATGAATCAAGTGAAACGACCGGTGATCGATATGGAGCAGGTACAAAATGAGGATCTGGACGTGGCGACAAAAGAAAAGCTGAAAGGCTACTGGACGATCGCAGTTTTCGGGGTGGATGCCCGGGACAATGCCATTGAGCGGGGGACGAATTCCGATGTGAACATCATTTGCAATATCAATCTGGAGACAGGCGAAATTAAGCTCGTTTCTCTGTTTCGAGACACCTATCTGAATATTTCAAAAGACGGATCTTATAATAAGTTTAATCAGGCATATTTTGTAGGAGGACCGGAGCAGGCTATGGCAGCGCTGAACCGGAATTTGGATTTGAATATTACTGATTATATGACCTTTAACTGGAAGGCGGTTGCCGATGCGATCAATATTTTGGGTGGTGTGGATGTCGAATTGAGCAAGGCTGAATTCTACTATATCAATTCCTTCATCACAGAAACAGTGAAAGCAACCGGAGTAGGATCCACACAGTTAAAGCATGCGGGGATGAATCATCTAGATGGCGTTCAGGCAGTGGCTTATGGGCGTTTGCGTTTGATGGATACGGATTTTGCACGGACAGAGCGTCAGAGAAAGGTGATTAAGCTGGCTTTTGAAAAGGCAAAGACGGCAGATTTTGAGACGCTGAATCGGGTGCTGGGTACGGTGTTTCCGCAGGTATCTACCAGTTTATGGGTGGATGACCTCTATGTCAGCTTGAAAAACATCAATAAGTATCATTTGGGAGAGACGATGGGCTTTCCGGAAGCCAGAGGGGATGCCAATATGGGAAAGAAAGGCGCCTGTGTAATTCCCCAGACACTTGAGACGAATGTGGTCAAACTGCATCAATTTTTGTTTGGCACAGAAGAATATACGCCTTCGGAGACAGTAAAAAACATTAGCAAAAAAATAGCAGCTGATTCAGGAATGTATAAGGAAGGCAATTATGTTAAAAGTGTCAATACGGATGGTGGTGTGATTCAGCAACCGAAGACGACAGCAGCTGAGACGACGAAAGCGGCAGCGGAAGAAGACGATGACCGATATGAATATATTTCTGTACTCAACGCCAATGGTAAGAAAGTAAAAAAACGGATACCCAAGGAAACGGATGCAGATGGAGATTATATAGAACAGGAAACGGATGAGAATGGGATAGCTACGGGATGGATGTTGGACGAGAATGGACAGCTGGTGCGTCGCAGAAGTACGGGAAACAACAATGCACCGACAGAAAGCTCTGTATCAGACCGGCCAGGGAGTCATCCCACAGAGGCAGAAACAGATGTATATGGAAATCCGGTGGAAACGGAGAGTCGTCGTCCAAATCCGGGTGAAACGACAACAGAAGAGTCCATGAGACCGGGACTTCGTCCTACAGAGAGCACGAATGCACAGCAGCCGAATACCCGTCCTACGACAGGAGCGGACAGACCGGGAGGTTTTGACGAAGGTCCTGGGGGACCCGGGAACACGGATCCCACAAGAAGTACAGATACAGCAAGCCCATCGCCTCAGCCAATACCCTCACCAGGCGGTGATTCTACGAATCCGACATCGCCATCAACATCCGGGAATGGGGGCGGACCGGGAGGCGCTCCCGGAGTATCAGAACAGCCTTTACCAGGAATGTCTACATCTGGAGGAAATGGCAATTCGCCGATGGATATTGGAAATCAGGGACCAGGCAGCCAGACGTCAGACAGTCAAGGAACGGGTGGCAGTGTGGGACCCGTTGCGGGACCGGGACAGTAAAGGGAAAGTAATTCACATTTAAATTATAATTCTATCACAAATTTATCACAATTCCTGCTTATATTAAGGACATAACAAAAAAGAAAATTGTTCAGGCGTTTGGATTGTTGCAACCGCCAAAGGAAAGGGGATTGTGATTATGTACGAAGAAGAAAGAGATTATAGAGAAGAGGTTCAGAAACCGACTGACAGTCATTATTCAAGTGATTCACAGAGCCATGAGAGTCATCAGGACAATTATAGTGGACAGTGGCATAGCCAGGAACGGCAGCCCGAATGGGAAACATCGTATAACCGAATGAATATGTCACATATTCCACCAGAACCAGAGAGAACTCCGGGAAAGAAGCGACCAGTGATGATGAAAGTTGCTGGGATTACGGCGGCGGCACTATTTTTTGGCACAGTTGCCGGGGGAACCATGTTTGGTGTGAATACGGCAGGAGAATATCTGAGGGAAAAATATGGAACCAAGGAACAGACACAGGCTAGTCTAGCAGTGGTGGAGCCTCAGACGATAGAGCAAGATGCAAATAAAAAACAAGTAGAAGCAATACCTGCTTTGCAGATGGATGTATCTTCCATTGTAGAATCAGCGATGCCATCGGTAGTGGCAGTCACCAATACTGTGGTGATGGAACAACGCAGTTGGTTTGGTCCCAGTCAGAGATATGAGATACCAAGTAGTGGTTCTGGTATTATAGTGGGACAGAATAATGATGAACTGTTGATTGTGACAAATAATCATGTGGTAGAGGACTCCAAGGAATTGGCGGTTACTTTTATTGATGAGTCTTCAGTGACAGCAGCGATCAAGGGGACCGATTCCGAAAATGATCTGGCTGTAATTGCCGTACCGATAGCGGATGTGGGATCGGAGACAATGGAGAAAATTAAGATTGCAACCTTGGGAGATTCGGATGCTTTGCGGGTAGGCGAAGGAGTGATTGCAATCGGCAACGCCCTGGGGTATGGCCAGTCGGTTACGGTTGGTTATGTGAGTGCGAAGGATCGGGAAGTAAGAGCTCAGGATGCAACCAGCAGAGATTTGCTACAGACAGATGCTGCTATTAATCCTGGAAACAGTGGTGGAGCTTTGCTAAATATGCGGGGAGAAGTGATCGGCATTAATGTTGCCAAGTACTCTTCTACAGAAGTAGAAGGTATGGGATATGCGATTCCGGTATCCAAGGTGCAGGATATCATCAGTGAGTTAATGAACCGGAAGACCCGGATAGAAATCGAAGAAAGCAAGCGGGGATATTTGGGGATTCAGGGAACAAACATTGACGATGTAGCAGCAGCGGCATATGGAATGCCAAGAGGCGTTTATGTGTATAAGATTATAGAAGGCGGTGCAGCGGCGAATTCCGATTTGCGCGAGAAAGATATTATTACTAAATTTGACGGCCAAACGGTTCGCTCGATGGCAGATTTGCAGAAGATGTTGACTTATTATGAAGGAAACAGTGCGGTGGATCTGACGGTTTGCTCTCTGGAAAACGGAGAATATAGAGAGCGGACAGTGGCGATTACTTTAGGATATAAGACGGAAGCAGAAACGAATTAAAGAAAGAGGGTACTTGCAATTTTTTTAAAATAGAAATATAGTAGAGATAGAAACAAATACTCAGAGTGTCCGGAAGGGTGCCCTGAGTATTTGCTGATGTGGGAAACCGAGTATTTGATTAAGAAAAAAGGATGAGGTGACAATGTGGACGAGAAGGAGAGAAATCAGGGAATAGAGACAGAAATGGATCTGGATGAAGACGAGAAAGAAAATGAACAGGATTATGAGAAGATTTGTTATATGTGTCGTCGACCGGAGAGCAAAGCGGGCAGCATGATTGTCATGCCAGGGAATATGAATTTGTGTCATGATTGCATGCAGAAGGCATTTGATTCCGTAGTGGGAGGAAATCTTGATTTGTCAAAAATTGATTTTTCTCAATTGTCAGGAATGCCTTTTATGAATCTGAATTTCGTACCGACAGGAAACAGTGAAGAAGAGGCGGCAAAGATGCAAATTCCCAGGCGCCAGCAGGTGAAGAAAAAGAAAAAAGAGAATGCTGGGCCTGCATTTGAACGAAAGGACATTCCAGCGCCTCATATAATTAAGCGTCGTTTAGATGAGTATGTGATTGGACAGGAACGGGCGAAGAAGGTAATCTCAGTGGCTGTCTATAATCATTATAAACGGATTTACGCGGAAAGTATCAAACGTATGAAAAAGGGAACGGAAAAGGAAGAGACGGAAGAAGTAACGATAGAAAAGTCAAATATTTTAATAATAGGTCCTACGGGAAGCGGAAAGACCTATCTGGTGAGAACACTGGCCAGGCTCTTGGATGTACCTCTGGCGATTGCGGACGCCACTTCGTTGACGGAGGCCGGCTATATTGGAGACGATATTGAAAGTGTGCTCTCTAAACTTTTGGCGGCGGCAGGAAATGATGTAGAACGTGCGGAGCATGGAATTATTTTCATTGACGAAATTGATAAAATCGCTAAAAAGCGGGAGACGAATACCAGAGATGTAAGTGGGGAATCCGTGCAGCAGGAACTATTGAAACTTCTGGAGGGAAGTCGGGTGGAAGTTCCGGTAGGTTCGAATCAGAAAAATGCGTTGACTCCATTAAAGACTGTGAATACGGATCATATTTTATTTATTTGCGGAGGGGCATTTCCGGATTTGGAAAAAATTATTCGGGAACGCCTTACCAAGACTTCTTCGATGGGATTTGGAGCAGAACTTAAGAATAAATATGAGGAAGAGCCGGATATTTTACATCATGTAACCAATAAGGATTTGCGGGAATTTGGGATGATACCAGAATTTTTGGGCAGATTGCCAGTGACTGTGACACTGCAGCGACTGACAGAGGATCTGTTGGTGAAGATTTTAAGAGAACCCAAAAATGCTATACTTAAGCAGTATGAGAAGCTGTTAGAGATGGATGAGGTAAAGTTAGTGTTTGAGGATGAGGCTTTAGAGTGGATAGCAAAAGAGGCGATAAAGCGGGATACGGGAGCACGAGCTTTACGCGCCATTTTGGAAGAGTATATGTTGGATATTATGTATGAAATTCCGAAGGACCCCAATATCGGATCTGTGGTGGTGACACGGCCCTATTTGGAAAAAACAGGAGGTCCTCGGATTCAAATGAGAGAATTGTGATAAAAGTATATTTATTCGCGATCCCGCAGGAAGGTTTGATAGAGATTTAAAGTCCCGTAACCCCAAATGGGATTGGGATAGGAAAAGGCGGGATTGCGGTCGGCACCACGAATCAGCATGGAGGTGATTGAGGTATTGCTGAGGGCAATCTTATGACTGTTGGTGATTCCCCAAGTGAAGATATCGGCAATGGCTCCGGCAGTGACAGCCGCTGCTACGGAAGTGCCGGAGCGGCGGGTGAAACGGAGTTCGCCATCGGTGGAGTTTCCGACAGCTGGTCCCTGGACATCCACACCGGGAGCGGCTAAATCCGGTTTGATGCGGCCGTCCGGAGTATAGCCGCGGCTGCTGTGGATATAGATGCTATTGTTGCTGTGATTGTAGGCGGCAACGGTAAGCGGCATGTCAGCATTGCCAGGATCCATGGTGGTGGTATTGGGATCTGGGCGTAGGAAGATGGTATCTTCGGACAAAAATCCGTGCATGGGCAGCCAGGCATGGAAACGTCCGGTGATAAAGATTGTCGGGTAGACGCGGATTTTCCAGATTCCAGGAGCTGGGGCGTCAAAGCGCAAAAAAATCAACTGATTGCCAGAACCACTTTCAAAATTTTGGTAAATAATAGTCAGAGTAGTGGAGTCCAGCTGGAGAGGGATAACCGTCTCGGAGCTTAGGGTCAGAGCAATGCGATCAATGACCTCGCCAGAAGGAGAGACGATACCAACGGTATAGAGTTCTGGTTGCCGGGACCATATTTCCATACAGAAACCAGTTTCTTTGGCTCCCACCCGCAGTTCAATATCTTCAAATTCCTGGTCAGGAGCCATATTTCCCATGAAATGATGGTGATAGCCGACCTCATTGCCAGCGCCGGCGACAACGGCAAGCCCTAAATATCCGTTGAGGTTAGCGAGTTGTTGACACAAAGGACTGTGGCCCTCATGATTGCCCTGATTCGTGCCTACGCCCAGGTAGATGACTAATGGCTGCTGATAGAGGTTGGCCAGGCTCAAAAGATAACTGATTGCCGCCATGATATCATTTTCCTGAAAGACCGGATCGTCCGTGTGAACGAGAAAAAAGTTGCGTAGATACTGTTTGGCTGGTTTTAATTTGACTACGGCGAGAGAGGATTTGGGAGCGGCGCCAGAGAAAGGAACAGGGCGGTCAATGCGATTGCCAGCAGCCACTCCGGCCATGAAGGTACCGTGTCCGTCTGTGTCGCGGGTAGGCACAATTGAGAAGGGATCTTCGGATTTTAGAGCTTCATTGATCTGCTCCTGACTATAGATAGATCCATAAAATGGTTGAAAGCCAGCGATTTCTGGTGGCATCTCTCCCGTTTCGATGCTTTGATCCCAGATACTCAAAATGCGACTGGTATTGTCAGGATTGCGAAATAAAGGATTGGTATAATCAATACCAGTATCGACGATTCCAATGATGACGCCATTGCCATCAGCTTGTAGAGCTGGTTGATCAAAGACTGGCAAAATACCACTGCTTTCTACAACCGTAGTGTCTAAAAGACCAAAGAGTTTGGGGATACTGCTGTAGGAGTAGCGAGAAATACTTAAAGGATCAGCATTACCGATCAAGGTGTGGATAACGGCGAAATTTTGACTGATAAAGTTGATGCATTGTGTTTGGGCCAGCTCGTAGAAGGATGGCAGAGAACGGGAAGAATAATGCAGGATAAAATCCATGTAGTTTTCAGAGGATGGGGGATAGAGACAGGGTGGCATGAGGACTCCGATACGATTTTATCTATTAAAAACAGAATATGTTGAGGTGGATGTATTTGACCGTTGTCTGGGGAAATAGTATAATAAAAAATATTAGAGATAGGAGGAAGGGTTATGGTGTTTGCCGGATTGATTGCATTGGTGGCGGGGGGAGATCTGTGGCTGAAGCAAAAGATAGAGAAGCAAAAGCCAGAAGGATTTCCGCGACCGTTGGCAGGGACGAAGGATCGGATTTGGCTCTATCGGAATCATAATGCTGGTTTTCCGTTTGGGTTTATGGAAAAGCAGGAGAAAGTGGTGCAAACGTTGCCGCTGATTTTGACATCAATGCTGATCGGGGGATTGCTGGCAATGGGGAAGGATAAGGGAAGAGGGCTGCAGAAGCTAGCCATGTCGATGGTGATAGGAGGTTCTTTAAGTAATCTGTATGATCGATATATTCGGGGATATGTGGTGGATTATTTTAGTCTGCGATTTGGACCTTTGAAGGAAGTAGTGTTTAATCTGGGGGATATTTTTATTCTGCTGGGAGCGGGCCTGCAGGCAGTGTGCATTTCTCTGGGAGAAGGAAAGCGGAGAGATGGTGAATAAGAGCGGCTACTGTTTTAGGGGAAAGACAACTGGGAATTGACAAGTTTGAGGAAATATTGTAGAATCGGGTAACGGTTCTTGTTTGGGAACTGCTGTAGATACGAGTATCATTATCATTGTGGAAGGAGATTAATGTAATTCTATGTTAGACTCAGGAGACAGTACGGGCATACAGATCTGTACGGTTGTTGTGTTGCTTTGCCTTTCTGCCTTTTTTTCTTCGGCGGAGACGGCGCTGACTACGGTCAACCGCATGCGGGTACGGACCCTAGCGGAGGCGGGGGACAAACGGGCGCTCACCCTTACGAAGGTGATCGAAGAACCAGGGAAAATGCTGAGTACCATTTTGGTAGGCAATAATATCGTGAATCTTTCGGCATCTTCGCTGATGACGACTCTGACGATGCAGATTTTTGGCAGTAAGGCCGTGGGAGTGGCAACCGGTATCCTGACACTGTTAATTTTAGTTTTTGGAGAGATTTCTCCGAAAACGTTAGCGACGATTCATTCGGAGCGATTGGCGCTGCGGTATGCAGGTCTTATCTATCTGCTGATGACTCTGTTGACGCCAGTGATTTTCTGCATCAATCAGCTTTCTCTGGGATTTCTGCTGCTTTTGCGGGTGGACCCTAATAAAAAGCAGGAGGCCATCACGGAGGATGAACTGCGTACCATCGTGGAAGTGAGCCATGAGGAAGGCGTGATTGAGTCGGAAGAGAAGAAGATGATCAACAATGTGTTTGATTTCGGTGATTCTGTGGCGAAGGATGTGATGGTGCCGCGAATCGATATGGTAATGGTGGATGTGGACACCACCTTTGAGGAATTGATGGAGATTTTCCGGCGGGAGAAGTTCACCCGCTTTCCGGTATATGAGGGGACTACCGATAATGTGATCGGCATTATCAATGTGAAAGATTTTCTGTTGGCAGAACGCAAGGCATTTACTATTCGAGATTTTCTGCGGCAGCCGCTATATACGTATGAATATAAGAAGACGGCAGAATTGATGGTAGAGATGCGCAAGACCTTTAATAATTTTATCATTGTGTTGGATGAGTATGGCGCCACGGCTGGCATGGTTACGCTAGAGGATATGCTGGAGGAGATTGTCGGTGAGATTCGGGACGAGTATGACGAGGATGAGGAGGATGCGGTCAAGATGATTGCCGCCGACGAATACCTAGTCAGTGGTTCCACGAAGTTAGATGATCTCAACAGTTGGCTGAATCTGAAACTAGAGTCTGAGGATTATGATTCGATCGGCGGTTTGGTCATTGGTCTTTTGGAGCATCTTCCAGAAATGGGAGAAGAGGTGAGCCATGAGGGGTTGCGACTGGTTGTGGAGCGTGTGGAGAAGAACCGAATCGAGAAGATTCATCTGTATATTCTGAGCGATGAGGAAAAGGAAGCGAAAGAGACGGATGATACGAATAGAAAAGAGCATCTGGGGAAGGAAGAACCAGTCGAGACAGAGAGCCAGGCATCCTGAAGATGAATTTTTCTAAAGTGCAGGTGGAGCCGAGAATAAGCGGTTGAATCAGATAAATAAAAAACAGGGCGGGATGTTCAGCTGAACATC
>JAAWNY010000052.1 GCA_022799175.1 Lachnospiraceae bacterium | reverse complement strand
TACGGGTTCCGGCAAGACATTTACGATGGCGAATGTCATTCAGGAATTGCAGAAGCCCACTCTCGTTATAGCACATAATAAAACGCTTGCTGCTCAGCTTTACGGAGAATTCAAGGAGATGTTCCCTGAGAATGCAGTGGAATATTTTGTGTCCTATTACGACTACTACCAGCCCGAAGCCTATGTCCCTTCTACCGACACATACATTGAAAAGGACTCGGCCATCAATGACGAGATCGATAAGTTGCGCCATTCGGCTACGGCCGCTCTTTCTGAGCGGAAGGATGTGATTATTGTGGCGTCTGTATCCTGTATTTATGGTTTGGGAAGCCCCATTGATTATAAAGAGATGGTGATTTCTCTTCGCCCGGGGATGCTGCGGGAGCGGGATGAGATCATTCACAAACTGATCGATATTCAGTATACTCGCAATGACATGGATTTTCATCGAGGTACTTTTCGAGTGCGGGGGGATGTGTTGGAGATTTTTCCTGCTTATTCTGGCAGTGAAGCTTACCGAATTGAATTTTTTGGAGATGAAGTGGAGCGGATCACAGAGATTGATGGATTAACGGGAGAAGGAAAGCTGCAATTGGGACACATTGCCATATTTCCGGCCTCTCATTATGTAGTACCTAAGGAAAAACTTCAACTTGCGACAGAGAATATTCTGGAAGAAATGAAAGAACAAGTGACATTTTTTAAGAGCGAGGATAAACTTCTAGAGGCCCAGCGAATTGCAGAGCGGACGAATTTTGATGTGGAGATGATGCGGGAAACCGGTTTTTGCTCTGGGATTGAGAATTATTCCCGCCATCTTACATTTGGGATGCCGGGGGAGCCACCGTGGACGTTGATCGACTATTTTCCGGATGAGTTTTTGATGATTATTGATGAGTCTCATATTACGCTCCCTCAGGTGCGGGGGATGTATGCCGGGGACCGTTCCCGAAAACAAACTCTAGTGAATTTTGGCTTTCGTTTGCCTTCAGCTCTGGATAACCGACCGTTGAATTTTGGGGAGTTTGAGAGTAAAATTGATCAGATGATGTTTGTCTCGGCAACTCCCAATGTATATGAGGCGGAGCATGAAATGATGCGGGTAGAACAGATCATCCGTCCGACAGGTCTATTGGATCCGGAGATTTTTGTACGACCCGTGGAGGGACAGATCGATGATCTGATTTCTGAGGTCAATAAAGAGGTGGAGAGACATAATAAGATCCTAATCACGACTCTGACAAAGCGAATGGCAGAGGATCTTACGGATTATATGCGGGAAGTGGGGATCCGAGTGAAATATCTGCACTCGGATATCGATACGTTAGAGAGAGCGGAGATCATCCGAGATATGCGTATGGATGTGTTTGATGTGCTGGTGGGAATCAATTTGTTGCGGGAAGGACTGGATATTCCGGAGATTACTCTGGTGGCCATCTTGGATGCAGATAAGGAAGGTTTTTTGCGATCGGAGACATCTTTGATACAGACGATAGGACGGGCGGCGAGAAACTCGGAAGGTCACGTGATTATGTATGCAGATACGATCACCGATTCCATGCGGATTGCCATTGAGGAGACGAATCGACGTCGGAAGATTCAACAGCAATATAATGAAGAACATGGGATTACTCCAACAACGATCCAAAAGGCGATCCGGGATCTGATAGCTATTTCGAAGGCCGCCGAAGCAAGTTCTAAAAGTTTTGAAAAAGATCCGGAATCTATGGATATCAAAGAACTTGGCAAGCTGGCAAAGGAACTGCAGAAGAAGATGAACCAGGCAGCTGCGGAGTTGAACTTTGAAGAAGCAGCAATGTTACGGGATCGAATGTTACAGGTGAAGAAAATGTTGCTGGAGTTGGAAGAAGGATAGAAACAGAAAATATAAGATTCGGAAGTATGTTTGGGAAGGATGGTACCCATGATGAGGTTAAATGAGGGAGCGATCGGTCATACCTATCTGGTGAGCAGTGTGATAGTGGATGAAGCGCTCACACGTCGATTAGAGGCATTGGGAGTGAATGAGACGACACCGGTGACGATATTGAACAAAAAGGGCAGCGGTTCGGTCATCTTTAAAGTGAGGGGTACCCGATTGGCCGTTGGCAGGCGCATCAGCGATGGGATATGGATTCAAGAATTGTCGGAAAAGAAAAACAGTAGCACTGGCAGCTCTCAAAATAACACAGAAAAGGAGGGCAGTATTCATGGAAGGCAGTCAAAATGAAATTTGTGTAGGTTTTGTAGGCAATCCAAACTGTGGAAAGACAACTCTGTTTAATGCCTTTACTGGTGCAAATCTGAAAGTGGCAAATTGGCCGGGAGTGACGGTAGAACGTATGGAGGGGCGAACCAGTTATAAGGGTCGTCCGATTCGGGTAATTGATTTGCCGGGAATCTATAGTCTGACGTCTTATACGATTGAGGAGATTGTGACCCGGCGGTGTATCGAGGAAGGAGAGGTAGATGTCATTATTAATGTGGTAGATGCCTCTTCTCTGGAGAGGAATCTGTATTTGACACTGCAGCTTTTGGAACTGAAAAAGCCGGTAATTTTGGCATTAAATATGATGGATATCGTGGAAGAACGAGGCATGGAGATTGACATGCACCGATTGCCAGAAATGTTAGGCCATATTCCTGTGGTACCAGTGTCTGCCAGAAAACGGACTGGTCTGGATGTGTTGATGCATGCAGTGATCCATCACTACGAGGAAGAACCGCAAGGTGTGGTGGTCTATTATGATGGGGAGTTGGAAGGGAAGATCTATCGGATCGAGGAGATCCTACGTAGCCAGTATGGTGAGATGGAGAATATACGATGGCATGCTGTCAAACTTTTGGAACAAGATACAGAGGTGCGCAGCGATCACCCGGTGGATGTGGATGAAATTGTAGGCAATGGTTTTGAGAAGCGGATTATCAATGAAAAATATGATTATATTGAAGAAGTGATCGAAGAATGCCTGTTCAACAAGGAAGAGCGGGCGGCGATGACCGATCGGATCGATGGCTGGCTGACCCATCCAGTTGGGGGAATTCCCTTATTTTTGGGAATTATGGCAGTGGTATTTTTTCTTACCTTTACTGTGGGAGATTTTTTAAAAGGATATTTTGAAGTGGGACTGGACTGGTTTGCAATGTCCGTATTTACGTTTCTAACAAGAATACATGCTTCTTCCTGGATGATTTCTCTGGTGGTAGATGGTATTGTAGCAGGGGTAGGGGGAATCCTAACCTTTTTGCCTAATATATTTATTCTGTTTTTAGCATTGGCGTTTTTGGAAGATAGTGGTTATATGGCGCGGGTAGCTTATGTGATGAATGAGATTATGGGACATGTGGGACTGTCTGGCAAAGCATTCTTGCCAATGCTGTTGGGATTCGGTTGTACAGTACCGGCAGTAATGGCATCCCGAGCATTGCCAAGCGAGAGAGATCGGAGGCGAACAATATGGATCACGCCATTTATGTCTTGCTCAGCTAAGTTGCCAATTTATGTGTTGTTTGCAGATATGTTTTTTGAGGAACATGCATTGCTGGTGGCATACTCCCTTTATCTGATTGGATTGGCAATGGCAATTTTCATTGCTTTTTTTGTACATTGGATGGATAAAAAAGGACCAGAAGACTCCTTGCTGATTGAATTGCCAGAGTATAAGACACCAAATGCCCGTACAGTATGGATTTATGTATGGGACAAGGTGAAGGATTATCTTTCAAAAGCGGGAACTACGATTTTTGTGGCGTCGATTGTATTATGGTTTGTATTGAATTTTGGTCCTTCGGGCTATGTTTTGGATGTGACACAAAGTTTTGCTGCTATGTTTGGCAAATCGCTAGTGCCAGTTTTGACGCCTGCCGGACTGGGTTCCTGGCAGATCGCGGTAGCATTGATTTCCGGACTGTCAGCAAAAGAGGTGGTGGTATCTAGTTTTTCTGTATTGTATGGGATAAGCAATATCAATTCCGATTTGGGAATGAGCCAGCTCTCTTCCTGTCTTGCTGCTATTGGTTTTGGTGGGGTCAATGCTTATGCATTGATGGTGTTTTGCCTGATGTATACGCCGTGTGTGGCAGCAATCGGAACAATTCACCGCGAGACGAAGTCTTGGAAATTTACGATGGGAATGATGGGATTTCAGATCTTGATTGCCTGGGTGGCAGCGGTGGTTATATTCCAGATGGGAAGCCGACTGTTTTAAAACAGCGAATTTACCCGTGGAGGATCCGGATTCGGTCATCCGCCCGAGTATAGAGATAAATATGGTCAGAGAGCTGATCTTCTGCCGGTACCTCTGAGCAATTAATATTGGCGACCATAGAATTCAGATAATCATAAGAAATTTCGCCGTTATCAGGCGTGAGAAGAACTTCGTGGATGCTGGAAGGAATGATAATTAAATCCTTTTCCAAATCATCTGCGAAGTTTTTTAATATATTGCGATAAAGCATACAGCAAGCACCATAAATACCAGCATGATTCGAAAGAACATAAAGAGGTGAGAAATGATCGTCATCCTCTAGAAGCTGAGTCAAATATTCTTCATTATAATCGTCTCCCATATTCTGACGGGCGATATCTTTCATTACTTCTGACATGCTTCTCAGTTCAGCAGGATATTCGGCCGGAGTATTTTGAAGTGCGAGTCGAAGGAGATCCTGAACGTTTACCTGCCAGTGGTTTAAAAATTCATTATGAATCAATGTAGTCATCTGTCCAGAAGAGCTGCGTTCAAGGAACAAATAAAATACAATGGACAGATCTAGATAAGGAATATTAGGAATCTTTTGAAGAAGTTCAAGATTAGAATCCGTATGAATCAGACGCATCATAATCCGGGATTTCATATCTTCAAAATGATTGAAAATATTGTCATTGACAAAGTCAGGAGAAAAGCTATTTTGGAATAATCCAAGGATATCGGAACAGATAGCGTCTATGGACATTCCTTCCTGGTATAATGTGTAATAAGGGTTTAAGTAAACCGTGGGAGCTAAACAGGAGTCCAAAGATTGAATGCTCAAGCCGTCCAAAAGAATACCATTATTCTTGGGAACTGGACGGATAATCAGTTGCAGATCTTTCTGTAATCGTTCCTGTAATGCTTGTCTGATTGTTTCGAGAAATACTTTGTAATCCATAAAACACCTCCGCAATAATATAAAATTGTTTGACATAGATCAGAGAACATGATTCCGAACAGGAACGATAGACCTGAGAATGTCTGAATACCAGATAGTGGTAATATTGATTATAATGGATTTCAGAATATTTTACAAGAGAAAATAAAGGAAAAATGAAAATTTGCAAAAAGCAGAAAGAAGCAGTTGTAGTTTGGAAGAAAAGCAGATAAAATAAAGAATAAGAAAACAGGAAGATTAGGATGTTATGGATGTTAAATTTTAATCGTGAACAGATAAAGGAATAAATTTATGAATCGTACAATAAAAAAGGTTGGAATTTTAACAGCGATTTTTGCTGCCGTATTGATTGTTTATCTGGTCGGGAGCCAGAGGTGGCGGACGCAGGGAGAGATAGAGTATACGGTGTTTGGAGAAGCTAAGCTGCCAATCGTTTATGTTGAGATGTTTGGTCGAGAGATGAATCCGATGTATGGTTATCGTCAGGATATGGGGAATGCCGTTGCCAGAGAAAGTCTGACTATTCTGCCGGAAGAACGCTGGCTTCCGATTCAGATAACGGGTGGAAGCGAGGATGTGATGGGAATCCGTTATGAGATTCGCAGTCTGGATTTGCAGCGGTTGGTGGAAAACACAGAGTTGGATTCCTGGGATCAACAGGAGGGGGGAATCCAAGCAGTGCTTCCTATACAAAATCTGCTGGCCAGTGGCCGTGAGTATTTGTTGCGCCTGGAGATAGATACAAGGACAATGGGAAAGATCTGTTACTATACCCGTATCATGTGGACAGAAGGTGAAAAAGCACAGTCGATGATTGAGTTGGCGGCAGATTTTTCAGAGAAGACGTTCCATTATGAGCAGGCACAGGAATTGGTGACATATATGGAACCTACCAGCAGCGAAGACAACAGTTCTTACGGACATACTTGCATTCATTCCAGTTTTTCTCACCTGACATGGGGAGGATTGAAGATGCGGCGGGAAGGACAAGTCCAGATAACATTAAAAGAATTGGACGGGATTATGGGGTGTGTTAGTCTCACTTATCTGGCATCCCGGGAAGGTTCTAATGGCAATGAGTTGTATCAGATAGAAGAAAGCTTTACTATGAAATGGAATGAGACCCGTACGTATTTGATGGATTACGAGAGGACGATGGATCAGATTTTTGCCGGAGAGCGGAATGATTATGCCGGAAAGCGAATTCTTTTAGGGATCACAAATGATGATCGGGTGGAAGTTAAAAAAAGTGAGAATGGGAATATAATTGCCTATCGGGTCAACCGAGATCTATGGAGTTATGACCAGAAAGAGCGTCAGGGAACCCAGGTGTTTTCTTTTCGTGGCAGAGATCCGCAAAATATACAAAATAATTATAATTGTCATGACATCCGGATTTTAAAGACAGAGGATACAGGAGATGTGGATTTTCTTGTCTATGGATATCAGAACAGAGGAAATTATGAGGGAATGTTTGGTATCGTCGGTTATCATTTTGAAAAAGAAAATAATATCTTGCAGGAAATGTTTTACATTCCGGTGAAGTCTTCTTTCGATCAGCTGAAGGAGGATTTGGAGCGGTTGACGTATCAGTCTTCATCCGGAATGTTGTATTTGTATCTGGATCATGCGATTTATGGAATTGACCGTGAAAGCAATGAAAGTATGGTGGTGGCAGATGGCTTAGAGGAGGAAAGCTATGCTGTCAGCATGGATCAGGCAAGAATCGCCTGGCAGGAGGGCGGAAAACGTTTTGGAGCATCGGTATTGCATCTTTTGGATTTGGAGACTGGGGAGAAGTATGATATCCGTGGAGGAGAGAATGAGTATGTGAGAACGCTGGGATTTGTGGGAAGAGATCTGGTCTATGGTATGACAAGAAGTGGCGATTCCTGGATTTCCAACGGTAGGCTACAGGGATTTCCGATGTATGCTGTGGAGATCATGAATGACGAAAAACAGAGGGAGACCCGTTATGAGAAAGAAGGTTATTATGTGGATGGCGTGACTGTGGAGGATAGCAGGATTCACTTGAGACGAATGACAAAAACGGGAGAGTACCAATATGTGGAGGCTCAGGAGGATACGATTGTCTGTAATGTGGATATGGGTCCGGGAAAGTTAGATGGCATTGGATGGTTTGCTTCTCAGGAGAGAGGAAGAGTATATTTTGTACAGCTGGAGCAGGAAATCCGCGGTAGTCGAGGGATTCCTACAAGAGCGCCAGAAAAAATTGGTGCAGAGACAGCTGACGTCCTGGAATTGAAATCGAACTCTTCTTATCAGGGGCTTTGGTTTTATGCCTATGGCGGTGGACGGCTTTTGGGAAGCACTTCCGATTTTTCCCATGCCGTAGAGCTTGCTTATGAGCGAATGGGGATTGTGACAGATCCGAGTCAACAAATCCTTTGGGGAAGAGTGAACCGCAGCAATGTCCAAAACATAAAAGATCCTTTAACTATGTTTTCCATGATGGAACGACGACTGGAGAATTTTTCATCCAGCAGAAGTTATGGAGATGAGCTGACCATTTTAGATGCCCGTGGGTGTACATTGCCACAAATGTTGTATTTTATTGATCAGGGAATCCCAGTGATCGGATACACACAAGAGGGATCTTATCTGCTTCTTTGCGGCTTTGATCCGTACAATGTGACAGTTTATGATCCGTCTTCCCGGGAGACTTATAAAGTGGGCATTAATGATAGCACGGAATATTTTCGGGCACGGGGGAACGATTTTGTGTGTGCAGTTGAGAAGAAGTAGAAGGGAGCGAAACGAGGAAAGGCTTGCATATTTTTGGAAATCTATTATAATAAATACTATAGCTTTTACGAGTTATAAAATCGAGGATTTTGCTTCGGAGGAGGTAAAAAGAAAATGGACATTCGTTATTCGGCAAATCAGAAGGATTTTAAACGTTATACCACAGAAGAGACTAGAAAAGAATTTCTGATTGAAAATCTTTATGTGGCGAATGAGGTAGTAGCGGTGTATTCTCATGTGGATCGTATGGTTACTATGGGGTGTATGCCAACGACGGAGACGGTATCGATTGATAAAGGAATTGATGTTTGGAAAAATTTTGGCACACAGTATTTTCTGGAAAGAAGAGAGATTGGTATTTTCAATATCGGTGGAGCTGGTGTGATTACAGCAGATGGCGAGACCTTCCATATGGGATATAAGGATTGTTTGTATATTACAAAAGGAACGAGGGCAGTGAGCTTTGCCAGTGACGATTCTGGGAATCCGGCAAAGTTTTATATGGTCAGTGCACCGGCGCACAAAGCTTGCACGACTACCTTTATTCCGATTGAGAAAGCGGCCAAGAAACCGTTAGGCTCAATCGAGACTTCTAACAAACGAGTTATCAATCAGTTCATCCATCCCGATGTGCTGGAAACTTGTCAGCTGTCTATGGGGATGACCGTACTGGATCCAGGAAGCGTCTGGAATACTATGCCAGCACACACACATGAGCGTCGTATGGAGGTATATATGTATTTTGAGGTGCCAGAGGACAATGTAGTATTTCATATGATGGGAGAGGGCAGTGAGACTCGACATATTGTAATGCAGAATGAACAGGCTGTGATTAGCCCATCTTGGAGTATTCATGCCGGAGCAGGCACCAGCAATTATACGTTTATTTGGGCAATGGGCGGAGAGAATCAGGCATTTGATGACATGGATACGATTCCTGCCATTAAACTTCGATAAAAAGCAAAAAAGGAGAATAGATATATGATACTGGATCAGGCAAAGAATCTTGATTTTTACAAGACACTTGGAATAGAAGATCGCTACGCTAAGGCGATCGAGTGGCTGCAGGTCAATAATCTGGCAGAGTTGGAGAATGGAAAATACGAGATTGACGGAAAAAATGTATATGCCAATGTAATGACATACACCACCTTACCTTGGGAAGAGGCGAAATATGAGGCTCATGAGAACTATACCGATATTCAGTATGTGATTGACGGGACGGAGGTTATGACTTATGCTCCCGTCGAATCGTTGAAGCCTGATGGAGAGTATAATGTAGAAAAAGATGTGATCAAGTTTGATAATGCCAATTCCGGATTACAGGTAATTTGTAATGCGGGAGATTTTATGATTTTCTTTCCATGGGATGGACATAAGCCAAAAGCGGCTAATGGGGTGCCATCATTTGTAAAGAAGGTAGTTGTAAAAATTAAGGAGAAGTAAAAAGCTGGCTATATATCCGAAAGATCCGCTTTGTAATGATTATGGAATGCCTTTGAGGGCGCTCCTGCTGAGTGAAAACGAAGTGGGGGCGCTTCTGCATCGAAAGTCAAGGAAGAATGCAAATATTATCTGGACAACATTCCTGAAATACTATATAATTACAGTTGGATTTTTGTCTGAAAAGAGGGATGGACATGTATTCGTTTAATGCCCGGGTGCGGTACAGTGAAGTGGGAGGAGATTGTAAGTTATCGTTGCCGGGGATCGTGAATTATCTACAGGATTGTTCGACCTTTCAGTCTGAGGATTTGAAGATGGGAGTCGAATATCTGGAACAGAGCCGACGTGCGTGGTGGTTGTCATCCTGGCAGATTGTGATCGAGCGTTATCCGCAGCTGGGGGAGGAGATTGTGGTCAGTACCTGGCCGTATGATTTTAAAGGAATGTACGGCTACCGGAATTTTACGATTCAGGATCAGCAGAACACTTATCTGGTGAAAGCGAATTCGGTTTGGTTTTTATTTGACACGGCTGCCGGAAGACCGGTGAAGGTAGAAGAGAGAGATATCCGGGGATATGGGACAGGAAAAGAAGAAAAGTTAGATATGGAGTATGCACCTAAGCGGATTGCATTGCCAGAAAGATATCAGACGGGAAAGCCAGTGGAGGTGACCCGCCATCATTTGGATACGAACCACCACGTAAATAATGCACAATATATGGCGATAGCAGGGGAGGCCCTTCCGGAGAACCTGAAGATTCGGGAGGTGAGAGCAGAATATAAGAAGGCGGCGGTGCTGGGGGATGTAATGATACCTCGGATCAGCCGGGAGGAGGATGGATATACGGTTGTACTATGCAGTCGGGAGGATATGATATATGCTGTAGTCTGGATGGGGACAGCGGGATAGGAATCATTCTTAGTCCGACAAACAGCAAGGGAGAAAGCGTAAGGACGCTGTAAAATGACAGAGAGCGGGAGGAAAGAGGAGTCCGCCAGGCGGATGGCAGGAGAAAAAGTTGCTGCAGAAATGCAGATACCGATAGACAGGGAAAGAGAGATTTCGATGATTGAGTTAGGGAAAATACAAAAGCTGGTTGTCCAGAGAGCGAAAAGCTTCGGCGTATATCTTGGAGAGGCGGGAGATGAATCAAGTTCGGTACTGCTTCCCAAAAAACAAGTTCCGGAGGGAACAAAGCCCGGAGATGTGCTGGAAGTCTTCATTTATAAAGACTCGGAGGATCGGCTGATAGCGACTACCGGGACACCGAAGCTGCAGGTGGGCGAGGTGGCAGTGCTGCAGGTAAAAGATGTGGCGAAGGTAGGAGCGTTTCTGGACATGGGCCTGGAGAAGGATCTGTTATTACCTTTTAAGGAACAGAACCATAAGGTACAGGAAGGAGAGATGTGTCTGGTAGCCTTATACGTGGATAAGAGTAAGCGCCTGGCGGCTACTATGAATGTCTATTCCTACATGAGTGCAGAATCTCCTTACAAAAGGGATGACCGGGTGACTGGCATTATCTATGAAATCAATGAAAATCTGGGTGCCTTTGTGGCAGTGGATAATCAATATTATGGATTAATTCCCAAAAGAGAAATGTACGGAGAATTTCATCCAGGAGATACGGTGGAACTGTGGGTAGTCAAGGTGCGAGATGATGGTAAGCTTGATTTGAGCCCACGGCAGAAGGCGTATATGCAGATGGACACCGATGCGGAGTTGGTAATGAAAGCAGTGGATAAGTTTGGTGGAGTGCTGCCTTTCAATGATAAAGCCCGGCCGGAGGTTATTTTGCGAGAGATGAAGATGAGTAAAAACGCTTTTAAACGTGCTGTCGGGCGGCTTTTGAAGGAAGGCAGAGTTCGAATTACAGAGAAAACTATTGAACGGATATAGGTGGCCTTGAGTCAACCAGACATAACAGGAGGATTGTTTTGGACACGATCGAATATTATAATAAGTATGCAGCGAAGATTTTTGAGGATACGGTGGAGCTGGATATGGGAGAGGTGCGTCAGAAATTTTTAAAACATCTGGAAGAGGGAGATACGATTCTGGATTTAGGGTGCGGCTCTGGCAGAGATAGTCTGGCTTTTTATGAGATGGGATATGATGTGACACCGTTGGATGCCTCTGAGGAGATGTGTAAGCTGGCAGAAATACATACCGGCCTTGAGGTGCTGCATATGTTATATGAGGACATGGTATTTGATGAGGTGTTTGACGGTGTCTGGGGTTGTGCAGCACTGGTTCATGTACCAGAAGATGAGTTGGAAGGGATCCTAGAAAGAATCATTGACTCTATGTGTCAGGGAGGAATTCTGTTTTTGTCTTTTCGCGAGGGCGATTTTGAAGGCTTTCAGGGAGAACAGTATTTTTGTGAATATACAGAAGAAAAATTAGAGAGGATCTTGCGAGAAACTAGTCGTCTAGAGATAAAAAAGCTTTGGATTACAGATGATATAAACCGAAATTCTGATGATCATTGGTTGAATGTGTTAGCAAAGAAAATTTCTTAAGTGATTTTAAGTCGATTATTAAAAGCCACATATAGTTTTCGGAAGAATTTAGACAAGAAAAGCTAAGATATGTTGGGCAGGATTCACAAGGTTTTATGTTAAAGGATTCTTTCAGGTTAATTTTTTGTGGAGATTTATGAAGTTGTGCAGGAAAAGCGGGTCCTTTTGAATCCGCTTTTGTAATTTTTATCACTTTTTTTATTGGATAGACAGATGTTACAAAATAAAAAATGGGTTTTTGGTCATTTGCTATATGGCAGAAATAGTCTGATTATTGTATGATAAGTAAAGTAACAGAGTTAGGGTTGTCTGGGAATGGCTCCCCTGACTTATTAAAAATACGAATCAAAAGTGAGAACTTATTATCAGGAGGAGAAAGAATATGGCTAGTCTGTCACTGAGAAATGTAACAAAGTCGTATCCCAATGGTTTTGTAGCAGTAAAGGATTTCAACCTGGAGATCGCAGATAAGGAATTTATTATTTTCGTTGGACCGTCTGGATGTGGTAAGTCCACTACTTTGCGTATGGTTGCTGGTCTGGAAGACATTTCTTCTGGTGAATTGTATATCGACGGCAAGCTGGTTAATGATGTAGAGCCGAAGGATAGAGATATCGCAATGGTATTCCAGAACTATGCATTGTATCCTCATATGTCCGTATATGATAACATGGCATTTGGCTTGAAACTGAGAAAAGTTCCGAAGGATGAGATCGACAAGCTGGTTCAGGAAGCAGCAAGAATTTTGGATCTGTCTCATCTGTTAGATCGCAAACCGAAGGCTCTGTCCGGTGGTCAGAGACAGCGTGTGGCGATGGGCCGTGCTATCGTGCGTAACCCGAAAGTGTTCTTGATGGACGAGCCGCTGTCCAACCTGGATGCGAAGTTGAGAGGTCAGATGCGTATTGAGATTTCTAAACTGCATCAGAGACTGCAGGCAACTATCATTTATGTAACACATGATCAGACAGAGGCTATGACTCTGGGTACAAGAATCGTCGTTATGAAGGATGGTATTGTTCAGCAGGTAGATTCTCCTCAGAATCTGTATGATAAGCCCTGTAATAAGTTTGTAGCTGGATTTATTGGCGCTCCGCAGATGAACTTGGTAGATGCTACAGTGGGCAAAGCAGGTAGCGGTGTGACGTTGACCTTTGATGGCAACACCATTACGTTGCCAGAGGAGAAGGGAAAAGTTCTGGATCAGAAGGGTTATGTAGGTAAGGTGGTTACTCTTGGTATCCGCCCTGAAGATCTGCATGACGAGGAGGCTTACTTGAAGGCTTCTCCAGATAGCGTATTTTCTGCTACGGTTCGTGTATATGAGTTGTTGGGTGCTGAAGTGTATCTGTATTTTGATCTGCAGGAGACCAACTGTACTGCACGCGTGAATCCGCGTACCACTGCCAGACCAGGTGATACAATCAAATTGGCTATGGATCTGAGTAAGGTACATGTATTTGACAAAGAGACAGAACAGGTGGTCACAAACTAAAAGTAATTGAGTGATTTTGTGTGGAAATGTAAAAAATAGGCAGGTGAGTAGAGATACTCACTTGCTTTTTTTTGCAGTTTGCATTAAGATATAAGATAAGATGATGACTAATATTTGAAGAAGGAGCGTGTACTATGATTTCAAATCAGATTCTTCAGACAACAATCGAGGGTTTGAAGGGAATTACCAGAATCGATCTTTGCATCTGTGACACAGAGGGCAAGGTGCTTGCCTCAACATTTCCCGAGGCAGAAGAATATGAAAGCTCCATCCTGTCTTTTGTAGATTCACCGGCAGATAGTCAGGTGATTCAGGGATATCAGTTTTTTAAGGTTTTTGATGAGCATCAGCTGGAATATATTTTGCTGGCCAGAGGCGGAAGTGATGACGTATATATGGTGGGTAAGCTGGCGGCATTCCAGGTACAGAATTTGTTAGTGGCATATAAGGAGCGTTTTGATAAAGATAATTTTATCAAAAATCTGTTATTGGATAATCTTTTGTTGGTGGATATTTATAATCGTGCAAAAAAACTGCATATTGAGACGAATGTGCGAAGAGTGGTGTTTCTGATTGAAACCAAGCATGAGAAAGATGGGAATGCTCTGGAGACTGTGCGCAGCTTGTTTGCTGCCAAGACAAAGGATTTTATCACCGCTGTAGATGAGAAAAATATCATTCTAGTGAAAGAAGTAAAGCCGATGGAGGATTATGAGGATCTGGAGAAGACCGCCAATATGATCCTGGATATGCTGAACACGGAGGCTATGACAAAGGTACATGTTTCCTTTGGCACAATTGTGGGTGATATCAAAGAAGTATCTCGTTCCTACAAGGAAGCAAAGATGGCTTTGGATGTGGGAAAGATCTTTTACAGTGGCAAAAATGTGGTAGCCTACAGCAATCTAGGGATTGGCCGTCTGATCTATCAGTTACCGCTTCCTCTATGTCGGATGTTTATCCGTGAAGTGTTTGAAACGAAGTCACCAGATGATTTTGATGAGGAAACACTGGCTACGATCAATAAGTTTTTTGAGAACAGTTTGAATGTGTCAGAGACTTCCCGACAGCTTTACATTCATCGAAATACGTTAGTATATCGTCTGGACAAGCTGCAGAAGAGTACGGGATTAGATTTGCGGGTGTTTGAAGATGCCATTACCTTTAAGATTGCATTGATGGTTGTGAAGTATATGAAATATATGGAAAATCAGGATTTCTGAGGACAGTCATGATAGAAGTCTTAGATGTTTGTAAAGCTTATGGAACCGGAAACCGTGTGCTGCGGAACCTTAATATCACGATTCAAGATGGGGAATTTGTCTTTATTATGGGACGCAGCGGTTCCGGCAAAACGACGCTTTTGCGATTGTTGATCAAGGAGGAGGAGCCCAGTTCTGGAGAGATTATTGTCAACGGAATGGAGCTGCAACGGATGCGTCGCCGTCAGATTCCCCGTTATCGTCGGAATTTTGGAATTGTATTTCAGGATTTTCGATTGTTAATGGATCGAAATGTATTTGAGAATGTGGCCTTCGCCCAGCGGGTGGTGGGGGCTTCTTCGCGTGGAATTCGGGAATCCGTACCAGAAATGTTGAAATTGGTGGGACTGTCCTCCAAATACAAATCGTTGCCGCAACATTTATCGGGTGGTGAACAGCAACGAGTGGCGATTGCACGGGCGCTAGTAAATCAACCAGAGATTTTGCTGGCAGATGAACCAACTGGTAATCTAGATCATCAAAATGCTGTCGAAATTATGGATCTTTTATGGGATATTAATCAGATGGGAACCACTGTGGTAGTGGTGACGCATAGTCAGGAGATTGTGGATCAGATGGGAGGACGAGTGATTACCTTGGATCGAGGACAGATAATCAGCGATGAGATAAGGGACGGATACGTGGATGAGAATTAGTGTGATCTGGTACTGTATTAAGCAAGGATTAAAAAATATATGCAGGAATATCTGGTTTTCTTTGGCATCGGTGGCAACCGTTTCCGCCTGTGTCTTTTTGTTTTGTCTGTTTTTTTCTATCATCACAAATATCCAGTTTATTGTGAAAAATATGGAAAGTACAGTAGGGATTACGGTGCTGTTTGAAGAGGGTTTGAGTGAGACAGATATTTTGGCACTGGGAGCGACGATTGGAGGACGCAGTGAGGTTAAAGAAATGATTTATATCTCTGCTGAGGAGGCATGGGATTCTTTCCAGAAGGATTATTTTGCTGGAAAGGAAGAACTAGCAGAAGGATTTGCTCAGGATAATCCTCTGGCAGGTTCTGCCAGTTATGAAATCCATCTTTATGATATTTCTACTCAGGATACGTTGGTGGCGTGGATGCAGGAGCTAGAAGGGATTCGCCAAGTGAATTATTCCAGCACAGTGGTTGCCGGGTTTGCCGGTTTTAATCGAGTGGTGGGACTTTTATCTTTAGTAATAACTAGCGTGTTGCTTTTAGTGGCGATGTTTTTGATTAGCAATACCATTTCGGTGGCAGCGGCTTTTCGCAAACAAGAGAGTCAGATTATGCGATTGGTGGGAGCTACCAACTTTATGATTCGGGCACCCTTTGTGGTGGAAGGAGTACTGATTGGCGTGATAGGTGCGGGGATTCCATTAGCAGGAATTTATGTCTTATATTCGCGATCGTTGGTTTATCTGATGGAGCGTTTTCCGATATTATCAGGTATCTTTACATTTTTGCCGATTAAAGAGATTTACCCAATCATGGCGGCAGTAGCGATGTGTCTAGGGGGTGGGATCGGTTTTTTTGGCAGCCATTTTACCATCCGTAAATACATGAAAGTATAGGAGATACCTGAGAAAGAAAGGATCGGAATGGAAACAAGTATAAAAGTAAAATCTAGAGTTTGGGCAGGGCTGTTTTTGGTAGTTGGCCTGTTGGTGACAGCGGCAATTCCAGTTTATGCTACGAAGAAAGAGGTTGAGGATGCCCGGAAGAAGGCTAACAGCTTGGAGGCAGAAAAAAAGAAGGTTGAGGCAACACTTAGAAATTTGGAAGGACTAAAACAGGACGCGGTGGCTTATGTAAGAGAGCTGGATGGCAGCTTAAGCGATCTGAATCAGGAGCTGGAGCAATTAGAAGAGCAGATTGTCAGGAAAGAAGCGGATATTGAGGAGACCAAAAAAGAACTGAATCTGGCGAAGGAAGTGGAAGCCAAACAGTATGAGTCCATGAAATTACGCATAAAATATATGTATGAACGGGGAGAAACGAGTTATCTTGATTTGCTGTTGCAATCAAAAAATATGGTACAGCTGATGAACCGGGCAGAGTATATTCATAAGATTGCAGAATATGATCGCAGAAAGCTGGATGAGTATGCGGCCGCTAAAGAAGCTGTGACGATGCGGGAGATTCAGTTAGAAGAAGAGCATGAGGAGCTTTTGCTGTTTCAGGAACAGACAGAAGCGAAGCAACAATCCGTAGAGATTTTGCTGGCGCAGAAGAATCAGGAATTGAAGAATTTTGAAAGTCAAATTGATACGGCACAGGGACAAATCAGCGAGTATGAGAAAGATATTCAAGATCAGGAAAATAAGGTAAAGCAGTTGGAGGCAGAGATTAAACGAAAGGAAGAGGAAGCACGGAAAGCCGCAGAAGCTGCAGGAAAAACGTATAATATGGTTAATCTTGGGGATATTAGATTTATATGGCCTTGCCCTGCTAGCCGCCGGATAACATCAGGTTTTGGAGAACGAAGCTCACCGATAGAAGGGGCTTCTACCAGCCATCAAGGCATTGATATTGGTGCTGCTTCTGGTAGTGGGATTTTGGCGGCGGCTTCTGGTACGGTGGTAATATCTACATACAGCTACTCGGCAGGAAACTATATTATGATTAATCATGGCGGAGGGGTGTATACAGTTTATATGCATTGTTCTCAGTTGCTGGTATCAGAGGGACAGTCAGTGATACAGGGACAGACCATTGCGAAGGTAGGGTCTACCGGGTATTCTACCGGACCGCATTTACATTTTGGTATTCGTGCCAATGGGCAATATATCAATCCTGTTGGTTATGTCAGCCCATAGAGAAAAAATCATTGCTCAGACGTCATTAATATAGAGAAAAAGGAGTTTATTGTGGAAAACGAGATTAAAACAAAAAGTAAGTTTTGGAAAGGTGTGCTGGTAGGGTCTCTGGTAACCGCATTTGCCGGTTTAATTATTGTCGGGATTGCGGCAGGAATCAATCTTATCGGACAAACGGTGATGGATAACCAGGCGCAGATGCAAATCACAGCAGAGGCAGAGGATCGGGAAGGGCTGGACTTAGATATTATAAATCAAAAGATAAATACGCTTCAAAGTTTAGTAGAAAGCAACTTTTTGTTTCAGGAGGATATTGACAAGGAGAAGCTGGAGGCGGGGATTTATAAAGGAATGTTGTCGGGGTTAGAAGATCCTTATACTGTATATTATACTCCGGAGGAATATGAATCATTGACAGAAGAAACAGAAGGGGTTTACTGTGGAATCGGAGTGTTGGTGAGTCAAAATATTTCTTCGGGAGTCATCACTGCTTTGCGGGTGTTTCAAGGCTCTCCTGCAGAGGAAGCAGGGATGAAAAAAGGCGATATTATCTATAAGGTTGGAGAAATTGAGACGTCGGAGATGGAGTTGGATGTGTTGGTACAGCAGGAGATCCGCGGAGAAGAAGGCACTTATGTAGATATTACGGTGCTCCGTGACGGGGAAGAGCTTGAATTGCATATTCAAAGACGAATTGTGGAAGTGACCACTGTAGAGTCACGAATGCTGGAGAATCAGATAGGCTATATCATGGTTACTCAGTTTGAACTAGTGACCGGAGAACAATTTAAACAAGCAGTGGATTCTTTACAGAAACAGGGAATGAAGAGTTTGATTATTGATTTGCGTGATAATCCTGGAGGGGTTTTGGATGCTGTGGTGGAGATGGCGGCCTATATTCTTCCAGAAGAACCATTGGACGGGATGATTGTTTCTACCATGGATAAAGATGGAAAAGGGGATCGTTATTACAGCGATGGAGGAAAGATCTGTTTTGCATCGGATTCCGGATTGTCGGATCCCAGATATCCCAAAAAAGATGGACATGAGCTTGATATTCCCATGGTAGTATTGATCAATGGCAATTCGGCAAGTGCTTCTGAGGTGTTTGCCGGAGCGTTACAGGATTATGGATGTGCGAAGTTGGTAGGGACTACTTCTTTTGGAAAGGGGATTGTTCAGAGCTTGGTGCAGCTGGATGACGGCTCAGCAGTAAAGATGACCGTATCGCATTACTATACGCCGGGAGGCGCAGATTTGCACAAGAAAGGGTTGGAGCCGGATATCGAGGTAGAACTAGAGATACCAGAGGAGTTTAAGGGGGCCTTTGAGGTTCCTTTGGAACAGGACAATCAGGTGCAGAAAGCGATTGAGGTATTGGAAGAGTAAAAAAGAAAAACGTGTTCTGAGGAAAAATGGCCGCGGGACCTAGGCAGGCAAAAGTTCTTGCCAGGTTCCACGGCATTTGTTGTCTTTTGGATCAATGATTGAACTTACAGGTCCAGCTTGAGATCTCCAGGGTTAATCCATTTTATTTTCCGGAGGATTTCTCCGAATATCCAGGTCAGAATAGCAGGCAGAATAAAGCAGATCAGGAGGATGCTCAGCCACATGTCGGAGCTGTCACCCATGGCGGTATAAACACCGATGGGACCGACCATGCCGCACGTACCCATGCCGGAGCCGGCAGGGATATTTTCCATATGAAAAAGGCAGGTGGCGATAGGACCAGTGATTATAGAAGCCAGGGTAGGGGGAATCCAGATGCGAGGGTTTTTAACAATATTGCCCATCTGTAACATGGAAGTTCCCAGTCCTTGAGCCAACAGGCCACCGACTCCGTTTTCACGAAAGCTTAAAACGGCAAAACCAATCATCTGAGCACAGCAGCCAGCAGTGGCAGCGCCCCCGGCAAGGCCATCAAGGCTTAACATAATACAGATAGCAGCACTGCTGATAGGCAAGGTCAGGGCGATACCAATCAAAGCGGAAACCAGGATACCCATAAAAAATGGCTGCATCTCCGTAGCGGTTTTTACCAGATTGCCGAAAGCTGTCATGAAAGCAGATACACCAGGACCTACAAATTGTGCCATCAGCACGCCAGAAATAATAGTAACACCAGGAGTTACCAGAATATCGATACGGGTTTCTTTGGAAATCAGTTTGCCAAGTTCTGTGGCGATGACAGTAGATACCAGGGCACCTACTGGTCCGCCTAAGGCATTACCGGCAATGCCAACGGTGGCGGCGGAAAAGAGTACCAGTTGGGGAGCGTGCAGTGCGTAAGCAATGGATACGCCAAGCGCAGCGCCAGTGGCGCTTTTACAATATTCAGCAATCGTATGAAACATTGTACAGTACAGGGGAATCTGGATTTTTTCTGCCAGAGTGCCAAAGATAGTGCCGATGAGCAAAGAGGCAAACAGACCGAAGGCCATAGCGCCCAGTGCGTCAATGAGGTAGGTTTTGACGGTGATGTTAATACCCTTTTTTTTCAAAAATTCTTTTACTGTAGTGTGTGCCATGATAGTTTCTCCTTTTTGAATGATTACTCTCCGGCAAAGAGCTAGAAAGTTTTATTGTTATGTTGTCAGATGGCAACATAACAGAGCGGGAATAAAGGCACACATTTGACGTCCCAGATCAAAGCAGTTGTTTGTTATCTTACCATAAGATTTTGAAAATGCAAGGAAAAGATGAAAAAAACAAGAAAATTGTTAATTAAATATCAATATAGTTGCTGTTTGGCAACATAGAAATATTTTGAGAAGTATGATATAATCGACAAGAAAATAGAACACAATGATTTCCTAATAAAAAATACGGAAAGATAGAGCAATGTCATTAAGATAAGGAAACGAAAAGCATAGTCAAGGAAATGAGGCGAGAACCAACGCCAAACCGTCTGCTTCTTTTTCCGGTTTCAAGATTAAGAATTCCTAAAATCCTTGACTTTTGCTAAAAACGAAACGAAAATATACAAACTCGCTCCGCTCAGACAATGTATATTTTTGTTTCAACGCCAAATGCAAGGATTTAAGGACTTCTAAATCTCTACAAAGTCAAAATCCCGCAGACGGTTTGGCGTTGGTTCTCGCCTCATTTCCTTGACTATGCTTTTCGTTTCCTTA
>JAAWNY010000051.1 GCA_022799175.1 Lachnospiraceae bacterium | reverse complement strand
GACGATGATCGCCTGATATCCGCCAGCTACTGCATTATTGACACATTCGATTTGTTGCGCATCATCTTTCGTATTGGGAGACATGAAAGTAACGGATACACCAAGTTCTTCGGCGGCTTTTTGTGCACCATCATTTAAAGTAACCCAGTGCTGATCGATAGAATCCATAGTAATCAAGGCAATTTTGACATCTCCAGATGCCGTTGTAGCCGTAGTCTCGGCTGCACTTTCTGTGGGAGCTGCTTCGCTTCCTGCAGAAGCAGCGGCACTCTCTGCGGGTTTAGAACTGCTGCAACCAGTGATAGATGCAGCTAGAAGAGCAGCACAACTAAACATAGCAAGTAACTTTTTCTTCATAAAAAACATCCTCCTTTTTATTAGTTGAAAGAGCTTATAATTAACCGTTTATAAAAAGAACGGTTAAATATCATGAATTTGCTTTCTTCCTGAAATTTCCAGAACGAACTACCACATCAAGAAGAACAGAAAAGACAACAATGATACCAATAACCAAACGCTGAATACCCACTTGTGCACCAATCATATTAAGACCATTCTCAAGGGTTTGCCATACAGCAGCACCAGCAAAAGTTCCCAACAATAAACCCGTTCCTCCAAGAGGAGAAATTCCTCCGATTACACCAGCAGCAACCCCGTACATCTCATACATATTTCCCGCTTCCATGTTTCCCATACCAGCCTGGGCACAGAGGATTAGTCCTACCACACAAGCACATACAGCGCTTACCAAGTATGCTTTGATAGTGGTGTTGACAACATTTACTCCAGAAAGTTTTGCTGCGTCAACATTAGAACCGATGGCGTAGATATGTCGTCCGGTCCGGGTTTTAGATAATAAAAAGAAGAATACCAGAAACAAAATTAACGCAATCCAAAAGGTATTAAAAATTCCTAAAGTTTTACCGTAGTAAAAAAAGTTTTGAAAGCGATCGCCTGCCTCTTTGCCTATTCCGGTAGCTATGGCATCCGTATTCCGGTTGTTATTGACCATATAGGCGGCACCACGGGATACAAACATGGTACCTAAAGTAGCGATAAATGGTGGTAATTTGAATTTGCCAACCAAAATGCCATTGATTACACCACAGCAGAGACAACAGATTAAGGCAACTACGATAGCAATCATTGGATGGATACCCATGGTCATCAAGGTTGCAGAAATCATGGCGCTCATACCAACCATGGAACCGATGGAAAGATCAATATTTCCAGTAATAAGCAGATAACTTTGACCAACACCGATTAGCAGGTATTTGGACATGGAACGAAGCAAATTCATTACGTTTTGTCCGGAAAATACATTGCGGTCAATGATACCGAAAGCGACATAAATAATAATTAATCCAGCAAAAGCAGTAATTACTGCTCCCATTCCACGAGTTCCTAAAAGCCGTTTGAAAGTGCCTTGCTTATTTTCTTTCATTGTTCTTATCCTCCCTTTAACTTGCCTGTTGTTTCTTTTCGAATTCGGTAGCATATTTCAATACTTCATTTTGGGTAGTATCCCGTGCCATCACTTCTCCGGTGATGCGTCCATCACACATAACGATTACCCGATCCGCGATTCCTAAAACTTCTGGCATTTCGGAAGAAACAAACATGACAGCAATGCCCTCTTGTTTCAGTTTGTTCATCAGATTATAGATTTCTACCTTAGCACCCACATCAATTCCTCTGGTAGGCTCATCAAATATGACTACACGAGAATTACGGGCCAGCCATTTGCCGACGACAACTTTCTGTTGGTTACCGCCGGAAAGATTCGCAGCATTGATTTCCACAGAGGGAGTTTTAATAAGCAGATTTCGAACGGCTTCTTCACAAAGCTGGTCCTCTTTACTGCCGCGGATCACGCCCATAGCATTACAAAGCAGATCAAGATTGGGGAGAGCCAAATTATGACGAATACTTAATTTTGTGCAAAGTCCATCTTTTTTTCTGTCTTCTGGAGCCAAAACAATACCAGCGCGGATAGCATCCATAGGACATTGGATAGAAATTTCTTTGTCATCTAGAAAAATTTGACCATTTGATTTGGGATCAACACCAAAGATTGCCCGGGTAGTTTCCGTACGGCCAGCACCCATCAATCCGGCAAAGCCAACAATCTCTCCTTCATAAAGAGAAAAATTGATATCCCGAACCAGTTTTCCAGCATTCAGATTCCGCACTTCAAAAATCTTTTTCCCTTTTGTGCAGGAAACCCGCGGAAATTGTTCTTTTATCTCTCGACCAACCATGTTAGCGATAATTTGATCCATGGTCATAGAATGAAATTCGCCGTCAGTAATATATTGTCCATCTCGCATAATTGTTACCCGATCCACAATAGCTTGTAGTTCTTCCAAACGATGAGAGATATAAACAATACCACAGCCATCCGCTTTCAATTTACGGATAATCCGAAATAATTCATCAATTTCCTTAGCAGTCAGGGAAGAGGTAGGCTCATCCATAATTAAAATTTTGGCATGAATTGATAATGCCTTTGCAATCTCGACCATTTGCTGTTTGGAAACAGGAAGATCACCTACTGTTTGTCGAGGATCAATATCGATTTTCAGTTGGCCAAGAATATCGGCAGCTTCGGCTTCCATTTCACTATTTTTTAGAATCATTCCATTGACTTTTTCACGACCTAAAAACATATTCTCTGTCACCGACAAATGACGGCACATGTTTAATTCCTGATGAATAATTGCTACGCCAGCGGCCTGGGCCTGTTTAGGAGTTAAATTATCATATTCTTTGCCAAATATTTTCATCGATCCACCATCTTTTGTATATACACCGCTTAGAATTTTCATCAAGGTGGATTTTCCAGCTCCATTCTCACCTAGGAGTGCCATAACCTCTCCAGAACGAAGTTCAAAATTTACATTATCAAGAGCCTTTACACCGGGAAAGGTTTTGACAATGTTTTTCATAGAAACAATTACTTCTCCCATCTGTTTCCCCACTTTCTTTTTCTGCATTAAGACTGGCTGCTAAAGTGTATTAAAACATTCAAGTACATATGCGCATGGCTACACAGAGAGCAGCAGTGTCTCCTAAAGATTCTCCTAAACCAGCAGGAACAATAGTACATGCTTTCTGACTGGTAGAAAGAGCTTCGGTCTCTAATACCTGATACATGGCTTGTACCATAAATTGTCCGGAGCGTATAAAAATGCTTCCGATTACAATTCGATCTGGATTCAAGATATCGATCAAGATTGCGATCAATTTACCTAAGTATTGCCCAGTCTGTTCCCAGATTTTTATAGCAGAAGTGTCTCCAGCAACTGCTAATTCGGATAGTTGTGCGGCGCTGCCAAGGCCATATTGAGCAATACCTCCGCCACTACAGTAACCTTCATAAGAACCAGCTTTGCCAAATCCTACATGACCATGTTCAAAAAGTCGGATATGACCTACTTCGCCAGCCATGCCGGATGCGCCTCGATATAGTTTTCCATTAAATATGAGACCGGCACCGAGTCCAGTTCCAAAGGTAAGAAAGACCATATTTTTACAACCTTGTCCGGCGCCGAAATGCCATTCAGCCATTGCACAGGCGTTGGCATCATTTTCCAGATAAGCTGGTACGTTAAATTGTTGTGTCAATAACTCTGTGATAGGAACACAATTCCAACCTGGTAGATTGGGAGGCCCTAAAATAATTCCTCTTTTGCTATCCAAAGGACCTCCACAACTGACACCGATGGCTTTTACTTGTTCAGACCAGAGGTGTCGTACGGCTTTGAAAAGTTCTTGCAGAGTTGTTGTTTTATCTTTGGTGATAAAACGGATTTTTTCTAAAATTTGCCCTTTTTCATTTCCGCGAACTATGGCACATTTAGTTCCTCCGATATCAATACCAATGTATTCTTTCATAGATTTATTATCCTTCACATAAAATTAGTATAACATGATAAAAAGAACTTAAAAAGAGGGTATTCTTTCGGTTAAGGTGGACAATCTTTTGATTTTTCATTACCAATCCACTTGGTCAAATTCGTTTTTATTATAAGAAGCAACACAAGTTCCATTTTCTACAATCAATAATCGATCAGAGATCATTAAGGTATCAGAAACATTAGTCGTAATGATCAATATGGCAGTTCCCGTTTTTAGAATTTCCTGCAGCAATGCCAGAATTCGCAACCGAACAATCATGTCTCCGTTAGCTAGTGGTTGAATGCATATCAGAACACGAGGATGAAAAAGGAGAATTCGGTAGTATACTAAAGCAATTTGCTCTTCTAATGGTAAATGAGTGACTATAGATTCTTCAATAAAATCCCCAACAAGGGGACCAAATTCGTTTTTAATACTTCGATAGATTTTTTCAGGAATGAAACTTTGCTGTAACTTTCTGTCTAGAAGAAAGGTCAGATTTTCCATATAACTTCGTTCATGAAATAATAACGATTTTGAGCAGTCCTTGGGAATTACAGCAATTCCAGCTTTCAGATAATCGGCGGCTCGTTCCGGTGTATATGGTTCATGATCCAGAGTAATCCGGCCTTGGAAGCATATGCCAGTTCCCGTCATCAAAGATAAAATATCTTCAGCAATCCGATTATCCATATCTAGAATGGTAAGGCACTCTGCTCGATGAAGAACAAAACGCAGACCATGGAGATTTTTTCCGTGAACACTATGAAAATGTAAGACGCCATCTTCCTGCTCCGGATTTGTTTGCGAACCAGGAAGATACCAGTCAGTAATATACGGAGAAATCCCTTCATCCGTCATTTCATTACGTTCAAAAACTTTGATAATTCGGCCATCGAAAAATAATGAAGTGCGGTCGGCGATGAGAAATACTTCTTGATGATGATTTCCAATATAAAGAATAGAGACGCCGTTTTTTTGTACTAGACGTAACATATCCTGGAATTGCATCAATTCATATTGACTTAAAAAATTTCCTGGATTATCAATAATTATCAGTTTACATCCCATAAGCAGTGCTTTTCCTAATTCGATCAGACATCGTTCTAAAGGAGTTAAAGCAGATACACGTTTATTTACATTAACTTTGAGTCCGTTTTCTCCAAAAAATTTGTTTGCTTGTTCTCGGAGGACACGTTCATTAATAAAATATTTTTTAAATCCCTTCCGAAGGACAAATAAATTATCTACCACACTCAGTCCTTCAACCAGATGACTCATCTGTTCGATTACATAAACTCGGTTGAATGTTCCACTGCTATGGGAATACGTGTTGACGATTTGACCATCATACCAGACAGTTCCAAAAGAAATGGGAAGATTTTGACATATGAGTTGAATTAACTGGTCATATCCTCGGTTACGTCCGGCAACCAGGCCCATGATTTCTCCGGCAAACATCTGAAAATTCAAATTATCCAATAAAGATTCTCCATTTTGAAGTAAACTTACATGATTCATTCGCAGCAATTCCCGCTTCATAGGTTCCTCTTTCTATGTCACTGTTACTCTCACAAGAGTTCATGATTCACATACCAATGGCAAAGTGATCAAGACATCGGTTCCGGCTCCTTCCCGGCTATAAAAGGTAATACCATATTCTTCTCCAAAAAGCAATTTAATACGATTATTTACATTGACAAGAGCAATGCCACCCTTTCTGCTATTTTCTGGCTCCTGGACATCATCCAGGGTAAGCCGTCGCATTTTTTCGTTAAGTAATTTTAATTTTTCTTCTGTCATTCCCATACCATCATCAGAGATTCGAATACGCAGGCGCTCATTGCTGATGCAAATGCGAATTACCAAGTTTCCTTTTCCAATTTTTCGTTCGATTCCATGATAGATGGAATTTTCTACAATAGGCTGGAGTGTAAGTTTTGGAAGTCGAAATTGGAGAATTTCTAATTCATCCAGCTCATCATCATGATCATATTCAATATGTAGCGCGAGTTTTTCGCCAAAACGAAATTGTTGGATATAATAATAATTCTCAATATTAGCTAATTCATCTTCTAATGTCACCAGATTTTCCACTTGAGAGATTGTGTAGCGGAAAAAAGTTGCCAATGCTTCCGTCATTTCTGCAATACTGTCCAGTCCGGCTAAGAGAGCCTCGCTTCGAATGCCTTCTAGTGTATTATAAAGAAAGTGAGGATTAATCTGGTTTTGTAATGCTAGATATTCTGCTTGTTTTTTTGACACATTGATTAAATGATTTTTATCAATCATTTCATTAAGGAGGAGAATAGCCTGGTCACTTTCCGGTGTAAGTGGGTGACGTAGATGGAACAAATCGTTGAGAACATATCCCATGACAAATTGTTCATAAATTTTTCTGGTTTCCCGATAAGGGATTGCAATCCATCGAAAAAGGAAAAAGTAGTAACCGATAATAGAAAAGGTCAGCAAAAGTACCGGGATTATGTTTAATGCATGTTGCAGAGAAAAAAACCAGAGAAGTGCCAAAGAAATAAATAAAAGTATGGTTCCTGCGCCAGCAGCAAAAAGAATCCGGTAGGACAGATATTTTAATTTTTTAGTCATGAATACAACTTTCTATACTCATTAGGTTTCAGACCCGAGTATTTAGTAAAGGTTTTAGTGAAATGACGGACATCGTTATAGCCAACTAATCCGCAAATATCGGCGACTGTGCGGTTTGTTTCTTTAAGAAGCCGTTTTGCTGCATCCATACGGATTTTGGAGAGATACTCTAGAAAAGTCATACCTGTGTCCTTTTTAAATACCGTACTGAGATAAGAAGGAGAAAGGTCAGCTACAGAACTTACCTGTTCTAAAGTTAAAGGGTCCTGATAATGCTCTGCCACATACTGTTTTACAATCCGTATGGGCCGATTTTCATCTTGCTTTTTTAGACGGGCGGCCTTTTCATAAGAGATAATAATTTTACGTATTAAATAATCGAACAATTCTTCGGAGGAAGAACAGTTATCAGCTCCTGCATGAAAATTTTCCAGAAAATCATCCTCCATACGAATTTGAAAATTTTTCATCGAGAATAGATAGAGATTACAAGCTTCTTTGGTCATTTGTAAAATTTCATGTCCGGTGATTCCAGGATAAGAGAGCATTCCTAATTTTAATTCCATCAAGGCTTCGCGAACAGGAGAAATTTCTAGGCTTTCTAGAGCTAAGGTCATTTTTTGATTAAACTCCAGAAAAAGTAAGCTTTCAGAAAAACGATTATGTCGGAGAAATTCGCCTTCGAAAAGTTTTCCGGTTCCGGCGACTAACCGCTCTTCGATCCATAAACGAGCATTTTTTAAGGAAGTATTTAGACCGAAAAGATCATGACAGATAGTGCCCAAAGCAACAGTAGCAGAAAAGTCTTTTAGAATATCACCTTGAATTCTCATTTCGTCTAAAAAGATTTTTAACTGTCGTCGGACATTATTTTTCTGTATTTCCTCAAAATTCAACAATAAGTAAAAAGAACTGTCAACATTCATAAGCTCATATTCATGAACAAATTCTTTCAGCAATTGTTCTAAAAGACTACGAACCTTATCAGACATGAAACGTAAATTTTCTGATTTATTTAATACATGTCCATCCATTTTAAAAATAACCATAGCAAAGCAATCCGGATGGAAAGAATAATGAAACTCTTGACATATTTGTACCAAAGGACGTTTCAGACGCTCTTGATTCCGGCGGTACACCAGATCTGACAAAAATGTTTGCCGCAGAGTTTCTTCATCCGTTTTTAAAGTAAGCTTAATTTGTTCTTCATAAGAAAGCTGACGACTTTTCTCCTGAAATTTGGTACTTATTTTTTTTAATGCAATAGTTAGTTCATCTTTCTTAATTGGCTTTAAAATATAAGCATTCACTCCGTAACGAATAGCGGACTGGGCATATTCAAAATGACGATAACCACTGATTATAATAAACTCTGTTCGAGGATTTATTTCTTTTCCCAGGCGGATTAAATCAAGACCATCATAGCCTGGCATTCGGATATCTGTAATTACAATATCTGGATGATACTTTTTGACCTGTTCTAGAGCGTCGATGCCATTTTCGGCAGTGGCAATTATCTGCATGTCCAACTTTGGCCAATCTACTAATTTTTCGATTAGCTGACAGACTTTCCGCTCATCATCTGCAATTAATACTTTTAACATGGGCGATTTCCTTTCTAAGGGGAATTGCATGTTTAGGAGTTCAAATTTTACCAGAGATTTCACAAAAACGATCCGCCAACTGGGCAAATTGCGTCAGGGTCAGCGTTTCACCCCGCACAGCAGAAGGTAATCCCAAATCGGCGATTGCCGTGGCAATTTGTTCTTTAGAAAAAGAAAGCTCCGGATAATTGTATAGTCCATTCTGCAGTGTTTTCCGACGCTGATTGAAAGAAGCACGAATCAGCTGGAACATCAGTTTGGAATCCTGGACTATGACGGGCGGCTTTAAATATCGAGTCAGGCGAATCACTGCGGATCCAACTTTTGGACGAGGTAGAAAACAGTTTGGCGGCACATTAGCGACCAGATAAGGTTTTGCATAATATTGGACAGCCAGAGAAAGCGCACCGTAATCCTTGGAACCAGGGCCAACCTGCATTCGGTCAGCAACTTCTTTTTGAACCATTACCGTGATGTTGTGGATAGGGACATCCTTTTCAAAAAGGCTCATGATAATGGGGGTGGTAATATAATAGGGAAGATTGGCTACGATCTTGATCGGGCGTCCATGGTTATATTGGACAGCCAACTGCGAGATGTCAACTTTCAAAATATCGTCATGAATAACGGTCACATTATGACAGTCATTCAAGGTATCTTCAAGGATAGGAATTAAATTATCATCAATTTCTACCGCAACAACTTGTCCGGCAGCCTTGGCCAGATATTGAGTCATGGTGCCAATACCAGGACCGATTTCCAACACCATATCATTTTTGGTGATATTTGCAGCAGCAATAATTTTATCCAGTACATGTGTGTCAATCAAAAAATTCTGGCCATATTTTTTTTGAAAAACGAAATTGTATTTTTTGATGATTTCGATTGTATTTTGAGGATTGCCCAGTTTTGGTTCCATACAAAAACTACCTGTCGGCGATGCCGTCTTTCTATGAAAATAGTTTGTTTTGCTTTAAAGTTATTATATTCGTTTGTTGATAGTTTTTCAATGGTTGGGGGGCAACTTTTTGTCATAGGAGGAGTGGGTAGGTGCATAGAATGGTTACTAAAGGAGTGATGGCATGTCTAATTATCGCAGATTAATCTCATATATTTATGCGTACGAGGGAGGAGTCAAAGGAAAAAATATCGGATTTGCCAAAATTGAGATACGGAATGGACAATGCAGAATTCATGTGAATGTGAAAAGGGTTTTTTTGGGAAACAGTGATATCGGAGTTTATTTGCTCTCTCCACAAAAAGAAATTTTGTTGGGAAGAATTTTTATCCGCAATGGTGCAGGAGAATTCCGTGTCAATGTTAATGCAACTAATGTGGAGAACAGTGGATGTGGTATGGATCAATGTTATGGTCTTACGATTCATGAGACGGAAAGCACCTGGCGTACTTATACTACCATCTGGGAAGATGCTGTGACTCAGGCAGCAGAGGTAGAGTTGGCAGATGTGACAGCAGAAAAGATGAAAGGAAGCGTTGAATCCGAGGTTCATGTTTCTGTTTCTTCAGAGATTCAGAAAGAGTTGGAGCAAGAAGAACATTCTCAGCCAGAAGAGACAGAAGAAAATAGAACTCAGCCAGAAGAGACAGTCATAGAAAAGAAAGAAATATCGGAGAAAATGACTTCGGAGGAAGTGACGTTAGAGGATACCATATTACAGGATGAAGTATCGGAAAAAGTCACTCCAGAAGTAAGTGTATCAGAAGTGGTTAATTTAAATCAGGAGATAAATGTAAATGAAAAACAATGGCAAAAAGAAGCTGTAGATAATCCGGAAATTCATCAGAAAGACAACACGGATTCAGATGGCTGGAAAAGAGGAAGCCCTGTTGTTCCAGAACAAGGAAGTTTTTCTGTGGCGGAAGAGAACGTGAAACCATTTTTTATTGGAAATACAGCAGAGAATAACGTAATGGATAAAATGATACAACAAGGGAGGGATAGTGTTTCAGAGAAAGTTTTGAGAATTGCCAAGGCATTTGTACAAGGAAAGAGTTCTGGGATTGGGCAGGATCAAAGTGGTATTTCTTGGCAGAAATTAGGCCAGATATCAGAAAATAATCGGAATGAATATGGGAATGTCCGGCAGGAGACACCGGTAAAACAACCTGTTCCGGTAATGAAAAGTTCTTCGGCAACACCTCCAGAACCTGGAGATCCGGCACAACTAGCGGAGTTAGATCGACAGGAGCAAGAAGCGGCAGAGCGAGGCGGTATTTGGACACAGATGCAGCGTCGTTATCCAAAAGTTTTGGCATTTGACTATGCAAATGGATGTGAGATTTTGTCAATTAAGCCACAAGATATTGGAATATTACCCCGGGAAAACTGGGTGTATGGGAATAATAGCTTTTTGCTACACGGATATTATAATTATCGTCATTTGATTCTTGCAAAGCTGGAAAATCCAGAGGGAGAGCCGCGCTACCTTTTGGGAGTACCAGGACATTATTATAGTAATGAAAAGAATTTGGCAGTGATGTTTGGTTTTTCGAATTTTGTGCTAGCAAAAAAGCAACCAGAGCAAGATGGGAGATTTGGATACTGGTATACAGATTTAAGACTATAAAATATTAGTAGTTTTCAAAGAATACTTTTTCGATTATACTGAAAAGCAATATTGTTAATTGCAAAATCTGTTTGGTATGTGAAATATATCAGTGAAAAGCAGATTTCAGAAAATAATGGAGAAAGTTTATGGGAAAAATATCGTTGGAAGAAAAATACATGAGAGAAGCGATTCGCCAAGCTAAAAAAGCTTTGGTTCTGGGAGAAGTGCCGATAGGTTGTGTTATTGAATATCAGGGAAAGATTATTGGACGGGGATATAATCGCCGCATGATCGACAAGACAGTATTGGCGCATGCGGAGATTATTGCCATTCGTAAAGCATGCAGAAGAATAGGGGACTGGCGGCTGGAAGGGTGCACTATGTATGTAACGCTGGAACCTTGTCCCATGTGTGCTGGCGCAATTGTTCAGGCTAGGATCCCTAAGGTAGTGATTGGCAGTATGAATGCGAAAGCGGGCTGTGCGGGCTCGGTGTTGGATCTGCTACACGAAGATGGTTTTAATCATCAGGCAGAGACCCAGATTGGCGTGTTACAGGAAGAATGCTCTCAAATGCTATCTGATTTTTTCCGGGAGCTACGGGCACGCAAAGCAGAAGAAAAATCGTCGAAATTTATAACAGGGTCAGATATAAGCGCCTGACCATCAGTGCCAAAGTAATTGTAAAAAAGATTTCCAATGCACTGCTGATGATTCCGGCAATGAGAAATAATAAAAGGGAAAGGAATATTATGCCAGTTAGACCAATTAGATAAGGCCGGTACTTTTCTTGATTGGTCAAATATAATACCCATAAGATCCGTCCAAGGCAAACAAGCAGACAAATGGCAGCTAGAAAAGCAAATAGAATATGCAGGTGAGATTTGAGCGGTAACTTTTCTGGCAGGTAAGGGGTAGTGACAGCACAACTCAACAAAATCAGCGCTAGGGGAATGAGCCAGGTATGACCGGGCGATATTATCATCCGAGTGACAATTTGTCTTAAAGACCAGAAAAAATAAATACCTACAATAAGACCCCATAGGATGAACTCTTCTTCCCGACCAATTTTATTTCCGATTACGGAAAAATTAGTAGTGAACCAGTTGCTATCCTGGACAAACCAGATTGTATAGGTTGGAATCAAAATATAAGTAATAAACCAGAGAAACATTGGATACCTCCAGCTATTGTTAATAATAATTTAAGATCCTCTTGTCTACGGAGGGCAGTTGTATATGATACAAAATACCTGTTTTTTCTGTCAAAAATATCTGTATTTCATAAGCGGCATCTATTATACTGATAAAAAACAACTGCTTCAAAACAACCTTTAATTGTTTAGAGAAAACTACAACATTTCGCAAAAAGAAGCAGCAAACGACAGAGAAAATGGGGGTCTTTTTATTATGTCACAGAAAACCAAACGTATACTTATGGCATTTTTCGGTGTGATTTTTACAGGTTTTTGTGTAGGTACTTTTCAAAAAGCAAGTTTGGGTACGGATCCATTTACCTGTTTTGTTACCGGGATTGGGAATATTTTCGGTTCTACCTACAGTACTTTTTATGTAGTGGTTACAGGAGTTCTTCTGTTGGGAGTTCTTTTGGTCGAAAAGCATTATATAGGGCTGGCCACAGTGATTAATCTATTTGGCACTGGTATCTCGGCAGATTTGATGAGAAATTTATGGGATATATTGATTCCAGATCCCAATTTAGGAATACGAATCCTATTGGTTTTACTGGGAGTTTTGGGAAGCTGTTTTTCTGCTTCCATATATTTTACAGCAGATTTAGGGGTATCGGCATATGATGCAGTTTCTTTGATAGCGGCTAATAAATATAAATTGATGGCGTTTCGGCTTTGCCGAATACTTAGTGATCTAATCTGTGTGACAGTGGGTATTGTGTTCCATGCAAATGTTGGGGGTGGAACAATTATCACAGCATTGTTTATGGGGCCAGTGATTCAATGGTTCAATACACATGTTTCAGAACCATTTCTATATGGAAAAAACGATAGCAATAGTTCAGATAATTGACCTGTTATTTAAAGAAGAAAGAAGAAACTGGGAATCCCTTGACAAACCCTTTTTCCTAGGGTATACTTAACAAGCATTTTCTTGTGGATGTTGGATATTTTTGCCATTCATTAAGAATGATGTGGTATAATCATTTCTACGTTATAAAGTTTCCGTGCAGCCGGGGAGATAGCGGTGCCCTGTACCTGCAATCCGCTCTAGCAGGGGTGATATTCCGTCTCGGATGCCGGTTTTGCGGGGCTGTCCCTGGTGAGCAGCGTTGACGTTTGGGTCTTGCGCAACAGAGCTTCATGAACCGTGTCAGGGCAGGAATGCAGCAGCACTAAGTGAATTCCTCTGTGTGCCGCGAGGCAACCTGAACTGAGCCAGCTGCCAGGGTAACGCCCGTGAGCCGCATACAAAGCGGGATGCACGGATTTTTATGATAACATATGGAGATTTGAAGCAAGGGTTGGTCAGAGTTGGAGTTCTGGCTAGCCTTGTTTTAATAGCAGTAGAATTTAAGAAAGGTATTTTGCCCTCAATCGACAAGACGGCATTTGGCCATGTGTCCTTTTGTTCATTGGGGGGAGTAAAAGGGACTATACAAAATGAGGAAAAAAAGCTTACAACATATGCATTTGTTAACTATATGTTGTACAATAATGTTAAGTTTTAGCAGGCCGCTTGTCGGATATTCCGCTGAGACTTATGAGAGTTTTCATGCGGTATTTGATCCAGAATACTATTATGAACAAAATCCGGATTTGCAGGAGATTTTAGGGAATAGTGGGGAGAATTTATTTCAGCATTTTATTACCATGGGTGTGAGAGAAGGCCGTCTGGGGAGAGAAAACTTTAATTTAAAAGCATATGTATTTTATAATCCGGATTTGTTAGATACATATAAGACTGATTTATTAGGATATTGCAGACATTATATGACTGTAGGAATGGCAGAAGGAAGAATTTGTATGCCTCAGGAAGAAGGGGATAATAAAATTGGAGAGTACACAACACATTATAATGCGACAATTCCGAGAGCAATTAATGTGGAGCTGGCAGCACAAAGAATTAATGGATGTGTTCTGCAACCAGGGGAGCTGTTTTCTTTTAGTGATACTGTCCAGTCAAGAATACCGCAAAATGGCTATGTGATGGCTCCAGCAATTGGGAGATACGAGTATGGAGGTGGAATTTGTCAGGTTTCTTCCACCCTATATGCTGCTATGTGCCATGCATTGATACCAGCAATGGAGCGCCACCCTCATTCGTCAGGGGTATCTTATTTGCCTGCGGGTTTGGATGCTACGATTTCTGAGGGATATAAGGATTTAAGATTTGTTAATATCTATGATAAACCGTTAAAAATTCAGGTGGATTGCAAAGAAGGAGTATTGACAGTTTCTCTTTGGTTGGGAGAACTAATGACAGGGAATGCGGATGAAACTTTGCCAGTAGAATCTGGGCAACCAGAACAATCGGAGCAACCGGAACCGGAACCGTCGGAACAACCAGAGCAATCGGAGCAACCAGAACCATCGGAACAGCCGGAGCAATCGGAATCGTCGGAACAACCAGAGCAATCGGAGCAACCAGAACCGTCGGAACAGCTGGAGCAATCGGAATCGTCGGAACAACCAGAACAATCGGAGCAACCGGAACCGTCGGAACAGCCAGAGCAATCGGAGCAACCGGAACCGTCGGAACAGCCAGAACAATCCGAATAGCCAACACAGTTTGAGCCGCCAGCACAGCTAGAATAATCAGCCGAAAACTTGGAAAATAATTGTTGACGCTCTTTGTTAATATAAAGTATAATAATCTATATTGCAGACAGCTGCCGGGTAACGTCACAGTATTCCTGGCTGTTGTTTTGTGAGGACAAATAGAATACATAGTGAAGAGGGGATACTATGAAACAGTTTTTTGGTATGAGCAGAAGCGGAAATTTGCGGGAAGCAGTAGGTGGACTGAGGATGCCGCAGATGCTGCTTCTGATGTCCAACGAGCGGCAGTTTGAGGAGCATGTGAAAGAGCTTGAGATACTTTTTCCCGGAGTGCCTAGTATCGGATGCATCGGCATGAGCTATGATACTCAAGTAGTAGAAAACGGTGTTGGTGTAATTGCTTTTCTGGATGGGGTTAATGCGGTGGCGAATGTGCTGGAACAGGTATCCGTGATGCCAGTGCGGTATATTCAGCGTCTGGAACAAGATGTAAGCAGGGTGGGGGGAGATCAGAAAAATACTATCTGCATTGATTTTTGTTCCGGAAATGATGCCTGTGTGCTGACAACTATATATAGTGTATTAAAGCGCAGAGGGATATCTCTGGTAGGCGGAACTGGGGATGGAGGAAAGGTATCAGCGAACGGCAGGGTTTATCCGGATGGGGTTGCTTATGCATTGATTCGGAATGAGAATGGAAGGGTTAAGGCATACAAGGAGAATATTTATCATACCAAAGGTGATTATCGGTTTATTGCTTCCCGTACAGATAAGTCTCAATACATTATGGGAGCACTGAACGGGATGCCAGCAAAGCAGGTATATCAGCAAATTCTTAAGGTGACAGAGCAACAGATTTCAACACAGACATTCAAAAACCCTTTTGGCAAAATTAATGGAGATGATATTTGTATTATTTCAATCAAAGAAGTGGTGAGAGATTCTTTGGCCTGCTTTCGGCAGGTGAATGATTCTGATGTTTTGGTTTTGTTGGAGTTGGGTGATTATCGGGAGATTGTGAAAGAGACTATCCGAACGATTCGCAGAGATTTTCCGAAGATTTCGTCTGTGTTTTCTGTGAACTGTCTATTCCGCTACAAATTATTTAGTGAGAATGGATATATGCAGGAATATTTGCAGGAAATGAGTGCTTTGGGCAGCCATGGAGGTTTAGTGGGATATGGCGAGCATTATAATAACCGTTTTGTTAATCAGTCAATGACCTGTGTGGTCTTTGAGTAAAGGAGGGGTAAAAGATGCCATTTTGGAAGAAATCCCGGACAGAGACCGACAAAAAGCAAAACGGGGAGAAAAGTCTGTATCCGGTTTTGTTTGTGATGGATACATTAAATGGTTATCGTAAAGAATTGGTGCAAAAAGAAGTGGATTCCTTGCAGGAGCTTGGTCTGGTAAAAAGCTCTTTTGACCATGTGTTGAAGGAGGCAGGGAATTTCCAGGATAAACTGCAGGATTTTGGACAGACATTTTCTAATATTGAGCAGGTATCCAATGAATTTGCAGCAGTAAAAGGAAAAGTTGATCAGTCCGTACAACAGGCGCAAGAAGAGGTGGCGCAACTAAAGAGCAGCTCGATGCAGGTGGAAGAACATTTTGCAGAGATGAAAAATACATTTGAGGATCTGCAAGAAGCAGTAGAGAAGATCAAGAGCTGCATGAGTGAAATTGTATCTATCGCAAATCAGACAAATATTCTGGCACTGAATGCTTCTATCGAAGCAGCGCGGGCCGGAGCTCAGGGAAAAGGGTTTGCTGTGGTAGCGGCTGAGGTAAAAAAGCTGGCAGATGAGATCAAAGATTTGGCAGCATCGGTTGATTCTAGTGTGGGAGATGTTGAACAAGGAACGGATAAACTAAATGCAAGTATTCATACCTCGCGACAAGCGCTTGGCGATAGTATGGAGAAGGTTAATCAGACCTATGACATGTTTGATAAAATAACCCAGGCAGCAGAAGGAGCTGCTTCGGTACAGTCAGAAATTTCGGGAGTGATAGAGAATTCCCGAACAGCGCTTCAAGTACTATGCGGATTTTTTGATAAGATCCGGGAACAATATCAGGAAGTGGTAAAGCACATCCAATGTGCAAGCGATTTGGGAACAACAAAAAGTGCCATGTTCGAAGATATTGACAATATGATGTCTCAAATTCCTCCTATTATTGAGGCGGAAGGGAAATAGGATAAAAGTTGTTGACAAAAGCCTGGTGCCTGGGTATAATATTTAAGCGTGTATCAGGAGAATAATATGTTGATTAATTTAACAGAGCTGTTTTCTATAGAAGGAAAAGAGAAAGCTTACACGGTGGCAATTGATATGGAGCGCTTGCAGGCTCCCGGCGGTGCTTATGAGATTATTTCCAAGATGCCGGTGGTATTGCAGATTCGGAATCTAGGAAATAAGAAGCTTTTGTTGAAAGGCAAGACAAATGTTATGCTTAGTATGCCTTGTAGCAGATGTCTGGAACCGGTGAATATTCCTTTTGAATTGGACCTTTATCATGAACTGGATTTAAGCAGGACAGGAGAGGAACGTGCAGAGAATCTCGATGAACAGCCCTATCTGGATGGTTATTATCTGGATGTAGACCAGTTGATCGGTAACGAACTGCTGCTGAATCTGCCAATGAAGGTGTTGTGCAGGGAAGATTGCAGAGGAATTTGCAACCGGTGTGGTGTGAATTTGAATCACGAAGCCTGTTCCTGTGAACGCAGTTCGCCAGATCCAAGGATGTCGGTAATCCAGGATATATTTCAACAGTTTAAGGAGGTGTAAACCATGTCGATTTGCCCAAAGAATCGGTCTTCCAAGGCCAGAAGAGATAAGCGTAGAGCCAATTGGAAAATGAGCGCAGTGAATTTGGTAAAGTGCAGCAAGTGTGGAGCTCTGATGATGCCTCATCGAGTATGTAAGGCTTGCGGTTCTTACAACAAGAAAGAAATCGTCAGCGTTGAGGATTAATTTCTACAAAGATGATTTTGAAAAAAGGAAGGGATAAGGCTTTCGTGGTTGTTTACGAAAGCCTTATTTTTTTGCAAAGAGATTCTCGTTGCTCTTTTTCTGCAAATATATTATGATAATATATAGATTATTAATTTAGAAAATTTTACCATGGAGGTAGAACTATGAAACGATTGTTGGCGATTGGAGAAGCACTGATTGATTTTATTCCTGCAGAGTCCGGTAAAGAAATGAAGAGGGTTTCGTCTTTTGCCCCGGCTGTGGGAGGAGCGCCGGCTAATGTATGTGGGGCCTATGTAAAACTGGGAGGTAAAGCAGCAATGATTACCCAATTGGGGAAGGATCCTTTTGGTGATAAAATTGCAGATGAATTTGTTGCTTGTGGTATTGACTGTAACTATGTAAAGCGGACAACAAAGGCCAATACATCCTTGGCATTCGTAGCTTTAAAAGAGGATGGTAATCGTGAATTTTCTTTCTATCGGAAGCCGGGGGCGGATATGCTGATGGAGGCTTCTGATATTCAAAAGGATTGGTTTACAGATATTTTTGGTCTTCATTTTTGTTCTGTTTCTCTGGGGGATTTTCCGATGAAGGAAGCCCATCGTCAGGCGATTCAGTATGCAGCAGAAGCAGGGGCTTTAGTCAGTTTTGATCCCAATTTGCGATTTGCTTTGTGGGAGGACACGAAAGCATTGAAAAGAGTAGTTTGCGAATTTGCTCCAATGGCCCATGTTTTGAAGGTGTCAGATGAAGAATTGGAATTTATTACTGGTTGTAAAGATATCAAAGAAGCTTTGCCGCAGCTTTTGACTGGTAATACAAAATTGGTGATTTATACCAAAGGTTCTGATGGCGCTGAGTGTTATACGCGCGCGGCTTGTGCATTTGCACCGGGAGAGAAAGTAAAAGCTGTGGATACAACAGGTGCTGGTGACGGATTTATTGGTTCATTTTTGTATTGTTTATCAGCAGATGGTGTGACGGCTTCCACTTTAGAGTGTTTGACAGAAAAGAAAATGCAACAATATTTAGTATTTGCCAATAAGTTTTGTGGGAAAAGTGTGATGGGTCATGGGGCGATCGCTTCCTATCCGACAATGGAGGAGATGGACAATACATGAAAAAATCTATAGCATACACTACAGTAGTAATGTTATTAACAGGTACAATACTTGGATTTTGGGCTAAAAGTTATACAATTAGCATATATCAGCCAAATCAGGAAGCCAGTATTTTGACACCGGCAAGAGATGAAGCGGTTGCTTCCTTGGAAGAATCAAATATTATTATTTCCGATGAAAATGTACCATTGGCAGCAGGACCAGGAGGAGATATAGGAATGGTATCCGAATATGTACAGCCGGTGATACAAGAAAGTCCATATATTCGTCAGATAGTGACTTTGGTAAACGAGGAGAGAGAGAAAGTTGGATTGATACCTTTAGAGAAGTCGGATGAAGTATCTTCGGCAGCGGCAGTTCGGGCAAAGGAACTCACTTCTAGTTTTTCGCATACCAGGCCAGATGGAAGTGCATATCGTACGGTACTAGAACAGACAGGAATCCGTTATCGGAGTTGTGGAGAAAATGTTGCTTATGGATATTCGACCCCAGAGGCTGTAATGGCAGCATGGATGACTAGTGAAGGGCACCGGGATAATATATTAAATGAGGGCTATACCAATATCGGAGTTGGATATTTTAAAGACGATAACGGTTTGGGATATTGGACACAGATATTTACAATAAAGAAATAAATTCTGAAAATATAGCGATATAAGTGAAAAAATGCCAAAAATGCGTGATAACATGTAATTAGCCAGAAGTGGATAATATAAATAAGGATGTTGTCGCGCATTTCTGAGGTGTTATCTAGTGTGTCGCCCTAATTGTTGTGAAAATAATGCTAAAATCGAAGATGATATTCGACAATGGAAAAAATTAGAGAACTATCATCGGAAATTGGGGATGATAGAGATGGAATGGCGTGACAGAAAGAAATCATGGATGAATAGCCTTCTGATTGCTTTGAATATTATTTACTTTTTATATTTAGAGACAGCAGGATCCAGCGAAGACACCTTATTCATGTTGCATCATGGAGCAATATATGCTCCTTTGATTGTAGAGAAAAGAGAATATTATCGTCTGTTAACATCTATGTTCATGCATTTTGGAATTCATCACATTACCAACAATATGATGTTTTTGTTTATGTTAGGCGACAATATGGAGCGTGCATTGGGCAGCGGGAAATATTTGCTGTTTTATTTGTTTTGCGGAGTAGGAGCCAATGTGGTTTCGCTGATTGTCGGATTGCAAAGTTCTGTACAAACAGTGGGGGCTGGGGCGTCTGGTGCGATTTTTGGAGTCATTGGAGGGCTTTTATATATAGTGACCATCAATCGTGGGTATTTAGAGGATTTAAGCACAAAACAATTGATGATAATCATTATACTGTCGCTTGCTTTTGGATTCACTAGTACAGGTGTAGATAATGTAGCTCATGTGGCAGGATTGGTAACAGGGATTGTTTTAGCCGCAGTTTTTTACCGTAAACCAAGACCAAGACCAAAACCAGAACCAGGATACTGGGAAATATAGCTGGAGGATTAATATTATGAGAGATGATAATTGTATTTTTTGCAAAATAGCAAATGGAGACATTCCATCAGCAACTATATATGAAGATAAGGACTTCCGGGTAATTTTGGATTTAGGGCCAGCATCAAAGGGTCATGCATTAATACTGCCAAAGCCTCATTTTAAGGATTTATGTGATGCAGATCCAGAGATTATGGCAAAAATTATGCCATTGGCGGGAAAATTAGGAAAGGCAATGAAGACAGGACTAGGAGCCAGTGGCTTTAATGTAGTGCAAAATAATGGCGCTAGCGCAGGACAGACGGTATATCATCTGCATGTTCATGTAATACCGCGATACGAAGGTGGGCCAAAGATAGTGGTATGGACGCCAGGAAAAGAGGAGGTAGCTGAGCTGGAAAAAACAGCTGAAAGAATAAAGAAACAATTGTAGCACATAAGATGGGGGAGCGTATGAGATATGAGTACAAAAGATGAACAGTTCCGAGCTATTTAGTACCATATAAGTGTAAGAGATAAAGCATTTCATCAGTGCTATACCTTCTGCACTTATTTTTTTATGATAAGGGAGTAATTGGTCTGGCGAGGCG
>JAAWNY010000050.1 GCA_022799175.1 Lachnospiraceae bacterium | reverse complement strand
CCGCAAAATATTTTGCGGCAGCCATTTTATGCTTTGACCAAATCCCGCAACCATCACTTCTTCATACCGTCTGACATAACGAATAAACTGACTTATCTGAATGGTTACAAGTATACGGTAAGTTATAACAAACTTTTTGCGGAATACTATTTTTCTGTAGTTCGGCGAATATTCGTCTCCAGGAGACGATTATACCCCAACCAACCAGTATTATTACCTGCTCCCCGCAAAGTCTCTATCATCGTCTCCATCTTGGCATCCGTATTATCTGCAAAGTTCAAAGCTAGGGCTTCCAAAATCGCTGGCTTCTTTGGAGAACCATATTCCAATTCTCCATGATGAGCCAGAATACAGTGCTTCAGTTCTGCTGCCAGCTGTGGTGGGAATCCCGAAATCCTGCGAATCCGATCACTAACCATTTCTGTTCCTATCATAATATGTCCTAGCAACTGACCATCATCCGTATAATCATTCTCCGGAAATGCTGACAATTCTTTTATCTTTCCAATATCATGAAAAATCGCTGCTGTCAGCAGTAAATCTCGATTCAGCATCGGGTAAGCTTTCGCAAAATAATCACACATTTTTACCACACTTAAAGTATGCTCCAAAAGTCCACCTACAAAACCATGATGAACACTCTTGGCGGCACTATGAAATTTAAATGCCTTGATAAAAACTGGATCTTCTATATAAAAACTTTCTACCAGTTTTCGAAGATAAGGATTTTTGATACTAAAAATAAGACTGCTCAGATTCTTGTACATTTCTTCCACATTTTTTGTAGAAACTGGCAGATAATTCTCAGCTACATATTCGCCCTCATCCGCTCTGCGGATTCGTTCAATATTCAGCTGATTGGCTCCCATAAATACACTCACATCTCCATCGATCCGTACGTAATCCATCGCCTCAAAAGATCCTACTCCAGGAGAATTGAGATTCCAGATTTTTGCATCAACCGTGCCTGTCTTGTCCTGCAGCATCAGACGCCCATATTCTTTTCCTGTCTTCGTGACAGCAATCTGTTTACTTTTGCACAGATAAACTTCTGAAATACGCATACCTTCCTGCAAGCTTTCAATATACTTCATACTTGTTCTCTTTTCTTTTTTTATTTTCTGTTTTCATCCATATCCCATACTATTTTTTACTACCGCGCCCCTACGGTTACTTGAAATTCCAGCTCTGCATACTGATCTCTGCCATTGCGCTGTACCATCACATGAATCAACCGTCCACATTCCAAACCATCAATCGTGTTCTGAAAATCTTTCATTGTTGTAATTTTTCGTCCATCCACATGAGTGATGATATCACCATTCTGAATTCCAGCATTATATGCTGGACGGTCTGTCACCGAATTAAGTACATAAATCCCTTGAGGAAGTCCTTGAGATATCATAATATCTGGCACCTCCTGTCCTTCGATGCCAAAACAAGGCGCCGCTAAACCATTTGTCAGATTTTCTAGAATTCCCTTATAATCCGATATTCCCATAGCCATGGTTATTTCTTCATTTTCTCTGTCTTCTTCTGGCTTCATTACCCAACCGATCAACTCTCCAGACGTATTTATGAGAAATGTCCCTCTTTCAGCATCTGAACTGATTCTTGCATAAAGTATTCGGTTTACCTGATCCACCATCTGTATATTTTTCATAATATAGGAAACAAAACCATAATCCACGGAACGCACAATCCCTGCCGGGCTCCCGATTGCCACAATCAAATCGCCTTCTCGAACCAGATAAGAGTTCCCCAGCGCCAACGGCTTTGCTTCCTTCAAAGTACTTTCCCCAACAGCATCAATATTGACACTGACAATGGCCATACCAGATAGCGTATCCTTCTGTTTCATCCGACCATTTACCTCTATCCCGTCTGCAAAGGTAACTTTGATGGAATCTGCCTGCTGTACTGCTGCTTCCGGAGTTAATATCAACAACTCCTGTGCAGTAACTGCAATAATCACACCGGAATACAGACCGGTAGTCTCTACTGGATTATCAAACCAGTCCACTTCCTGCTGAACTGAGTGTACTACCACAATTCCTTTTGCTGCTGCCTGCACTTCCTGCCGCAAGCTGGAAAACAGAGCATTCAGATCTTCTACCGTATAGCGATAATTCCCCATCGCTTTACGAACCGCCTTTTCTATGAACTCATTCTCCAAAGCCACCTGAGTCTCTTCGTGACTTTCCTCCACAGTTTCGCTTACCAAAGGCTCCGATTCTGCTATTGTTTCTGTCGGTTCATCCTTTGGTATGGAGATTCGTGACTCTGTAGGAACGGTCTCTCTCAGACGCTCGGAAACGAAAGGAAACGAGACTGCAAAGCTGACCCCAGCCACACCTCCAAAAAGTGCGGCAGCTAAAAGAAACAGCATTCCTCTTCTCACCATCTGCTTTTTTGTCAGAGGCTGTTTTACGATCTTCTCTGTTATAAAGTGTCTCTTCCCTGGCTCTTTTTTTGAGTCTTGCACTTCAGGCATTCTGAACCTCCTCCTTATGTACCACCTCTACGCTACAAAACACATACCCATACCATAAAAATCCCCCCTAAAAGACTTATCCCTATTATAAGGTTCTTCTGCCAAATGTGCAAGAAAAACTTAGGTTTACAAGGAAGCCAGGGGTTTCACTGAATGATAAAATGTGATATACTGAAAAAGCATCCGGCTAATCCCTTTTTATACTTGGAAACCATGCATTATAGAATTTGTGAGGAAAATAAATGAATCAAAAGTCATTAAAAACTTTAGAATATTATAAAATTATAACCCAGCTGACCGAGTATGCTGCCTCTGCCCCTGGTAGACTTCTTTGCCAGGAATTAAAACCATCCTCGGATTATCAGGAAATTCTACAAACTCAAAAAGAAACCAGTGATGCCGTCAGTCGTATTCGCATGAAAGGAAGTCTTTCCTTTGCTGGTATCCGAGATATTCGAGATTCCCTGAAACGTCTAGAAATCGGCAGTGCATTAGGCATCCCCGAACTTTTGTCAATCAGCTCCGTACTAACTGTGGCTGCCCGTGCCAAAGCTTATGGACGTCGTGAAGAATCCGATGAGATGGAAGATGATTCTCTGGATGAAATGTTCCGAAGCTTAGAGCCGTTGACTCCCGTCAATAATGAGATCAAACGATGTATTCTTTCTGAGGAGGAGATCAGCGATGATGCCAGTCCGGGCCTTCGCCGGGTACGCCGCTCTATAAAAGGAATCAACGATAAGATCCATACTCAGTTAAACAGTATTTTAAACGCTAGTCGCAGTTATCTTCAAGATGCTGTTATCACGATGCGGGATGGACGCTATTGCCTGCCAGTCCGGGCTGAATATAAAAATCAGGTTTCTGGTATGATTCACGACCAATCATCTTCCGGATCTACCTTGTTTGTGGAACCCATGGCAATCATTCAGTTAAATAACGAACTTCGCACTTTAGAAATCCAAGAAAATAAGGAAATAGAGGCTGTCCTGGCTGCTTTGAGCAATCAACTAGCCCCTTGCACAGATAGCCTGAGCATCAATCTGGATCTTCTAGCCCAGTTGGATTTTATTTTTGCTAAGGCGGCTTTGTCCCGCCACTATAAATGCAGCGAACCGATATTCAATCAGAATGGGCGAGTCCATATCAAGGATGGACGTCACCCTTTACTGGATGTTCAAAAAGTTGTTCCCGTTACTGTATGGTTAGGGGATACCTTTGACCTATTGATTGTCACCGGTCCCAACACTGGCGGTAAAACAGTTTCTTTAAAAACGGTAGGACTTTTTACTTTAATGGGACAAGCCGGACTTCATATCCCGGCTTTCGACGGCTCAGAACTGGCTGTATTTGATGAAGTATTTGCCGATATTGGAGATGAACAAAGTATCGAGCAAAGTCTGAGCACCTTCTCTGCGCATATGACTAATATTGTAGATATTCTGGCAAAAGCTGACAGTCATTCCTTATGCCTATTTGATGAATTGGGTGCCGGAACCGATCCTACCGAGGGAGCTGCTCTTGCCATAGCAATCCTGAATTTCCTGCACAACATGAAATGCCGGACTATGGCCACCACGCATTACAGCGAACTTAAAATCTATGCCTTGAGTACTGCCGGGGTAGAAAATGCCTGCTGTGAATTTGATGTACAGACTTTGCGTCCCACCTACCGATTACTGATTGGTATTCCTGGTAAAAGTAACGCTTTCGCCATTTCTCAGAAACTAGGTTTGCCAGATTATATCATTCATGATGCCAAAAGCCGGATCGAAGCGGAAGACGAAGCTTTTGAGGATATCATCAGCCGTCTGGAAGAAAGCCGAATCACAATAGAAAAAGAACGACAAGAAATCCAAAACTACAAAAATGAAGTTGGTCGTTTGAAAGCCCGACTCGAGCAGAAAGAAGAACGTTTTGATGAACGAAAAGAAAAATTAATCCGTTCTGCCAATGAAGAAGCCCAAAAAATTCTTCGAGAAGCCAAAGAAACTGCCGATCGCACGATCAAAAATATTAATAAAATTGCTTCCTCTTCGGGGGTAGACACCCGTGCCCTGGAAACAGAGCGCGCTAAATTAAGGGATAATCTGAAAAAAGTAGAAAGTAGCCTTTCTCTAAAAAAAGAGATCCGCCCTCATAAAGCAATCAATCCTAAAACCTTGCGGATCGGCGACAGTGTCAAAGTTCTGTCCATGAATCTGAAGGGCGTCATCAGTACCTTGCCTGATACAAAAGGTAATTTGTTTGTTCAAATGGGGATTCTCCGCTCGCAAGTAAATATAAACGATCTGGAGCTGATTCCAGAAAGCTCTATCAACGGCCCTGGCTTGGAAGGAAGAAAGAAAGGTTCTGGCAGCAGCAATATCAAAATCTCCAAATCGGCTTCGGTTTCCCCGGAAATCAACCTTTTGGGCATGACTGTGGATGAAGCACTCCCACTCCTAGATAAATATCTGGATGACGCTTATATTGCCCATCTGCAGCAGGTTCGAATTGTCCATGGCAAAGGAACGGGAGCACTGCGAACCGGAATTCACAAACATTTAAAACGCGTAAAAGTAGTAAAAGAGTTTCATTTAGGTGAATTCGGAGAAGGGGATGCCGGAGTTACCATTGTAGTATTTAAGTAGATAATTCGTTGTTTCATGTTTTCATGTTTCAATTACCACAACACAAGTCTGGCTAATAAAAAGGAGGAACAAAATTCATGGCTGAAAAGCAACGGATTTTAATTGTCGATGATGACGAAAATATTGCTGAGCTGATTTCTCTTTACTTGATAAAAGAGTGTTATGAAACCACGACGGTTCATGATGGCGAGGCGGCTTTACGTGTCTTTCCCGAGTTCAAGCCAAATCTGATTCTATTAGATTTGATGTTGCCTGGCATAGATGGATACCAGGTTTGCCGTGAATTGCGAACCACTTCTCAGGTACCAATTATCATGCTCAGTGCCAAGGGAGAAATCTTTGACAAAGTACTGGGACTGGAACTTGGGGCTGATGATTATATCATCAAACCCTTCGATTCCAAAGAGCTTGTGGCCAGGGTCAAAGCTGTCTTGCGTCGTTATCATGCCGTTCCGACCACCACCACCTCTGCTTCTGATCAACAGGGCGATTATGTAGAATATCCAGATTTGATTGTCAATCTGACGAACTATTCTGTAACTTACTGCGGTCATTCGGTGGAGATGCCCCCCAAAGAGCTGGAGCTCTTATACTTTCTTGCTTCTTCTCCCAACCAGGTCTTTACACGGGAGCAGCTTCTAGATCATATCTGGGGCTATGAATATATCGGAGATACGCGCACCGTAGACGTTCATATCAAGCGGTTGCGCGCTAAAATCAAAGATCATGCAAATTGGGCTCTGACTACTGTGTGGGGCATCGGCTACAAATTCGAAGTTAAACGGTAAATAATCAAATCTGCTACATATATTTTTATCCCCCGCAAATAAAGCTATTGGCGCTCAATCTGTCGGGGGATTTTATTAATAACTGCACTTGTTAATTCATTGCCCGGGGAAGGGAGAAAATAAACTCTGTCCCCACCCCCTCCGTACTGATCACATCAATATTTTCCCCGTGTGCCTGAATAATCTCTTTGACAATGGAAAGTCCTAGTCCGGTTCCCTTTTTATCTTTTCCCCGAGATAGATCTGTTTTATAAAATCGTTCCCATATTTTTTTTACACTGTCTTTAGGTATTCCAATGCCAGTATCCTTTACTGAGACAAATATCTTTTCATATCGGGCAGTTGCCTGAATGTAGATAGTAGAATTATTATGGCTGAATTTGATTGCATTATCAATTAAATTATAAAGCACTTGCTGAATTTTTCCTAAGTCCGCGTAGACCATCTGAATATTATCCGCAAAAGTCAAATCAAAGGTAATATTTTTGGTATCACAAGTTCCCTCAAAGGATGCAGCAGTATCCTTGATCACACGGTTTATATCAAAATTATTTCGTGACAAATATCCTTTGCTATCCAACGTATTTAAAGTTAGCATTCCCTGAGTCAGTTTATTCAGTCTCTCCGTCTCTGCAATCATCCGAGTCAGATATTTCTCCTGCATTTCAGGTGGTATAGTTCCATCAATAATCGCTTCTAGATATCCCTTTATAGAGGTCAACGGCGACCGGAAATCATGGGACACATTGGCAATAAATGTTTTTTGATATTCTTCCATTTTATTCAACTCCCCTGACATATAATTCAGAGTCGCTGCTAAATACCCCATCTCATCATGAGTTTTCACATCGATTTGATGAGTCAGATGTCCAAGTGCATATTCGTTGGCTCCTTCTGTGATTTTTTTCAATGGAAAATATACCGTATTAGTAAACACTAACAAAATAATTAAAGATAAGACAAAAAGCATCAACGCTGTTATGTATACAATATTCAAAGCGCCATTAGCCTCTTCTTGAATCTGATAAATTGGCAGATGAACCAGAACATAACCATATGTATTATAATTTCCCGTAATTGGCGCCGAGACGCTCACTACATCATAAGGAAATTGTCCATAATAATTCCCGATCCGATAATACTGGTTGCCTTTATCCGTGGGGTCAAACTCCTCAATCACCGTGCCGGAACGAGCGGACTGATCACTGTCCACTACTATAATTCCCTGTCGGTTGACCACCCAAATCTCTGTTTTTAAAAAAACAGACACCATCTGTAACTGTGGATACACCATATTCAAATCCTGCCTTTTCCCTTGATAAACACTGCTGTAGGAGGAGGCTATCAGATTCGCTTCATCATACATAGCCATCGTCTTTTCCTCCAGCAAATGCCGATACATCAGCCGAGACGATCCTGTGGCAATCATAATAAAGCCTAGTATCCCAAAGATCAAATATCCCAATATAAATTTGTAATAAAGAGAATGTTTCATTCTTTTTGCCATTCCTTTCTCTTCACCTAAAATAGTTTCTCCAACTATCACAAAATATTATACACGATTCACTTATGTTCAGCAATTGGGATTCCCACACATCTTTCCCTTTTTTAACACCAATCTCTCATTGTAATTCTTTTTTATCTATCCATAATACTACTGTACTTCTCACAATTGCGTAAAGTATTCCGGAATGCTTTTGCCACCACAACAGAAAGGAGAATTCTAAAATGAGTTCCTGTATATGCCAATCTGCCCCTTCTTCCTGCGGCTGCGGGAAAAAGCTCCCGGCACCTTCCTCTGAGGCAGGACTAATCATTGCTATGGCAACCGTTCCCATGCAACTTTGGGAAACACCCTACAAGCCTGCCATCTCTCTAAAACAAGGTACTATCTTCCCTTGCCTGGACAAACCATTTTATAAAACCGGAGGTGAATTCCATGTCTGACCGAATACAACTTCTGGAAGAAATTCAACAAGTGGGATTTCAGGTAGATGATCTGACACTTTATTTGGATACTCACCCTCTAGATAAAGATGCGCTGGACGCTTTCACCCAGGCAAAAAATGAGCGGTATCAGCTCATGCAAAATTATGCTCGCGAATTCGAACCATTAAATATCTATCTCGTATGTCCGGACACGAATAATGAAACGGGTTCTTACTGTAAATATCCGGGACAAAAGCATTTCACCTGGTCCGATGGACCTTTGCCCTGGGATAATCAAGGAGGTGTGTAACATGTGGACTTATGAAAAGCGATTACAATATCCAGTAAATATCAAAAAAACATGTCCCAAAACAGCTTCTCTGATTATCAGCCAATTTGGCGGTCCAGACGGAGAGATGGCCGCCTCCATGCGATATCTTTCCCAACGTTATACCATGCCATGTAAGGAAGTTGCCGGACTTTTGACCGATATCGGTACGGAAGAGCTGGGACATTTAGAAATCATTTGTGCCATCATCTTTCAACTGACCAAAAATATGAAACCTGAAGACGCCAAAACGGCTGGTTTTGATGCCTATTATATCGATCACACCACTGCTCTATGGCCAACCGCCGCCGCTGGTGTTCCTTTCAATGCTTGTGAATTCCAATCCAAAGGGGATGCTGTTACCGATCTTTTTGAAGATCTTGCTGCCGAACAAAAAGCACGGACTGCATATGAGAATCTCATCCGTATCATCGATGAGCCAGATGTGCTGGAACCACTGAAATTTTTGAGAGAACGAGAGATTGTCCATTTCCAACGATTTGGGGAGGCGTTAGAAAAAACGAAATTAAAACTGGAAGAAAAGAATTTTTATTATTTCAATCCAGAATTTGACAAACAATTTTCTAAAGTCTGATTTACAGTGTCTAAAACCCATAAACCAGAAAATCGCAGAAGGGCTTATCGCATTTCCCGCGTAAGCCCCTCCGATTTTTCTTATTCTAAAAGATCCTTGTCACGATTCGCACTTTTGTCATATCTGTTGTTTATCTTTAATTAATCTCCTTATAAGGCACCCGGTTGATTCCCAATCGCACAGCCTCTTTGGCCACCGCATTCGCCACTGCGATGGCCACCCTTTTATCAAAAGAGGTTGGAATTACATATTCTGTTGTCAGCTCCTGTTCCGGGATCACCTCTGCAATCGCATGAGATGCCACCACCTTCATCGAATCCGTAATATCCTTAGCCCGCACTGCGAGTACTCCCTTAAACACTCCTGGAAATACTAGTACATTATTAATCTGGTTCGGATAGTCGGATCTGCCAGTTCCCACAACTAATGCCCCTCCTTCTTTTGCTTCCTCTGGCATAATTTCCGGAACTGGATTAGCCATGGCAAATACAATTCCATCCTTCATGGATGCCACCATCTCTTTCGTCACCAAATGTGGCCTGGACACTCCCACAAAAATATCAGCCGCTCTCAATGCATCTGCCAGATTCCCATGCTCTTTTTCTTGATTGCTGATGTGAGAAATCTCTTCCTGTCCCGAATTAAGTCCCTCATCTCCTTCACAAATAATTCCGTGAATATCACACATGATAATATTGCCAAAACCCATAGCAATCAAATGTTTTCCAATGGCAATTCCAGCCGCACCTGCACCATTGATTACTACCCGCAACTCTCCCATATTCTTGCCAGTCACCTTCACTGCATTCAGAAGAGCCGCTCCCACTACAATGGCCGTTCCGTGTTGATCATCATGAAAAATGGGAATATCACAAATCTCCTTCAAACGCTTCTCAATTTCAAAACACCGAGGAGCAGCAATGTCCTCAAGATTAATTCCACCAAAGCTTTTGGAAATCAAGGCCACTGTCTGAACAAAGGTATCCACATCCTTGGTATCCACACACAACGGAAATGCATCCACATCAGCAAATGCTTTAAACAATGCACATTTTCCTTCCATCACCGGCATTCCGGCCGATGGGCCAATATCCCCCAGTCCCAGAACTGCCGTACCATCTGTGATAACTGCTACCAGATTCCCCTTGCGAGTATAATCATAAGCTTTTTCCTCATTCTCTGCAATTAACAGACATGGCTCCGCAACTCCTGGGGTATAAGCGACAGAAAGCTCCTCCCGGTTCGTTACTGGCACCCGAGAAATGACCTCGATTTTGCCTTTCCACTCCTTATGTTTTTCAATCGCAAGTTTCTTTTTGTCCATGGTAGACTCCTCCTGGCCTGATTTTTATTTTCTCTTGAAATTTTTTAAGCTTATCTTGCTGCCATTTTTCTTTTTATTTTAATATAGATTAATGGAAGCGTCAATATCGCTTTCTGTTTGCCAGAAGGAATTATTCCAATGTCACTGCTTACTCTGTAAACCCAATTAGTTTTCCACCTTCCTGAGCTACATCCACTACAATTGTCTGTCCCTGATGAATATCTCCTTGAAGAATAATCCGGGCCGCCAGTGTCTCCACATGTTTCTGCAGGTATCTTCGTAACGGCCGTGCCCCATAAGTCGGATCATAACCATGTTCTGTAATATATTCTTTAGCACTTTCTGTCAACTCAATCCTCAATTCTTTATCTTCTAGGCGTTTATTCACATCTGCCACCATCAAATCCACAATATGACGGATATTATCTCTGGTTAATGGCTTAAACAGAATCGTCTCGTCCAAGCGATTCAAAAATTCTGGACGAAAATGATTCCGCAATTCTCCCAACACCATTTGTTCTGCATCAGCCCGAATTAAACCATTTTCATCAATCCCCTCTAATAAATATTGCGAACCGATATTCGAAGTCATTATCAGAATCGTATTTTTAAAATCTACAGTTTTGCCTGCAGAATCTGTAATTCGTCCGTCATCGAGTACCTGCAAAAGTACGTTAAAGACATCCGGATGCGCTTTCTCCACCTCATCGAACAACACGACAGAATAGGGCTTGCGACGCACAGCTTCTGTCAGCTGGCCTCCTTCATCATATCCCACATATCCTGGCGGCGCCCCGATCAATCGCGCCACCGAATGCTTCTCCATATACTCACTCATATCAATCCGGACCATATTATTCTCATCGTCAAACAACGCCCCGGCCAATGCTTTAGCCAATTCGGTCTTACCAACACCAGTCGGTCCCAGAAACAAAAAGGAACCAATTGGCTTGCTGGGATCTTTAATCCCTGCTTTCGAACGAAGAATCGCCTCGGTTACTTTCTCTACCCCCTCGTCCTGCCCGACCACCCGCTGATGCAATACTCCGTCCAGATGGAGAATTTTGCTGCGCTCACTCTCATTTAGTTTGCTGATTGGAATTCCTGTCCACCGGGAAATAATCCTGGCGATCTCTTCCTCATTGACACTCTCCCTCACCAAACTCAGATCTTGTTTTTTTACTTGCTCCTCCGCTATCATCAATTCTTTCTGTAACGACGGCAGTTTTCCATATTGCAGTTCTGCTGCCCGGTTCAAATCATACTGCTGCTGCGCCTGTGCAATATCCCGTCCTACCTGCTCAATCTCCTCCCGCAAGGCTGACAATTTATCCACGGATGCTTTTTCATTCTCCCACTGGGCCTTACGATTTGTAAATTCGTCATGCAACTCTGCTAAATTCTTCTGCAAATCCGCCAGACGCTCCTGACTTAAATGGTCTGTTTCCTTCTTCAAAGCTGTCTCTTCAATCTCTAGTTGCATGATTCTCCGAGATAATTCATCCAGCTCAGAAGGCATGGAATCCAGCTCTGTTTTGATAAGTGCACAAGCTTCATCTACCAAATCGATCGCTTTATCTGGCAAAAATCGATCCGTAATATAACGATCAGACAGTACGGCAGCCGCCACCAGAGCGGAGTCTGTAATCTTTACACCATGAAATACCTCATATCGATCTTTGATGCCACGCAAAATCGAGATTGTATCTTCCACCGTTGGCTGATCTACCAGTACTGGCTGAAATCTGCGCTCCAGTGCCGCATCTTTTTCAATATATTTCCGGTACTCATCCAGTGTCGTGGCTCCAACACAGTGCAGCTCGCCTCTGGCTAGCATTGGCTTTAGCAAATTCCCTGCATCCATCGATCCTTCTGTCTTTCCCGCACCTACAATGGTATGCAACTCATCAATAAAAAGGATGATCTGCCCATTACTTTTCTTTACTTCTTCTAGAACTGCCTTCAATCTCTCCTCAAATTCGCCACGATATTTCGCGCCTGCTACCAGCGCTCCCATATCCAATGCAAACAGTTTTCGTTCTTTCAATCCTTCCGGCACATCGCCCTGAACAATTCGCTGAGCCAGTCCTTCCACCACTGCTGTCTTACCAACACCAGGTTCTCCGATAAGTACCGGATTATTCTTCGTCTTCCGCGACAAAATTTGAATCACATTTCGAATCTCTCCATCTCTGCCAATTACCGGATCCAACTTCTGCTCCTTGGCCCTCTCCACTAGATCGTATCCGTATTTTTCCAGCGTATCATAAGTCGCTTCCGGATTGTCACTGACCACTCGCTGATTTCCTCTCACGGTTGACAGTGCCTGCAAAAAAGTATCTCTGTTGATCCTGTACTGTCGGAACAACTCCTTCATCATCCGATCTGCATGTTTTAACATAGCAAGAAAAATATGTTCGACCGAAACATATTCATCCCCCATAGCCCTTGACTCGTCCTCGGCATGGATCAGCACTTTGTTTAAATCATTACTGATATACACCTGACCATTTCCACTCACTTTGGGCAAACTTGCCAACTTCTGTTCTGCCTCATTCTGGATCATTTCTCTGCTAATTCCCATTTTAGTTAGCAATTTTAAAATCAGGCTATCCTCTAATGACAATAAACTGTAAAGTAAATGTTCCTGCTCAATCTGCTGATTTCCATATTCATAAGCCAGCTTTTCACAGTTTTGAACTGCCTCCATTGACTTTTGCGTAAATTTATTTATATTCATATATGCACCCTCCCTCCGGAATTCCCCCGGAATCCAGTTGTCTTCTTGTTCTATTCGAACTATAACATATATTGTTAGCACTGTCAAGAGTTGAGTGCTAATCCTTTTAACAAAAGCGCCTCATATTTTTTCCAACTCACATATTGTCCCCCCATACTCTCCAAATGTTCCGTATAAAACTGACAATCAATAAAACCAACTTCCTTCTCTTTCAAAAATTTCGCCCAGGCAATTAATGCTACTTTTGAGCCGTTCTTCTTTTCTGAAAACATACTTTCTCCAAAAAAACATTTGCCAATAAAAACTCCATAAAGTCCGCCAGCCAGTTCTTCATCCTCATAAACCTCCACACTGACAGCAAATCCACTTTTGTAAAGTGCTAAGTACGCCGTCTCCATCTCGTCACTGATCCAAGTCCCCTCTTGCTGCTCCCGCTTAATCCGACACCGGTGCATGGTATCCTGAAAGTCCCGATTTATCACCAGTTGGAATGGGTGTTTTCTCATATATTTTTTCATAGATTTCGATACATGAATACTTTCTGGAAATATTAGATATCGTTCATGGGGACACCACCACAAAATCTCTTCTCCTGGATTAAACCAAGGAAAAATCCCATGAGTATAAGCAAGAAGTAGACGTTCCACACTTAGATCCCCACCAACAGCGAGAAGCCCATCCTCCCTTGCCAACCGTTGGTCTGGAAAACATATCTCATTTTTATTCAACCGGAATACAGGCATAATCCGTTCTCCCTTCCATCTCTATCCCTGCACCTGCATATTATCTGCTACAAAATAATGCTGGTATTCATCAGAAAACAATTCACTTTCCATCCGATGCTCTTTCAAAACATCTGGTACATTACGACCCTTCATAATATCTAAACGAATAAATCGAGAATAATCTGCCTGTGGACGTGTCAAATTTTACCACAAATAAAGGCAAAAATTCATTAATATCAAAATGATCTGGATCTTTGGAAAGCCTGTCAGCAATTTTCTGCAAAAGCTCTTGCGTATAATGTACACGGGCCACATCGGTTGGGGTGCAAATAGCCATAAAGTATATACGCCCCCTATTCTCTACCTCTGACTACATGGCTTCCATTGGCATTGGGATATAGTTTGTAAATTACAAAAAAGATACGGTTCCTTTGCTGAAAATTTTTTCTGACAAAGAAACTGCATCTTTTTATCCTTAACAATCTGAAAAAATCAACAATTGAATTAATTCGATGTCTCTGAATTAAAGGTTTCAGAAAAGGAAATAACCGCCTCATTTTTCTTCATAAACAATAATCCAAAGGATCCCGGACCACAATTACTGGCAATCGCAGAAGACGCTTTCTGTAGATAGACTCTTTCAAAAGGACAGTACTGTTTCACCAAATCTTGAATATACTGAATACTCTTTAAGTCCATCCCAGCATATGTAATGAATAAAATACGCCGATCGATATTTCTTGTATTCATCAGCACTCTTCGAATATAACGTCTTGCCACATGAGGAAAACTCCCCATTTCCATACCGCCCACAACCATTTTACTATTTCTAAGCATAATAATTGGATGTAAAAGCAGCGCATCGCAGAGAACCTGCACACGTTTGGATATCCGTCCTGACTGGCACATCATATGAGTACTATCAATAATAAAAGCAGAAGAAATATAACGTCTCAGCTTTTTCACAGTATTTACAATTTCTGTCTTTGTAGCATGGTTTTCCGCCATATAAGCGGCATACAATACCACCAACCCCATGCTACTGGAAAGATGTCCAGAATCCAGTACTGTGACATTTTCAAAAGACTTTGCTGCTTCCAGAGCATTGTTGTATCCCTGGCTGGTATGCTTTGCCATAGTAATATGTATCACATTCTGAGCTTCTGTCAACCTCTCCGCAAAAAATCTTTCATAGTCTTCTACACTAGGCGGCTGAGAAAAGCCATTGTTTCCTGTAGCCATATGTGATAACAACTCATCCGCTTTCAATTCCAGCTCATCTAAAAATCTACCCTGATCTGTACAGACATAATAAGGGCACACGGAAATACCAAATTCCTTCTTCAAATCATCCGGAAGATCACAGACGCTATCTGTTGTAACCATAAGGAATGTTCTCTGCGCCTGCTCAAAGATCAGAATATCTTTTCCAATCTCTGATTGAATAGCCTCCTCACTGAACTTTACTAATTCCTTAGGCAGAATACTTAAAATGGCCGCTTCCAACAGAGCACCACTGACCGGTTTTGCTAGATACCCGCCAAACCCTTCCTTTCGGTAAAGGAACTGATTGTCGCTTCCTGCATTGGCAGTCAAAGCAATTACGGGCACATCTTGACATAGTCCTCCCGGCTGTGTCCGCAATGCATGAAGACACTGTATCCCATCCATCTCTGGCATCAAATGATCCATTAAAATAACATCATAATGTTTAATCTGCGTCAGCCTCAAACATTCAGCACCACTCAATGCTGTGTCTAATTGGATTTTTGTGGCTGAAAGAAGCTTTCTCACCACCATCAGATTCATCTCATTATCGTCCACTACCAGAATGTGAGCTTCTGGTGCTTCAAAACTCTGCCTGTATTGCTCCCCCTCCCGAGGCTTTACGCGAGAATCCAATGTAAACTTTCCTAACTCCTTGTCATCTACAATATCCTGTTCTAGCATAACAAGAAAGGTCGAACCCTTGGTATAAACACTATTTACACTAATCTCTCCGCCCATCAACTCTACTAGCTGATGAACGATGCTAAGTCCTAACCCTGTTCCTTCAATATGACGATTTTTTTCTTCATTCACCCTCTTAAATGCATTAAAAATATAGGGAATGTTCTCCTTTTTTACTCCTTGCCCTGTATCCTCCACAGAATACCAGACTCGCACTCTGTTCAGTGTTAGTCTCTCGCATCGAATAGAGAGTGTGATGGAACCTTCACTCGTGTATTTTACTGCATTATTCAGAAGATTAATAAGAATCTGTTTAATACGTACCTCATCACCGCAAAGCATACTTGGAATTGAAGAATCTACATGAAGTCGGAACTCCAATCCCTTTTCCTTGGCCTTGATCCAGATCATATTGACAATTTCTGAAAAAAGAGCTCCTGTCTCATAGGAAACATTTATAATTTCCATCTTCTTAGATTTGATTTTGGACAAATCCAGAATATCATTAATAAGTGTAAGGAGCATTTTGCTGGCGCCCTGGATATTTCTTGCATTCTCAGCAACATCCTCTGGAATATCTCCCCGCAGAATAATCTCATTTAATCCAATGATTGTATTGATCGGAGTACGGATTTCATGGCTCATGCTGGAGAAAAAATTATTTTCTGCTTTGTTTAATTCTTCAATCTCCTTTTTCTGCCGTTTAGAAAGCTCATTTTCTTTTTCATAAAGCCTGTTTAAAGAAAAGAGCAAAACACTTGTCAGCATACCTACCAATATAACAGATACTGCCGAACAAAAGAAATAATGGCCTTGTGAATTCTGTGTGACAAATTCAGGAAAATAAAAAGCGACATAATAACAAAAAAGCGTTTCCACTATCCAGAACAAGAAAAAGACAGCCTTACGCCTTCCTTCCAGCGCAACACTGACATAAACAAAGCAAAGTACAAACCATTGTGGCATTCCACTATAAAATCCACCAGCTGAAATAAAACTGATAGGGAAAAGCAAAAAAAGCAACACCGCAATAGCCGTAGCCCCTGTATTGATGCATTCTTTCCGAATACTAATCTTCATAATTGCCGTCATGCAAATAAGGCTTGCTACGAGAATCAGCAGATTTATAATATTCCTTCCCATCAATAATGTCAATGTCACGGCAACCATACTAATACCTGTCGCCACGCGAAACATACGTTCTCTCAGACTAACCCTATGGTCAAAAATTATTTGAAACCACTTTTCCAACACCCTGTACTTCCTCCTGTCTTTCTGTTATAATCTTTCAATGGTTTCACAGACCTCATCGTACAGGCGTAGTAATATTGGATGACTATGTCTGATATACTCTATGTTTCTTTCTTTTCCAGCCAGTTCCAGTAATTTTGCCTGTTCTGCAAGCCGTTCCGCACCGATAGTCAGCGACGTGCTTTTCAACGCATGAACCTTGACCGCATAATCTGCCCAATTGGCAGCCTCATATAAGGAAACAATTTCTGCCTTTTTTTCCTCAGCCTGAGAGCAGAACATTCGCAACATTTCCATATAAAAGTCATCTTCTCCGCAACAGTAATCCAACCCCAACTGCACATTGATGCCAATTTTGAAAAGAGGCGCATAATATGAAGTGGGACCCTCCTCCGAAACACTCTCTTCCAAAACAGCTTTTTGGGAAAGAATCTCTTTCTGTGTATTCTCCTCTGAAAGTTCTTTTGGGGATCTATCTTTTTGCTTAAAACTTTCTTCTGCAATTTTCGTTTCTTGTTTATTCTTTTTTGAAAAATCCCCTCTTTGAGCCCGTTTTTTTCGTGTAACTTTTCTTGACTCTCTCTTTTTCAAAACAGCTTCCTTTGGTACTGTCGTATCCGATATAACTATATCTGATATCGTTGTATCTGGTAAAGCTACATCTGAAAGAGGAGTATCTTTTGATTCCTCTTTCACGCTATCTTTTGGCAATTCTTCTGGTAAGACAGGCATCTCATCATACTGAACGTGATGTCCTGGCAATACCTTACGTAATACACGCTCCAGTACAGCCCGCTCAATCGGCTTTGGTATAAATTCTGTAAATCCCTCATTTCGGAACATTTCTCTAGCACCACTGATGGTATTGGCGGTCAACGCAATTACCGGAAGATCCTGATATGCTCCATTATTGATTTCACGGATCTGTTTCAACGTCTCTACTCCATCAAACCCTGGCATCATATGATCCAGAAATACAATATCATAGGAAGTAGATGTACATCGTTCCACCGCCTCTTTTCCGCTGAGACAGGTATCCACCTGTATCCCATAGCTACCTAGGACTCCTTTGGCCACTACAAGATTCATCTCTTCGTCATCAACAGCCAAAACTCTGACTCCCTCACAAGAAAACGGCTTCCGGCCTGCGGCCTGTGCTTCTCCAAATCTATTTTCACTTATCTCGCCGTTTAACAAATTCACAACAGAAAGAGCAAAAAATGGCTTATGGATCACTAAAAGCCTACTGTTTCTATCTAACATGAACTCTCTTTCTGCAATAACAACTACTCGAAGCTTACCAGCTAGTTCCTCATAGTAAGATTTATTCTCCTCATATTCAGCCTGAGCAATAAATACATGGGTCAACCTATGATTGTTCTGCAATTTCAACAATCCTTCAAAATTATGAGCTTGATATCCTTCAATACCGAGTCCCTCTACCATATGCAGGATCATTTTGTCATAATATCTTCTTACCTCATCGCTGCTATATTTCTCTGGCCGGAAATAACATGCAATGCAATGCTGTTTTGGATCAGAAAGAACCATAGAGGGGGTATCATCTTCCACCCCCTGCGGAATTGTAATGTGAACCTGCAATCCTTGTTGTTCTTTGCTGTCAAAATAAATAAATCCTCCCATAGCATGAAGCAGTCCTCGCGCTATAGGAAGTCCCAATCCCAATCCGCCTGCAAAGCGACTGCTTCCGGAATCTGCCTGGTAAAAATCATCACACATCTGTGAAATCTGTAAATTTGTCATCCCAATTCCGGTATCATAAATATCTATAATCAGATTGACTCCGTAAAGTTCTCGTCGAAAATCAATACAAACATTAAGACCGCCTTCTTCTGTAAACTTGATAGAATTCTCCAAAATAATCTTAAGAACATGAGAAATTTTTTCTGCATCTCCGAGCAAAACTGCCGGTACTCTGGGTGCAAGATCAAACACCATTTCCAACTGATGCTTGCTGCTCTGCATAGCAGTCATAGTAATAATATCATTAAGTACCGATGTAATCATATATGGTTCTTTTACTGAAGTCAACGTACCCTCAACGATCTCTGTATAGTCAAGCATATTATTGATCTGATTGGATAAACGCTTGCCCGCCAGTTTTATAGATTCCATATCTGCCTGAATCTCCGGAGCAATGTCTTTTTCCAATATCACTTCACTGATTCCCAGGACCATGTTAATAGGGGTCCGAAGTTCGTGAGATACATTGGACAAAAACTCTGCATTCTGCCTTCCTGCTTCTTCTAGCTTGATCAGAGTATTATCGTATTTTTTCCTTGACAATCGTCTTCTGTCAATTCGATATATGGCGATTGCCATCGCCCCTATCACTACGGTAATACCAAATCCTAAACGTATCAGGTTCTGTACTCCCATGTCATAAGTGATTGTGTGCAGAAAAAAGAAATGATACAACAATACCTGTAGGTAAAAAGCAACTATCATATATAACAGTCGCTTTTTATCAAACATAGAAAAAATAAGAATCAACATACATGCTAAGGCAGGTATGTCAAAGAGGATCATTCTATGTACTCCAAAAAAGAAAAAACCAACCATTAACAACCCGGCACATAAATTTTCATAAAATGTTTCTGATCCAGTCCTTGTAATATGCAAAATCCATACAAGCGTATTCCCAATCAAGATAACTGGGACCATCCACAGCTCCCATGACATAGTTATCGTAAGTAAGATCAACATCACTCCAACTATCGTAACGATACTGGCCAAAAGCAGATGTATACTAGTCTTTCCTTTCGCTCTCATTACTCCTCAAACCCCATGGCAACTCTTTTCAACAGTTCCTCTGGAAAAAATGGCTTTTTCAGATAATTCACCGCTCCTAAGTTGATAGCGGTTCTTACGTCATCCTCATATCCTGATGCTGTTAAAAAAATAACCGGAATCTCCACATTGGATTCTTTCATACGTTTAAAAGTTTCCAAACCATCCATAACCGGCATTGCTATGTCAAGGAGAATCAGATCTATTTTTTCACATTTAATCTTATCTAAAGCTTCTCTCCCTGATTCTGCAAGAAGTACATTATAGTATTTTTCTAGGATCATTCTGGTCCTTTTTAAATTCATTGCATCATCATCTACTACCAAAATACGTTTTCTCATACATCTGCCTCCTAATATGTTCTTAAGGTTTCATAAATCCTCGTAAAATTTATTTTAAAGCAGAATTGTAATAAAATCAAGTCTAAGGATATTTATTTTCTAAACTAATCTCTTCACACCACCTTTTCCATCCAATGTACCAGATAACCGCTTCGTTCCATCCTCTTTTGCTCTACATGTACCACTTCCAACAGTACCCACTTTCCTACATAAAATTTAGAAAATAAACTACTTCACTCTATAATGTCATTTCAATAAGCAGTGACAAAAGGTACGCGAATGCTCATGTACGGTAAACAAGCAAACAACTGAAAACAAGAGATAGACCGCCAGCACTACACTATTCCGAGCTAAAGAAGCTATAGACCAAAAGACAAGCATTATGCACATTCCTACAATGCCAACTACTACGGAATCCCTCTCACTCATTCATACATTTTTCAAAATGCTTTTCCCATATAAAAGTTGACATTATTCCTTAAAACCACTATAATTAAACCTCGAATTTAATTATTAGAGGTAGGTAATGGCACAGAGAAAAAAGAGCCGAAAAGCGCACACCGAGAAAAAATTGCTTCTGCACTGGAACAGAAAGAAACCACAAAAGAACAATACAATTTCATTTGCCGAGGATTAGTTCAGTACCAAGAAGAATTTCCATTCTATTTCAAAATGGTATTAGATAAAATCAATATTGATTTTGAAAGCCACGATTATCTTCCCGAAGAAAAAGAAACTTATCAAATAGGGGAAGAAATATATGCTTTTGACTTCTTGTAATACACCGTTTCCTTTTTCATGGATATTTGGACAAAGCAGAGGGGCAATCCGCAGTATGGACGAGTTTTTTAAGACAGTGGGAATGAAGCCGATAGGCAAAATTGTATGTGCGGGTACGGCAAGTAAAAAAGAAATATCCTTTGAATACCTCACATGAGAAAAGTTCTACCCTCTAAGTACATCAGACGAAGCTCTCAAACGGACTCATCCCGCAGGGCGAGGGCCAGCAGTTCACCATCTCGGCACAGACCAACGCCCGCTACTACCAAGCCTACTCGGTATCGTTCCTCGATCCCTG
>JAAWNY010000049.1 GCA_022799175.1 Lachnospiraceae bacterium | reverse complement strand
GCCTCGCCAGACCAATTACTCCCTTATCATAAAAAAATAAGTGCAGAAGGTATAGCACTGATGAAATGCTTTATCTCTTACACTTATATGGTACTAAAGCGCCAGCGCCAACCACCCTTTGTAATGCAAAAGATAACCGGCCAGACGACCAAGAGTCCCTCTTTTCTCCCTCATATAACTAAGAGTTGAGCCTTTCATCTCCACCCCGTCTGTCCTGCCATGATTGACCATCTCACTTCACCTCCTCTTTTCCCATCTGAGAATGTTCAATTTCTTGATAAATGAGACAGTCCGCCATCAGCTCCTGGTGCGTCCCGTATCCAACCATCTTCCCTTCCTCCAGTACCAGGATGCGATCCGCCTCCATGACCGAGCGGATTCTTTGTGCAATGATAATGCAGGTAGTAGTGGAAAAATATTCTCTCAGCTCCCGGCGCAATGCTGCATCCGTCCGATAATCCAAAGCACTCGAGGAATCATCCAAAATCAAAATCTCCGGACAAGCCGCCAACGCTCTTGCAATCAGAAGTCGCTGCTTTTGCCCACCACTGAAATTGGCGCCGCGAATCTCCAACATTTCGCCCATCCCACCTTTATTCTCCACAAAATCTTTTGCCTTGGCATGACTCACTGCTTTGTCTACATCTTCCATGCTCAGCCCCCGCCCCATATCGATGTTGTCGTAGATACTAGCGGCAAACAACACATCATTTTGAAAGGCCGCTCCAAACCGGCAGCGCAACTGATGCAAATCCATAGTTCGAATATCTTGTCCATCAATTTCTACAATCCCCTTGTCCACATCATAAAAACGCATCAGAAGATTGGCTATCGTCGACTTTCCAGATCCGGTTGAGCCAATGATACCCAAGGTCTCCCCATGCTTTACAGAAAAGCTGATATCCGTCAGATTATCTTCCACTTTATTATAAGAAAATGACACATGGTCAAACCGGATGTGAGGAGATTCTTCATCTGACAACTTCCGTTCCCTTACGCTTTCTTTTTCCGACAGCTTCTGTTCCTCCTCGTCTGCTCCTTTTGAAATTATCCCATCCACCTTTCCTCCCGCTACTTTCCATCCCCTTTCATCTTCAGCTTCCAGCACCGCTGCAATTCGGTCTGCAGAAGCCGCCGCCTTAGAAACCATCACAAACATCCGCGAAATGGAAAGCAGCGCATTGAGTATTATCGTAAAATACGTCATAAATGCCAGGATTTTCCCCACTTCTGACACCCCGGCATTTACCCGCACGGCACCTACCAGAATCACAGCCACCAATCCCAAGTTTAGCAAAATATTCATGGCCGGATTTGTGATTGCTGCTGTCATAGCCGCCTTTTTCTCTCGTTCCACTACCTCCCAGTTAATCTGTCCAAAACGTTGGCGTTCATAGCTCTCCCGTGACAATGCCTTAATCACCCGAACCCCTGCGATATTTTCCCGCACCAGTCGGACAAACTCATCTAAGCTCTCCTGGAGATGCCCATACAAAGGAATACTTCTTTTCGAAACCATCACCACCACCGCTGCCAAAAGCGGAAGCGTTGCCAACAACACGCCTGCAAGAGCAGCATCCAGCATTAATGTCATCGCGATTCCCCCAACCAACAGAATCGGCGCCCGCACCCCCAGCCGCTGAATTCTCCCCAGCATCTGATGAACATTATAAGTATCTGTGGTCAGCCGGGAGAGCAGAGAAGGTCGTGTCATTTTGTCTACCAGAGGTTCTGGCAAATACATCACCTTGGCAAATAAATCCTCCCGGATCTCATAGATCGCATCCCCCGCCACTCGCGAGGCCATCCGGTTTGCCAAAACATTAAAAAGTGCCGCCAGCACCGAACATCCCAACATAAAGATGCCCCACCAAAGAATCTCTTGCCTGCCATTGGCAGGAATTACCGTATCAATCATATAAGCCAATGCCCATGGCAAAAACAAATCCATCAGTGTACCAGCAAATTTTATCATAAATCCGCCTGCCATCCGCGGATAAAATGGTTTTAAATAATGGAAAAATATCTTTCTCATAGCTTCTCCGTTCCAGGATGTTTTTTCTTAACTTCACTCTGGCAAAATGCTATTATGCAGTTAAATTCATATTATAAAAGATTTTAGGTAGGAATGGAATCCCTCTGGCATGAAATTATCTTAGGTGAAATTATTTTACTCGCAAATGATTTTACTTTCCGCCAAAAAACTGCTATAATTATGCCAAACCAAATTTCAGGAAAATTCAATCCTTTCCATTTCATTATAAGAAAGTTAGGTAAGCACATTATGACTGAAATCTATCCCGGATTTTTTCAGATCCAGCTGGCCAACGACACCAAGCGTTCCAACCGGATCAATATTTTTCTAATCCCCGGCAACGATAGCTGCCGGAGCCTGATGATTGACACAGGTTACCGTACATTAACAAATAAAAATATCATGGATGAACTTTTGATAAAACACCGGATTCGTTACGATGACCTGGATATTTTTCTGACTCACAAGCATCATGATCATACTGGCCTTGCCCATTTTTATGCCAATCGGGGAGCTCGTATTTTCATGAATCCGGAAGAAGACCGTCATGCCTATGACTGTCTGTATTATAATAACAACCCGCAGGCTTTGGAAGAACAAGTACATGTATTGGCCACCGTCGGAGTCACCGAGAGTCGCACCCCCGTTCTTTGGAGCCGCTTTATGGAACTAAACCGGCAAATCCGGCAGGAAACGCAGGATTCCATGTTCAATGAGATCAAAAACTATCGCTATGTTTCCATCATAGATGGCATGGATTTCTGCTACGGCAACTATCATCTAAAAGCGATTCATTTAAAAGGACACACCTTTGGACAGATGGGGCTGGTAGATGAAGAACACCAAAGAGTCTTCCCTGCCGACCAGCTGATCGATGGTATCGTCCCAATCGTTGCCACTGCCTATCCGGACGAACATCTTCTGGATTACTATTTCCGTTCCCTGGAAAATTTCCAAAAGCGCTATGCCGGATATATGATCCATCCGGCGCACAACCGGCCTTACCGCTGTGACGGCACAGTACCTGCCCGGATCTTGACTGCCTACCGCAAAAAACTGGATACGATTCAGGAAATCGTACGGATTGCCGATCATCCCATGACTACCCGCGAGGTTGCCTTTCTGGCCTATGGCGCTGAGGATGAATTCGGATGGAAGGATCTGATGCAGACAAAAATGATCATTTCCAAGACTTTTTCTTGTCTGGAATACTTGTACGATAAGGGGGAGATTTGCCGAACCTGCGAGGATGAGATTCTTTTTTGGAATGCGCCTCTTTCCCTGTCCTAGTCAGCTATTTTCGACAACCTGAAACAATTATGATAATTTGACACAAAACAAAAAGAGAGGACTGCATATTATGAAAAAAATATCTTATATTTTGGCTGCCTTGGCTATGACCGGTATGCTGTCTGCCTGTTCCGGCAACCAGTCTGCCGCAGAATCTTCGGCAACTATTTCCACAGAGACAGCGACAAAACCCTCTGCTGCCGAATCTACTGTCGCTGCCTTCACTGAGGCTGCTACAGACTCGACGAACCCCCCAACTCATGATGCCATCTCAATTCCCATCCCTTCCACGGCAGATACGGCCTCTATCATTCCCGAAGATGTCACGGTGCGGATTGGTTCTTTGAAAGGGCCTACTTCTATGGGCCTGGTTTGGCTCATGGAACAGTCAGAAAAAGGGGAAGCTGTCAATCAGTACGAATTCACTATGGTAACAGCCGCAGATGAATTGCTGGCTAAGATGGTATCTGGAGAGCTAGATGTCGCTCTGATTCCTGCCAATGTAGCCAGTGTGTTGTACAATAAAACACAAGGTAAAATTGCCGTGATTGCTATCAACACATTGGGAGTCCTAGATATTGTCGCTGCTGATGATTCCATCCAAAGTATTGCCGACTTAAAAGGTAAAACGGTTTACATGACTGGCAAAGGCACAACCCCGGACTATGTTTTCCGCTATCTGTTGTCTGGCAACAACATGTCCGAGGCAGATCTAACTCTAGAATTTAAATCAGAACCAACCGAGGTCGCCGCTCTTTTAAAAGAACAACCAGATGCTATTGGTCTGCTGCCACAGCCATTCGTGACCGCCGCCTGCGCGCAGAATGAATCTCTCAAAATTGTGCTGGATCTGACGGAAGAATGGGAAAAGATACAAAGTGACAGCAAAAGTCGTCTGGTGACTGGTGTTACTATCGTCCGGCGCCCCTTCCTGGAAGAAAACCCAAATGCCGTTGCCGTATTCTTGACAGAACATCAAACATCGGCTGCTTTTACTCATTCCAACCCGGATGCTGCTGCCGAACAGATCGCCAGTCTGGGAATTATCAAAAAAGCCTCGATTGCCAAAAAAGCTCTCCCCTACTGTAACATTACCTGCCTGACTGGGGAAGAGATGAAAACTGCCCTTAGTGGCTATTTGCAGGTTCTATATGAACAGGATCCGGCTTCTGTTGGCGGTAAATTGCCAGAAGATGACTTTTATTTCCAGAAGTGACCAATCGCAGGAGCTCGTAACTACAAACACAGAAAGGAACCTCCATGTCCCCCTCTTCTCGCATCCGAAAAATCGTTATTCTTCTCTTTTGGGTTGCCATTTGGCAGACTGCTGCACAGTTGATTGACAATTCCATTGTATTCGTGGGACCATATCCTGTGCTCTGCGCTTTGTTCAACCTCCTGCCCACCCCTGGCTTCTGGCTTTCGGTGGGCAGTTCTTTGGGGAAAATCAGTCTAGGTTTTCTGGCGGCCTTTCTTTGTGGATTGGCAATAGGATGCCTGGCATACCATTTCACTCTCCTTCGGGAATTTTTAGAGCCAATCATCCGGCTGATGAAATCCGTGCCGGTAGCTTCGTTTGTTATCCTGGCTCTGATTGGGATCGGCTCTGAAAATCTGGCCGTTTTCATCTCTTTTCTGGTCGTATTCCCCATCCTCTATGTGAACACGATTGCCGGGCTGGAAAATACAGACCAAAAGCTTCTGGAAATGGCTCAGATTTTTTCCGTCACTCCGGCGGGACGATTCCGCTGCATTTATCTTCCAGCGCTTCTGCCCTATCTGACCAGCGGCTGCCGCATCGCATTGGGTATGAGTTGGAAATCCGGGATTGCCGCCGAAGTCATCGGTATCCCCTCCCATACCATCGGGGAAAATCTGTATATGGCTAAAATCTATCTGAGTACGGCAGAATTGCTCGCCTGGACAATCGTAATTATCCTGATCAGCGCCTTATTTGAAAAGGTATTTCTGCTGCTTTTGGAGAAAGGAGTCCGCTTATGCTTCCGTTTCAGCTAATCATCCGCAACCTTTCCAAATCTTATGGAGAACTCCAGGTATGGAACCGGCTGAATCTGACTCTGGATTCCGGACAGACTTACTGCCTGATGGGTTCTTCCGGCATCGGCAAAACCACCTTGTTCCGAATCCTTCTGGGATTGGAACAGCCGGACGATGGTTCTTTTTCTCTGGAACCGTCGCCCGGCTGCAAACTGACTGCTGTGTTTCAGGAAGACCGGCTCTGTGAAGCCTTTACCCCCATTGACAATGTTTACCTTACTGCTGGCAGTGTTTTAAACCGTCGTCAAATCATAGATGAGCTTTCTCGCCTGCTCCCCCGGGAATCCCTCACCCGCCCAGTCAGCACACTTAGCGGTGGCATGAAGCGCCGTGTCGCCATCGCCCGTGCCTTACTCTCCCCTTCCTGCGGGATTCTTATGGATGAACCCTTCACCGGGCTGGATGAGCGAACCCGTCATCTGGTTATTGAATATGTGAAGGAAAAAACTAGTGGACGGCTATTGGTTGTGGCCACTCACCAGGAAGAGGATATGCAAGCGCTGAGTGGAATTCTGCTTTGTCCGTTCGACGTAATCTCTCCTACCATCCAGACAGCTCCCCCCAGATTATGTTGATTTTATTCGGTTGTATTCTCTTCCGTGAACAAGTGGCGAGTGTCATTGAGATAAAGAAACGAGAAGCATAAGCAAGGAAATGAGGCGACAACCAACGCCAAACCGTTTGCGGGATTTTGACTTTGCAGAGATTTAGAAGCCCTTAAATCCCTGAATTTAGCGTTGAAACGAAAATATACATTGTTTGAACGGAGTGAGTTTGTATATTTTCGTTTCGTTTTTAGCAAAAGTCAGGGGTTTTAGGAATTCTTAATCTCGAAAACGGAAAAAGAAGCAGATGGTTTGGCGTTAGTTCTCGCCTCATTTCCTTGACTATGCTTCTCGTTTCCTTATCTCAATGACATTGGGCAAGTTTCCCCTTGTTCACTGAGGGGAATGTTCCCTGTTTACCACATAAATTCCCAGACAGACCAGAATCAACGCTACAAGAGTATTCCAGGTCAATGCTTGTTCACTTTCTCCTAAAAAGATAGCCGATAAGATTACACCAAACATGGGATTCATAAATCCAAAAACCGTTACCCGGCTCACGGGATTATATTTCAGCAATACTCCCCACAACGTGTAGGCAACTGCCGATAAAAATCCCATATACAATAGAAGCGCCAAAGCAGCAGGACCTACCGCTCCTGACAGAGATCCACCACTAGCCGCACCAATGATAAGCAGTGCAATCCCTCCTGTCATAAACTGATATCCGGATAAAGTAACTACATCAAAATTCTGTGCATACTTTTTTACTAACGATCCAGAAACCGCATAAAAAATTTGCGCTAGCAGCACAAATCCTTCACCCCAAAAAGAGAACACAAACACTCCTTCCGTCCCTGCACCGGCTAGATTCACAATCGCAATCCCCAAAAACCCCAGAATACATCCGGCAATTTTATGCCATTCTAGTTTTTCATACCGAAAGATCAGACTGGCACACAACAAAGAAAAGAACACGTTTGTCCCAGTAATAATCGCACTGTGTACCCCACTGGCATGAGACAATCCCACATAGTAAAACATATACTGTAAAACAGTCTGGGACAAAGCTAGGCTGGCAACCGCAGTTGTCGATCCCTTTGGCGGCAGAATCCAATGTCCGCTGGTAATGCTGTGATACATGACAACCAAAAATCCCGCCAACAGAAAGCGAATTCCTGCAAACATCAAAATTGAAGCTGTATCTGACGATTCAATCTGAAACCATTCATATCCAATCTTAATTGACGGCGCAGCGCTGCCCCACAGAAAACAGCAGAGACCAGCAATCAAAAGAACTATTTTTCTATCTGTTAAATCGATCCTATTTTTCAATTTTATCTTAATCCCCCTGTTCAAATTTTTCATTCTTTCTCTATAAAAGATTGTACCATTGCAAAAATACAGATATAATAAAGCTACAAGATATCAATGATAAAGGAAGGTAACACTTATGAAAATTATGAAACACCAAAGATCTATCGCTATTCTGCTAACTATGTTGACTATCTTTACCGTTTCTTGTGGCGCTCCCCAAAAAGACACTGCTCACTTTAGCAATACCCAAACCAAATCCGCTGCCAAAAATAGCTCTGCCTCATCTCAAATACAAGACTTTCACAATTTTGCCCAGACTCATGACACTTTTACCACGACACTGATTCAAAAGAGAAATGATGATAGCGCCATCCCCGCTCCTCCGGAAGAGTTGTTTGACTTAGTCCATTATCCTTCTAAAGTCGGCGACCTGGCCGCTTACATATCTTGCGATCCCAAGGACGGTCAAAAGCACCCTATCATAATATGGATTGTGGGTGGCTGGGGCAACCGCATCGATGACTTTCCATGGGTTTACCCAGAATGGGAAAATGACCAGACAGGCTCTGCTTTCTGGCAATCCGGACTTCTGACCATGTACCCATCCTTTCGGGGCGGCAATGGCAATCCCGGCTATTTCGAGACTCTTTTTGGAGAGATCGACGATGTAGTATCCGCTTATGAATATGCCGCTTCTCTGCCTTATGTAGATCCTGACCGCATCTATCTGGGAGGCCATAGTACAGGCGGCACTCGTGCTCTGTTAGCCTCCGAATATACCGATAAATTCCGGGCCGTTTTTTGCTTTGGCGCCGTGGATGAGATTAAATATCACAACAACACCCAATTTACCTTCGATAAGAGCAATGAAAATGAGCATATTATGCGTTCCCCTATTTATTGGTTGGATAATATAAAAACTCCCACATTTCTCATCGAAGGCAGTGACGGCAATTCGGAAAATCTGGAACGAATGCTGCAAGCTTCCCAAAATGACAATATCCATGGATTTGTCATTGAAGACGCCGACCATTTTTCTGTGCTGGCGCCTCTCACAAAACTTTTTGCCCAAAAGATTCTCACCGATACTGGTGAAGAACCCAACATCTCTGTTACTCAGGAAGAGTTAGACGAAGCCATGAAACAAGAGCCTTCCATTCCGATACCAGTAATGACCAGTCACAGAATCGAAGAACTTGGTCTGACCTTCTCCTGTCCATATCTTTGGGAGATCGCACCGGATGAAGAGGATGATTCCCTTCTGATTGCCTATTCACGTTATGAGGAGGACAATCCATGGGACATGTCTGTACTCTATATTTCGACCTATACGCCAGAAGAAGACTCCTATCTGCATGGCCTGGCTACATACCTGAATCAAGAAGGCTTTGATGCCAAAGAAATCGCCATTAACGGGCATCCTGCCATTGACGCTTCCACCATACTGCCAAATAATGATGGAGAAAATTTTTATCAGCGTTATGTGGCTCTTCAAAACGATTCCCTTTGTGTGGACTTCACTTTCTTAGTTCATGAAAGCTTTTTGGAAGAAGCAGACGCTTTATTTCAAACCGTAATTGACAGTATATCATTTGATCGCTCCGAATAAAGCCAGCAATAAAGAGATTGTTGTAAAATAACAGATCCGATTGGGAATTGTTGAATTCTACAACAATCTCTTCCATTTTTAATAATTCACAGGATGAATCTTTCAATCCGTCATAACCACATAGCTGGCTTCTCCAAAAAATTTATTTCCCCCATCTTCCTTAGACCATTTTGCCACAATCTCATATATTTTATCATGTTTTAGCCAGATCCTCTCTGGTTCTTTATAAAACTTCTCCAAGGGCTCTGCCGTATCTGCTTTTCCTAATTGACTGGCATCCCATTCCCGGACAATTAACGTTTCCGGCATAACACAACAATGAAAAATATAACTGATTTCTTCCTGCTGGCAATCATCCTGGATTTTCAGAATATCTTCTTGGTCAGGAATGATTTCCAGAGGATGCCTACCGCAGACATTTACGGTTCCCAATTCATTCTCCTCTTGCCAATTCCAAACATAATTGGCAGATTTCACTAAAAATGCTCCCACACTGCCCGACCGTTCATCCATAAGTTCAATATCCGGAGCTTTCGTCAGAAAAATATCTTTTTCTTCTTTTGATGGCAACTCTCCCCCCTTGTCCCCATTCTTTTCTGTCCCATATTGCTCCATTAACTGCTTTCTGGAATTCTCATCGATATACTGTTGATCAAGCTTGTTGCACGGATTTGCCAACGCCAACTTTTGATTATTGACACCAGCTACCATCATACCAGCCAACAAACAAGCCTTAAATCTTTTTCCTTTTCTTGTCAACCCATTTCCCCCTCTCTGATTTAAATGTTCTCTGAAAAAGAATAAAAAAACAGTCGCTATCCATATTATTAAAATAAGGATTACGACTGTTCCTGCAGCTGGGCTAGCTGGATTCGAACCAGCGAAATGCAGGAGTCAAAGTCCTGTGCCTTACCGCTTGGCGATAGCCCAAAATCAAGATCCTCAAGATATTTTGAACTTCTTTTACACATTATCTGCATACTGCTCTTGAGTTCTGTATTATAATAGCATAATTTGCAAGCGTTTGCAAGCAAAAACACTAGTGCGGGTAACAGGACTTGAACCTGCACGGTTGCCCGCCAGCTCCTAAGGCTGGTGCGTCTGCCATTCCGCCATACCCGCAAAATCATTCCGAAAGCCATCCGACTTTCTTTTATTAACATGACAGTAAAAAAAAATTCCCGAAGGAATATTTTTTAAGGTGGATAAAGGGATTCGAACCCTTGGCCTCCAGAGCCACAATCTGGCGCGCTAACCAGCTGCGCTATACCCACCATATTCGTGCCGCGCTGCGAGCTTCTGCTCCTGCGCAACGAGCCTGAAGGGATTCGAACCCCCGACCCACGGCTTAGAAGGCCGTTGCTCTATCCAGCTGAGCTACAGACTCAAAATACCTCTCTCATCCAACAGGCTTTGCCACTTGACGACGGATTACATTTTATCACAGGACGAATCAAAAAGCAAGTACTTTTTACTCATATTCTATTTTTTATTGACATTTTCTGTATGATACACCTCTTTAATTAAAGTGTACACAAGAATATAGTTTATTTTATGCATAATACAAAAGCTCTTGTATAAACAAGAGCTTTCAAAAAGCAGGTGATGGGAATCGAACCCACGTATCCAGCTTGGAAGGCTGGTGTTCTACCATTGAACTACACCTGCAAAATACAAATAACTTTTACCACTTCAATCGGGGTGACAGGATTCGAACCTGCGACTTCCTGGTCCCAAACCAGGCGCTCTAGCCAAACTGAGCCACACCCCGAAATATGGAACGCTGTTCTCCTGCATCACCAACGACTGTTGACCAACGCAAGAAACATTATATAACAGCCATTCCATTTTGTCAACCATTTTTTTCAAATTTTCAACAATTTCTTCAGTGCGCCAATCATCTTCCGGCCCACTTTCATCAACTCATTCTCTTGTCTGTTTCCTCCGGCAAAGCATATATCCAGATCCTCTTGTTCCAGCATGCCTTGCCGGCCTCTAAGAGAGGGAGTGACGTTCATAACGCACACGGCCATCCTCCTCCATATACATAAGCATATAAGTGGGTTTTCGTCCCTCCTGTCTTGGATAGGATAAACTTCCCGGATTTAAGATAGTCACATTCCCGCGTTTATCCAAAAACGGACGATGCGTGTGCCCATACATCGCGATATCACAATTTCGATCAACTGCTTCCTGATAAAGTCCTTCCACTCCCAGTGATACATTATAATAATGACCATGCGTCAACAAAATCCTATGGGAACCCAGTTCGAGCTCAATTTCCCGCTCCAGAGAAGAAAAAAAGTCATTATTACCCATAACCATCTCCAGTTGACAATCTTCATTAACCCATTCACCGATCAAAAATTCGCTGCCCTCCGCATCTCCCAAATGAATCAACATATCCAGTGGAGCTTGCTCTTCAATCACTTTCTTCAGATTATCATCCTTGCGATGTGTATCACTTACAATCAGTATTTTCATCAGGCTTCCTCCTCAAGAATTCGTTTGAGTTCTTCCTTCATCGCCTCCAATGCCTTTCCGCGATGGCTGATACGGTTCTTCTGCTCAATAGTCAACTCTGCCGATGTAACGCCATACTCCGGAATCATAAGGATTGGATCATAGCCAAATCCCTCGTTTCCCGCCGGTCTATAAGCAATCTGTCCTTCCATAGCGGCCTCCGTGTGGATCACGCGCCCATCTGGTAAAACGGCTGCAATATTACATACAAAACGGGCACTCCTCTGATCCCCTTTCGCATTCTCCAACCGATTGATAATATTCTGATTCTTGATTTCGTAGGAAGTATCTTCTCCCATATAACGGGCAGAATATATCCCGGGTTCTCCTCCTATATAATCCACCACCAGTCCCGAATCATCCGCTAGCACAATATCTCCTGTACATTTCCAAACTGCCCTGGCTTTGATTTCCGCATTTTCTCCAAAAGTCTTTCCGTCTTCTACAATCTCCGGATCTGCTCCTGCTTCCCTCATGGAGACGATCTCACACCCCAAATCCCCTAAAATCAAACGAATCTCCCGCATCTTTCCTGCATTTCCGGTTGCAAAAACAATCCTGTGTTTCATAACAATCCTCCGTATATGATTATCGGCATTTTTAACCCTCGCCAATCATCGCACTTTTTGCATTTATCATGTACCATTCGCCACTTCATTTGTAAAATAGCCTATCTATCGAATATCGGTATATGCTTTTAAACAAATGTTACAACTTTGCTGTTCTTCTACATTTTCCCAATATTCTCCCTCAAAGCTAATATAACCTTCTCCATCCTTTAAATCGATCTGACATTTTCCGTCTCCGGCATCGTATTCCACAGCAATCGGATGAATCGCTTCCGGCGTCATCAAATGAATCACCACAGCAAACCGTTCTCCGGCTTCTACCGGAATGGATTTTTCAAGTGGTATCGTATAATATCCAGCATGACGCAACTTTCCCTCTGCCAAAATCTCCCCTCTCTGCTTCAATGCTTTTTTCGGGTTTTCCGGCACATGGCGCAAAAGATATATTTGATATTCGGTATTCTCATCTACTGCGTAAAAACCTACTGCTTTCACTGCTTCCGCATATTTTGCCGTATAAATGTTTGCCGCCCATGCCATCTCTTCTCCATATCCCAATTGTCCTACCCAACCGCAATGGTCACTTTGGTACAAAGAATCATAATTATCTGGTTCTTCGATGCAAGTATAAACAATATTCGTCTTACCCAGATTGGCGTCCTCATAAGAAACATAAAAAAATCCCCCATCCCCAAACTCGGTTCCCCAACTGTTTTCACAGAGGAATGCGCCGTTATTCTTTGCTTTGGGCCGAAAAGCTTCAGCAGGAAAATCGTCATCCCATCCTACAATCACTACATCATGGTTGGGCGCTGTGGAATCGGGATAACAATAGGCACTCGTCTGTGGATTATAGTACTCTGACTGAGTGTCGCCATTTTGCATTGTAGTATATAGGGAACTCTGGACTCCTCCACAAGCTAGAACCGCTCTTTTTATTGTTTCCTGATCTTTTTCTGGCAAAATTCGCACTTCCTGCACATGCTTTACTGGTTTTAATCCTTCTGGAGAAACGCCATCCCCATAGGGATCTTGAGCTTCTGTCACCGGTCCCCGCCACGACAAGAGATAAGCCATAGACATGGTATACTCTCCCCCATTTTCCTGTCCTAGAATAAAATAAGGATTATGAGACATATGATCCTCTGAGAAATCCCATATTTCCTGGGGAAGCATAGCATTTTCCAATGCTGTCAGTGAAGAAAATGCCCAACAAGTTCCCAATTCTCGCTGATCTTCCACCGGAGCTGTCCTTCCCTCTTCCCTGGCATCATAGCGTTTGGGAAGCGGATCCGCAGTTTCCAAAAGCTGACGAATTCGTTCTTGATACAGTTTCTCGCTCCACTGTTTTTTCATTCTCAAATTTTTTTCTTTTTTTTGAAGGTTATCAACCCCCGCTTTTTCTCCTTCTGCTTGTTCCAGCAATCCGCCAGATCTCCCTTTATCCGTTTTGCCTCCAAGATCTTCTATTTCTGCTTCCTTTTCGAATTCTTCATTCATTTCATTGCCCGGTAGCCATTCCTTCTGTTGCACAGTGCATCCACACAACATTACCAGGATGATACCCATAGCGCTCCAATATTGACGCCTTCTAATCATTCTCCCTATTGTCTGCATTCCGTTTGGGTGGCTTCGGTCCCAGAAACTGATAATAATAAGTCTTCATCATTCCATTATAAATCTTGCGGTTCCGATCCGCCTTCCTCCCAATATATTTTTCTACATCTTCATATGCTGTAATGATATACGCCGACCAGGCATCCAATGCCTGAAATCGTTCTCCTAACTGCGTATACAATGCCGGAAGATTGCTTTTTTCCTCGAGCCGCTCTCCATAAGGAGGATTTGTAATAAGAAATCCATATTTTTTCGGATGACTCAGTTCTGCCACTGGCCGTCTCTGAAAATGAATCAGATGTCCGACTCCCGCCGCCTCTGCATTGGCACGCGCCGATCGGATGATATCTCCATCCACATCGTATCCCTGAATATCCACAGATATGGTGTCATCCATCCGCTCCATCGCCTCATCCATCGCCGCATACCAACATTTTCGAGGAATTAATTCCTTCCAGTCTTCTGCCAAAAAGGAACGGTTCATACCTGGCGCCATATTCGCTGCCATCATGGCGGCTTCAATGGGAAATGTTCCACTGCCACAGAAAGGATCTACAAGAATTCGTTCCTTTCGCCATGGAGTTAACATAATAAGCGCAGCCGCCAGGGTCTCTTCGATAGGCGCTCTGCTAGTCAATTTCCGATATCCCCGTTTATGCAAAGATTCCCCGGTTGTATCCAATCCTACGGTTACTTGATCCTTATACAAAAACACCCGCAACGGATAACTGCTGCCCGTCTCCGGAATCACCTCTCTGCCATAAGCCAGTTTCATCCGCTCCACCATCGCCTTTTTCATCACGGATTGAATATCTGTCGGACTGAAAAGCTTACTCTTAACCGATCCCGCCTTTTTTATCCAAAACTTCCCATCTGGAGGAATAAAATCCGCCCAGTTAATCGCCTTTGTCCCCTGAAAGAGTTCCTCAAAACTGGTGGCCCGAAAACTCCCTGTCTTAATCAGGATTCGTTCCGTCGTTCTCAAGAAAATATTCCCCCGACAAACCGCTTTGGCATCCCCTAAAAATGTAACTCTGCCGTCCTCGACCTGAGTAATCTCATACCCTAAATCCTGAATTTCTCGTTTGAGTACTGCCTCCATGCCAAAATGGCAGGGCGCCATCAATTCATAAATTCGTTCTGCCATATACTGTCCTTCCGTATTTTCTTATCATGTAATCGTTATAATTCTAGCTCCTTCACCACATGCCCCTCAAAATCCAAAATCCGAAATCTTCTTTCCTCCAAAACCGCATAAGTAGCCGGATTCCCTCCTTTCGGGATCGATACAGATCCAGGATTCAGAATATATCCTGCCTCAAAAGATTCAGCTTTCAGCAAATGGGTATGTCCATGGATCAAGATATCCCCCGCCTTCATAGGAGGCAGATGCTCTTGATTGTATACATGCCCATGAGTTGCATAGAAAGTAAGTCCGTTCAACATCAAAAGGGCATAATCTGCCATAACCGGAAATTCCAGTACCATCTGATCTACTTCTGCTTCACAATTTCCACGAACCGCATAGATCTCATCCTTACATGTATTCAGCATAGATATCACTTCTTTGGGCGCATATTCCCTAGGCAAATCGTTGCGCGGGCCATGATATAAAAGATCCCCCAGCAAAATCAGCCGGTCTGCTCCAGACCGGCGGTATTCTTCCAGAAGTCTCCGACAGTACCATGCAGACCCATGGATATCCGACGCAAACATATATTTCATTCTGCTTTTCTCCTTGCCATTCCTGCAGTTATGATAGGTACTACCTTCGAAAAACAAAGGAACCATACCGCAAGTAATATTTATTATTTTATAGCTTGAATATACGGTTGTCAATGATAAAATACCCCTCTCTTTGCGGCGCTTCTATAATAGATGACCATTGCGTGTAAGAGAATTTTCTATTAAAATTGGCAATCATCGACCAGTCCGCAGTCCATATCCTTCCAAATATTTTCCTCTGTATGCCTCTATTCCTCCACAAATATCCGCCACTTGATATCCATAACGAGCCAACTGTCTTGCCGCTAGCATGCTTCGTGGTCCCCGGTAACAATACAGGATAATCAGACGATCCGTGGGTAATTCTCCCACCCGCCCCCAAAACTCCTCGTCTGGTATGTTGACAGCGCCACGGATATGGGATTGTACATAAGATGAGCGATCTCTCATATCCACTAGATAAATCCATCGATTCTCATCCAAATATTGCTCTAATTGTGCTGTGCTGATAATGTACCACATTACTTACCGCCTGTTTAATCGGTTTACTGCTATTATATGTAGAAAAGCCGTCCCTTGTCCCAGGACGGCCCTCTATCTTTGTTCGTGTTCGATTCATGGAACGTATCCTGCTTTTGATACTTTCCTAAACTGCCGCCATCAATTAGCGATTGCTATTCTGGCTGTTGTTGCGACTGCTGTTCTGATTGCTGTTCTGACTATTGTTCTGATTGCTGTTCTGGCTGCTGTTACGGCTGCTGTTGCGATTGTTGTTACTGTTGTGGCAGTTCTTACTGTTATCCATGTCATTGTAATTGTCTCTCATGGTTCATACCTCCTGACTCATTTCATTATATTTGTTACAGGAGTAGTATGTCTTTTTTCGTATCAATTATTCATAATTCTTTTTTTAATATGATTTCCATTTGCATTTTGTGTACAAATTTAGTATAATCAAATGGAAGAAACTGATTTCCCTTAAATCAATTTCTTCAGCCTTATTAATTATTTATACTCCCCTCAAAAAGCCAGGCAGCTCCCCTGCCTGGCTTTTTCTTATATTCCAACTTGTCTTTTCTATATTATCCTAACATGCTGACAATTTTAACTGGTGCCCGATAATTCCAGTTAGAAATTTTAATTCCTGTTTTGTAGGTAGATGCATGTACAATTTGTCCATTACCAATATACATTGCCACATGGTTAATATGGGAACCGCTACCATAAAAAATCAAATCTCCTGGCTGCATCTGATTTGCACTGATTGCTTTGCCTTGTGTCGCTTGTGTGGCAGAGGAACGATTCATACCGATTCCAGCCCCATTCTGCATCACAAATTTCACAAAACCAGAACAATCCACGCCAGTACGGGGATCATTTCCCCCTGCCCGGTAAGGGCCCCCTACAAACTGTAATGCATAGTTTACTAGATTCTGACGCGTTTCTGCCGCCTGATTGGCCGCCTGCTGTGCTTCTGCCTCTTCACGCAACTGATTCTGCATCTCCAAATCTGGACCAGCATTTGCGGTATCATCGATCTCCGTAGGCACTTCTACTACTGGAGATGCTTCTTCGCTATTCGCTTCCATCTCATTCGCTTCCACCATAACTGGCTCTGCATAAGAAATGATCGGTGTCTTCCACATCACGATCCCTGCTGTCATCATTGCCATTATGTATAGTCCTGCTCTTCTCATACTTCTTCTCCAATCTTTGATATCTATTTTTTAAAATTCAATTTCTAATTATTACGTAAATGTTAAATTTATTACATTCACATTATACAATTAAAACATTTCCACGTCAACCCAATTAAAGAAAATTTTATATTTTTTATATTTCGAAAAAATATCACAAAATCAGCCGTTGGCCATTTCCCATATTCCGTGTCCAGATGTTCTCGTACACAGGATATAAAAATGGCCAACGGCTGATTTTGTGACAATCTCTTTCCCCAATTTCAAACAATCTTTTATTTTCGGGGCCCAGAACCTCCCCGCACAAACCACATAATCAAAAGCACCATTCCGATCACTGGCAGCATCGGAATTACTAAACTTAGAATCCCCCCCACTATCATCAAAATCAACGTAATCACCGCAATCAGAATCACCAGTGCCAACAACTTCCAGTACCACTTATTCAAATCATAATGTCGAACACTTCCGCTTTGTTGATAACTTTCTCTGCTGTCAGTTCCAGTAAATCCTCCGGCAGCGGCGTTATCTCTATCTATATAGCTCCCGCTTCCCGGCGTTGTATCAATGATTGTCCGAGCGATTAGTCTTGGACTTCCAAGCTCTTCCATGATCTCATTCTCTGAACGCCCTTTTCCCATCTCTTCACGGATATAATCTTCATAATATCGCAGATTTTCCCGCACTATTTCTGGTGGTACTTCATTCGTAAGAGCTTCTGTAAGTCCCTGCAGAAATTCTTCTTTTTTCATTCCTATCTCCTCAAGTATCTGATATCTGTTCCTTTATATCTCCACAGCGATATGCTGCTACTAGCTCTTTCAAATCTTCAATACGACTACAAAGTTCTACTCCCCGATCCGTATCTGCCACCATTACTCGTTTCTTTGCCTTCTCGACGATCGATACCCTTGGTGTGCTCTCCTTTTTCGGATCAAATGGCTTATGCTCTGCCAATGCCAAATGATGAGAATTATAAATTAATGTATAGCCGGCAATCCCTGTATGTTTTTGATAGGCTTTGGAAAGCCCGCCATCAATAATAAACAATTTTCCTCCTGCTTTTACTGGTGTCTCTCCATCTTTGATCTTTACCGGTACATGTCCATTGATAATATGGGTTCCTTCTCCAGAAAGCCCAAATTCTTCCAAAATCCGCTCACATATTTCAATTTTCTGACTCAACTGGTAATAAGGATTCATGCGTTCCCGATGAGTGGTCTTATCTTCTACAAAATAATGCTCAAAAGTCGTCATCCGGTCTTTGCCAAATACTGGCGATTTGGCGCCACACCAAAGATACCACATCAAATCTCTGGCGCTCTCCTTCTTGGGATCGTCTTCTTTAAGAAAATACGCCTTATGAATCTCCTCTGCAATATAGTCCATCAATGCCTTCCCACTCAAAAATTCCCCATTACAATTCATAGTCTCAAAGCTTCCATCAACCTTCATAGGAATGCAGCCATGATATAATAAATTCCTGTTATAGCATTTGTAAAGTGCACCATTGGAATACAAAAAACGAATATGTTTGTGTAAAAGTCCACTGTGCTTAAAAGAAAGTACCAGTGTATGCAAAAGCTCCTGTTCCTCCTTTGTCAGACGAAGTGGATCGGCCGGATCCACAGTAGGAAAATCCATATCTAACATCGAATAGTTCTTTCCTGCCACTGACACGGTACCATTCTTAAAATCTACAGCTTCCAACAATAGTCGATCCTCCATCTGATACTCCGGATGGCGTTTAATAATCTTTCCTTCCACTTTAAATTGAATCACCGCAATCGCCTTGTGCATCTTAGCTACCAGTCCCGGATCCACTACATCATAGATATTCTCATCCAGAATCTTTGGTGTGAAACGAGTGCAAGGATCATCCTTATAAACGCGCGCCGCAAACATGGACAATGGCCGGAGATTGATCCCATAACCATCTTCCAGTACATCGAAACTATTGTAACTGATGGCAATACGCAATACATTACACACACAAGCTTCATTACCTGTAGCTGCCCCCATCCAAGAGATATCATGGTTTCCCCATTGGATATCTACATCATGAAATCTCATCAGCTCGTCCATAATAATATCCGCTCGTGGCCCCCGGTCAAAAATGTCGCCAATAATATGCAAGCTATCAATCGTCAAATTTTGAATCAAATTGCACAGTGCTACAATAAAAGCTTCTGCCACCTGTATATCAATCACGGTATGAATAATTTCTTCATAATAGATTCGCTTATTATCATCAGTATAATCCACATGAAGAAGCTCATCAATGATATAAGCAAACTCTTTGGGCATCTTCTTACGCACTTTGGAACGGGTATATTTAGAAGAAACCTCTTTACAAATCTGCACCAATCGATAAATCGTAACCCGTTGCCAGTCCTCTGTATTCTTCCCTGCCTGTTTCAGCCGAGACAGATTCCTCTCCGGATAATAAATCAGGTTGGCCAGCTCCACTTCTTCTTCTTCCTGAATAATATGTCCGAAAGTGTCCCGAATCTTTTCCCGAATAATTCCGGACGCGCTGCGAAGCAGATGAATAAATGCTTCATACTCCCCATGCAGATCACTGAAAAAATACTCTGTCCCTTTTGGCAATCCACTGATTGCCATCAAATTGATAATCTCACTGGAAGCCGCCTTGACACTGGGATATTCCCTTGCCAACAATTTCAGATATGCCAAATCCCTCATTTCTACCTCCCATGTATCCCACCGGCCCTTCTCTTACCGGTTGTAATTCTTAATATAGCAATATAGTACCACATTTTGTCAATATTTCATAATGAATTTTTCATGAATTCCCTGTCCGGCTTCCATCTTGATCCGCAATCTATCCCATACTAAATTCGGCAAAAAAGTTCTTGTCAAATATTATCTTTTCGCTTATAATAATGTCTATGGAGATATAGCTCAGCTGGGAGAGCATCTGCTTGACGTGTAGAGGGTCGTAGGTTCGAGTCCTATTGTCTCCATCCATCCGATAGAATGTGCCTGTTTTGTGTACATTTTATCGGATTTTTCGGATATTCCTGCAGAGAATGCAGGCTTTTTTATTATGTGATGTCAAGGAGGTCCTTTTTATGGAACAGCTCTATGTATTTGGTACTGGCAATGCCGCTGTTACGCGTTGTTACAATACTTGTTTTGCCATTCGTAATCCTTCCGAGCAATTTTTTATGGTAGACGCCGGAGGTGGTAATGGTATCCTGCCAATTTTGGAGGATATGCAAGTACCCTTTGAACGAATCCATCATATTTTTGTTACCCATGAACATACCGATCATCTTCTAGGTATCATCTGGATGGTCCGTTTCATCGCCACCCGTATTCGCTCTGGCGCTTATGAGGGGGATCTCCATATTTATTGTCACCAGGAACTAGTTCATACCATTGACACGTTTTGTCGCCTGACCCTTCAAAGTAAATTATATCAGACTATCGGGAATCGTATTCATTTGATAGCAATTCATGATGGCGATACCTGCCAAATTCTGAATTATTCGATAACCTTTTTTGATATCCATTCCACCAAAGCCCAGCAGTATGGTTTCACTACTATGCTGTCCAATGGCCATCGTCTGACTTGCGCAGGAGACGAACCCTACAATCCGCTCTGCCAATCTTATGTAGAAAACAGTGATTGGCTGCTACATGAAGCTTTCTGTCTATATAGCGAACGCGATCGTTTTAAGCCTTATGAAAAACACCATAGCACAGTCAAAGACGCCTGTGAATTGGCAACACAACTTCACATCCCCAATCTGGTCCTGTGGCATACCGAAGACAAATCTATCGAGCATCGAAAAGAACTTTATCTAGCAGAAGGTCGGCAATATTATACCGGTAATCTATACGTTCCCAATGATAGGGAAATTTTGGAGCTGTAATAATGCCAATGTGAATTTAGATAAGGAAACGAAAAAATCAGCCAAGGAAGCGGGGAGAAAAGTAGCGGGAAATCCTCTGTGATATTTTGACTTTGCAGAGATTTAGAAGTCCTTAAATCCCTGAATTGAGCGTTGAAACGAAAATATACACTGTCTGAGCGGAGCGAGTTTGTATATTTTCG
>JAAWNY010000048.1 GCA_022799175.1 Lachnospiraceae bacterium | reverse complement strand
AGTCCTTAAATCCCTGAATTTAGCGTTGAAACGAAAATATACACTGTCTGAGCGGAGCGAGTTTGTATATTTTCGTTTCGATTTTAGCAAAAGTCAGGGATTTTAGGAATTCTTAATCTCGAAACCGGAAAAAAGAACAGACCATTTTCGATTGCTTCTCTCCCCTCTTTCTTGGCGTACCTTTTGCCACTTCTTATCTAAATGACATTGCATGCAAGTCAACTTTTTTTGAATGAGAAAAGCCCCAGCTCTTTACAAATTTGGATTCTGTGGTATAATCATTAAAAAGAGTAAATGAAATTTTAATATTTTTGTAAAGATTTTGCGTTTGGTTTTTTAGATATACAGGATATGGTGAAAGCAAGGCAGGCATCAGAGCTGCTGGATAAGATTTAAAAATCGGAGAGCGACAGAGGTGTAAAATGAATCGTTATATTATGAAGGGCGGCAATCCGCTGGTAGGAGAAGTACAGATCAGTGGCGCGAAGAATGCCGCATTGGGGATTCTTGCAGCTTCGATCATGACAGATGAGAATGTAATTATTGAGAACTTGCCAGATGTGAGGGATATCAATGTAATGCTGGAGGCGATTCAGGAGATTGGAGCCAGAGTGGAGCGGATCGATCGTCATACAGTACGGATTAATGCATCCACGATTCATGAGGTTTCGGTGGATGATGATTATATGAGAAAGATTCGGGCTTCTTATTATTTTATCGGAGCTCTGTTGGGAAAGTATAAGAGCGCTGAAGTACCGCTGCCGGGAGGGTGTAATATTGGCAGTCGGCCGATTGATCAACATTTAAAAGGATTTCGGGCTTTAGGAGCACGGATTGAGATTGAGCGGGGAGCAGTGATGGCTCACGCGATTGATTTGGTGGGGGGACATATCTATCTGGATGTGGTTTCTGTAGGAGCTACGATTAATATTATGATGGCGGCGGCTTTAGCAGAAGGGCAGACGATTCTGGAGAATGCAGCAAAAGAGCCTCATGTCGTGGATGTAGCGAATTTCCTTAACAGTATGGGAGCCAATATCAAGGGTGCCGGGACCGATATTATCCGGATTCGGGGAGTACGAAAGTTTCATGGGACAGAGTATTCGATCATACCGGATCAGATCGAGGCGGGAACCTTCATGTGCGGGGCAGCCGTTACTAGAGGAGATGTGACGGTGAAGAATGTGATACCGAAGCATCTAGAGGCGATCTCGGCGAAGCTGCTAGAGATTGGCTGTGAGGTGATTGAGGGGGATGATGAGGTGCGGGTGGTAGGTAGACCTAGACAACATTCTACCAATATTAAGACACTGCCTTATCCGGGATTTCCCACGGACATGCAACCTCAAATGGCAGTAACTCTGGCATTGACATCGGGAACCAGTATGATTACAGAGAGTATTTTTGAAAATCGGTTTAAATATGTGGACGAGCTGACCCGGATGGGGGGCAAAATTAAGGTAGAAGGAAATGTAGCAGTCATCGATGGTGTGAAAGGTTTTACTGGTGCCCAGGTCGTAAGTCCCGATCTGCGGGCCGGAGCGGCTTTGGTGCTGGCAGGTTTGGCGGCAGAGGGCTTTACTGTTGTGGAAGGGATTGGTTACATTCAGCGGGGATATGAATGTTTTGAGGAAAAGCTTCAAAAACTGGGGGCAGTTATTGAGTTGATTAATTCGGACAAAGAAGTGAATAAGTTTCGGTTAAAAACAGGATAAGGGCAGTAAGGGTTTTGTATGATTTTTGACTGGGAATTGTCACTTTCTTTTTACAATTTGTACATTTCTTCCGGATATTATGGTATTATAAGCAAGTCATCTTTAGTTTTCATAGGAAGAAAAAAGGAGGAAACATTATGAATTTGTGGAGAAAGAGTTTGATGTTGGCGGTCAGCAGCGGTATGTTGGCAACATTGTTGGCAGGGAATGCTTTAGCTGCAGAGGAGAGGACAAAGATCAGTCAAGTGACATTGACCATTAATTCATCCATTGAGGCAGGGAATGATAGCAGCGATGTGACGGTGGAGGCTGGATCGGATAATTACACAGTAGATGATATTGAAGTAGTGAATGATGAAGGGGAGTGGATCAGCGGAGATGTACCGCGGGTGGAGATCACTTTGGAGGCAAACGAGGATCATTATTTTGATACTATGAGTAAGTCCAAGGTGAAATTGCGGGGAGATGATGCTACGTATGTAACTTCCCACCGAGAAAACAATAAGTCAACCATGGTGATTACTGTGAAGCTGGATGCTCTGGAAGGGAGTCTGGAGATCGATACTGTGGAATGGGAAGGAGAAGAAATTCCGGTGGCTAGATGGGAAGCTACTGATGGGGCGAAAAGCTATCAGGTGCGTCTTTACCGGGGAGAGAAATCCGTGGGATCCGCAGTTACTACCTCGAATGAATATTATAATTTTGCGTCAAGCATGAACCGGGAAGGGGAGTATTTCTTTAAGGTTCGTGCGGTTAGCAGTAACTCCAAAAAAGGAGACTGGTACGAGTCAGATTCCATGTATGTAGATGAGGATTTAGCAGAGAGCTTTAAGAGCGGGAGTTATTCGGGAGGAAGCGGGAACAGCAACACTACAAATGCTCCAGGTTCCAATCCGAGCGGAGGAAGCTGGAAGCGAAATCAAGTGGGCTGGTGGTACGAATATTCCAACGGTACTTACCCATCTAATGGGTGGTTGAAGATTAATAATCTCTGGTATTGCTTTGATGCATCTGGATATATGAGGACGGGATGGATCCAGGCAGGCGATGGAAAGTGGTATTACTGCGATCCAAGAGAAGGAGGTACCCAGGGAGCGATGTTGACCAATACTACGACGCCAGATGGATACCGGGTAGATGCTAACGGAGTGTGGATACAATAAACGGATAGGAAAATAACATATTTTAGAGAAAACGGCGTGATTTAAGTCACGCCGTTTTTGATTGCTGTTTTTGCAGCGGTTTTAGAAATAGAAGAGTTATTATGAAATCTTGACAAGATAGGTCTATTGTGATAGACTTTTATTTAGAAGGACTATTATAGTAGACCTATGAAGGGAAGACTTTGAAAATGAGAACTGTGTGTCTGGAGGAAAGGGGAAATGTGAAAATGGCGGAAAGAAAATTATTTGACGGGGAGTATCGGTTTATGGAACTGGTCTGGGAGTATGAGCCGGTGCGCTCGATGGAATTGGCGCGGCTATGTCTGGAAAATCTGGGTTGGAAGAAGTCAACCTGCTTTACGGTACTCAAGAAGCTGATAGAGCGGGGATTTGTGAAGAATGAACAGGCAGTGGTGACGGCAGTGGTAAAACGGGCTGAAGTACAGAAGACTGAGAGTAAGGAGGCTGTAGATAGAAATTTCGGAGGGTCACTTCCGGCTTTTGTAGCGGCTTTTTTATCAGACCGGAGGCTGACAGAGGAGGAGGCAAAGGAAATTCGAGCCATGATAGAAAAGGCGGTGGAATGATGGAAGTAGGAATGATTCGGTTATTGAATATGAGTTTTGCAGCAGGGTGCACTACAGGTATTGTATTGATATTGAGATTACTTTTAAAGAGGATGCCAAAGAGTTATGCGTATGCTTTGTGGATGGTAGTTCTTTTTCGTTTTTTGTGTCCGGTCAATATTTCCTCTCCTTTGTCTTTATTCCCGGTAAATCCAAGACCGGTGAGACAGGAGATCCTCTATCAGGAAATACCGGAGATTGAGACAGGGGTCATCTGGGTGGATCGGGCGGTGAATCAAGTAATGGAAGAAAGTCTGTCTGTGGAAAATACGGCGGCTTCGATCAATCCGATTCAAGCGTGGCTGGCAGTGGGTTTCGTCATATGGGCATTCGGTATGGTAAGTTTTGCAGGATATCATTTATGGCAGTGGTGGAAACTGCAAAGAAAGTTGAGGACTGCAGTGCATACGGAGGAATTACCATTTGTACAGATGAATTTTAGAAAAGGGCGACTTGCAGTGTGGGAGTCTGATCGGATCGAAGGAGCCTTTGTCATGGGGATTTTTCGCCCAGCGGTTTATTTGCCGGCAGGGTTATCTGGCGACGATCGGGAGTATATTCTTTGTCATGAGCAGATTCATGCAGAGAGGCGGGACTATCTGGTAAAACTGCTGGGACTAGCTATGGTAGCAGTACACTGGTTCAATCCTTTGGCCTGGCTGACATTTCGTTTGATGTGTGCAGATATGGAGATGTCTTGTGATGAAAGAGTCATTAAGCGGCTTGGCAGAGAAGTCAGGGAAAGTTATTCTCAAGTACTGTTGGCGCAGGCAGAAAGAAGAAGTGGGATTTTGTTGCCTCTGGCATTTGGTAAGAATCATACGTATTTGAGGATTCGGAATATTTTGAAATATCATAAGCCAGGAGTGATATTGACGTTGTCGGGAGTGATCTTGCTGGTGGCAGCGGGGATTGGTCTGATAACCAGTCCTCCGGAAAATGTGGATAAAAAGGAAGATGAAAACACATCGGTTTCGATTATTGGCGGAGCGGATGGGCCTACCAGTATTTTTTTGGCCGGTAAGCTCGGAGAAGAGGAAAGGGAGAAGGTTTGGCAACAGGGGAAGCCAGAATCACAATGGCTGGCATCGATCATGCTGGGAAAGGGAGCACACACAGAAACGGTTTCTGGGCAATCGGAGAATCCGCCTCAGAAAGAATTTGAGGTATTTATAGATTTTGCCTCAGAAAATTCTTTGATTTTTCATGGGGAATTTGGCCTGTTTTCTTTTAGTAAAGAGGAAGATGGCAGGTGGAAACAACAGATGTTTATCAAGGACACAGATACAGGGTTCCGCCTGGCAGAAGCATTGGAAACGGTTTTGCCCAAGGAGGAGTTAACGCGGGACCAGATTCATTTGGAGGATACATTTTTGATGGCAGTATCCGACAAAGAGTCAGAGGAACAACAAGAGCTAAGCATTCGTGAGTTTGATGCCGTGAAGATGGAAGATGGTCGGATTGCCGTTCTGGGTACGGCATCTTCTGCCGGAGGAAAAGGAAGACTGATTGACTTATTTTATGGTTATTACGATCCCAAACAGCAAATTATGACCCAGACATTTCTGTTTTTTGGAGGTGGTCAGGAATTGGTGAACCAGAAGGGAGAGATCTCTGAAGAACGTTGGCTGTTTGAAAAAGGGGATTATGATTACTATCTGCGAACTCCGAGAGAATTATTGCCATTTGAGAAGACGGAATATTACGAACGGAATCTCTATCATATTCCTTATGGTCGCGTGGAAATGGTCAGAAGTCATGATAGAACCGTCGAGGTAATCGATAAACTGGTTTATCTGGGCGGGGAAAATTATCAGAAATTTGTTTTGACAGAGGAACGAATAATATTTTGGGGGTTTACCGAAGCGTCTGCACTCAGTGTAAAACGTCCTTGGCTGATCAGCATTCGATTGGATGGCAGCGATCGGCAGATTGGGGATCTCTATTATGCTGTGGCAGAAGGAATCTGCTATGATGACGGTTATATATATTATGAAGGTTGGACAAATGATGGGGAATTTCCCAGGCCGATCATGCGAGTAAGGCCGGATTTTACCGAGCAGATAAAGCTGGGAGACTTGCCGGGCAGTTTGCTCACGGTACGGGATGGCGGAGTCTGCTTATGGATGGATTGGGAACAAAAAAGAATCATGGCGGTTGATATCAGAAATATCGAAAATCCTGAAAAATACTGGGAGTATTTAAGCTCGGGGGAACAAGGAAGAAGCCAGATATGTACCATGAAAAAAATGGGAGATGGTACTCTGAGAATTGAGTTGACCAGCTTGGAGGATCCGAATGAGAAGGAGGTATTTCAGGTGTTTATTCCGGCCGGTATGTATGAGGAGGACTTCGAAAATTGAAAAGAGATTTTTCTTGACACTCCACTTATTATCTGATAGTATAATTTTGTAACAAAAAATAACAATTGAAAAGTGCGTAATATCCCTTATTCAGAGTGATGGAGATACAAAGGATCTGTGAAGTCACGGCAACCCCGGACGGAATGCTTGCAGGAGCGTTCGGAAGGTGCCAACCTGAGCGAGAAATCGAGCAATAAGAGGATTTGATGTGCAAAATATATCAAGTCCGGAGTATGATTGCTGCGGACTTTTCTTTTGTCCAAATTTCTGGAGAATGTGAGATTACAGGAATTTGCGAGGAGCCATTGAATTCGAAGGAGGAGTTTCCATGGAGAAGTTGTTGTTTACGTCGGAGTCCGTGACAGAGGGACATCCAGACAAAATGTGTGATGCCATTTCTGATGCCATTTTGGATGCGCTGATGGAGCAGGATCCTATGAGCCGGGTGGCCTGTGAGACTTGTACTACCACCGGATTGGTATTAGTGATGGGTGAGATTACCACCAAAGGTTATGTGGATATTCAAAAGCTTGTCCGCGATACTGTGCGGGAGATTGGCTATGATAATGCGGAATATGGATTTGATTGCAATACCTGTGGTGTGATTGTGGCTTTGGATGAGCAGTCGAGAGACATTGCTCTGGGAGTAGATAAAGCACTAGAGGCTAAGGAGAACCGAATGAGTGACAGCGAGCTGGCGGCTATCGGTGCCGGCGATCAGGGAATGATGTTCGGTTTTGCCAGCAATGAGACAGAGGAGTACATGCCATATCCGATTGCACTGGCTCATAAGCTGGCTCGTCGTCTTACGGAAGTGCGCAAAGATGGCACGCTGCCCTATCTGCGTCCCGACGGAAAGAGTCAGGTGACGGTGGAATATGATGAGAATGGCAAGCCGCTGCGTTTGGAGGCGGTGGTTCTTTCCACTCAGCATGATGCAAATGTGGAGCAGGAGCAGATTCATAAAGATATTAAAAAATATGTTTTTGATGAAGTGCTTCCCGTAGAGCTGATCGATGCAAATACGAAGTTTTTTGTAAACCCCACGGGACGATTTGTGATTGGTGGTCCTCATGGAGACAGCGGACTGACCGGACGGAAGATTATTGTGGACACTTATGGCGGTTATGCTCGCCATGGTGGTGGTGCGTTTTCTGGAAAGGATTGCACCAAGGTAGACCGTTCTGCTGCTTATGCCGCCCGTTATGCGGCAAAGAATGTAGTGGCCGCCGGATTGGCAGATAAATGTGAGATTCAGCTTTCTTATGCGATTGGAGTGGCTTATCCAACTTCCATCACGGTAGATACTTTCGGAACCGGAAAGTTGAGCAATGAGAAGTTAGTGGAGATTATCCGGGAGAACTTTGATCTGCGTCCGGCAGGGATTATCAAAATGTTGGATCTGAGAAGGCCGATTTATAAACAGACGGCTGCGTATGGTCATTTTGGAAGGACCGATCTGGATCTGCCCTGGGAGCGGTTGGATAAAGTAGAAGTGTTGAAAAAATATTTGTAATTCTTTCCCGTTGCTGTTCTCCCTTCTTCCTTGGCGTACCTTTTTTCACTGTTTATCTAAATGCCATTGGGGATGTAATATCGGGAAAAATGAAAGCAGATGGTGACAGACTTTGGCTGAGGAGCTCGGGTCTGTTATCATTTTTTTAACAACCGAATGCAGATTTCTGGCAATTAAGGAAAATGTAAGAGAACGTAAGAGCCCAGGAACTTGTATTTGACCGATAATTGGATATAATTAGGAATGAAAGACGGAAAAGGAGGCAGAAAAGATTCATGAGAAAATATCCAATTGGACGAATGATTACGGTTCTGGCGCTGACAGCATTTTTGACAGGGATGAACGGGATGTGTGTGATGGCGAATCCGGAGGAAGCCACGGCAGAGGAGACACAGCCAGTTAAACCAGCACCAACAGAATTTGCACATATTATGAGTTGCGCTATTGAAGGGGGCAATCAGATTGCCATCCAAGGGCAGATGGAAGGAACTTGGTCGGATCCAGCATTTTACGATAATTATCTATACTTGTTTGAGTTGCAGCCTTATCAAGATACGCTGGAGGGTAGGTCGGATTATTGTGGATGGATCACAAAGGGAGATCCGCTTTCTTTTGATATCGCATTAAATTTGGGGACGGAGCAGAACCGGCTATATTCCCGATTTGTGGTGGCAGTGTATGATGGAGAAAGCTATACGCAAGTTAGCAATACTGCTTATGTGACAAACCCAGAGGTACTGGCTAAGCATACCGATCCATACCGTACTGCACAAAATAAAAAAGGATTATTGATTCAAAATACGGATAGTATGGTGGCAGATGCTTTTGAGCTGGGGGTAAACCATGTAATTGTCAATATTCCGTTTCATCACCTTCTTGGACAAGGAATTGATTATACGTATGATGGCAGGAATTATAGCTTTAACCGGGAGGTGTTGGAGACTCTGGATTATACTATCCGGAGGATGTCGGAGAAAAGTATGACTGTGACAGCCGTGCTTTTAAATGCATGGAACGATAGTACACCACAACTGGTCTACCCGGGTGTGAAAAAGCAGCCAGAGAACCAGGTGTTTTATTATGCTTTTAACGCTTCTACCAAAGAAGGGTATGAGACCATTAAGGCAATTGCGTCTTTCCTGGCAGAGCGCTACAGCAGTCTGGACTCTCCTTATGGGAAAGTGTCAAACTGGATTATCGGAAATGAGATTAACAATCAACAGTGGAATTATATAGGTCCTATGGGAATTGACCAATACATTCAGGAATATGAACGGGCATTTCGTGTGTTCTATACAGCGATACGCAGCACAAATCAGAATGATCGGCTGTTCTTTTCCACCGATTATAACTGGAATCATGAGGCAAATGGCACAACAAAATATAATGCAAAGGATATTGTGGACCGGTTTGCTGATAAGACAGGAGCTGGAGGAGCGATGGACTGGGGACTGGCATATCATCCGTATTCGATTCCTCTGACAGAACCAGAATTTTGGGATGATGATCAGACCGGTTTAATTAAAAATGATGCTAGTTCGCCGGTGGTGAATCTGAAAAACCTGAATGTACTGACGGATTATATGCAAAATAACGCTTTGCGGGGCAGAGACGGCAATGTGCGGCATATTATTCTATCCGAGCAGGGATTTACATCTACTAGTGCAACCCGGGGGGAGAATAATGATTTGCAAGCGGCAGCAATTGCCTATGCCTATTATTTGGCAGACAGCAATCCCTATATTGACGCTTTTATTATGAGTCGGCAGGTGGATGCCCCATCGGAGGCCGCGGCGTCCCAGACTTTTGGTCTGTGGAAATGCGACATGAGCAAGACAAATGATATTGTGCCGACGATGCGGAAAAAGTCCTGGTCCGTATATAAAAACATCGATAATCGTAAGACGACACTGGAGACGACAGAGTTTGCAAAATCGATTATCGGAATTGAAAGATGGAGTGATGTGATTCCTAACTTTAAGTGGCGATCCCAGGAACAATAAAACGAGAGAAGGATCGCGTGGAAACGGACGGAGAATTATGGGTGACAAAGGACGAAGATCCGGTAGAAAGACAGCATGGTATGGAATGCTGATTGCTCTGGCGTTTGTGTTCAGTTATGTGGAGGCGATGATTCCGGTGCCAATACCAGTGCCCGGGATCAAGCTGGGGTTGGCAAACCTGGTCAGTGTGGTGGGATTGTATACCATAGGGATAGTAGGGACAATACTGACAGCTTTGGTGAGGATTGTGCTGGTTGGTTTCACTTTTGGTAATGCCTTTAGTATGTTTTATGGACTGGCTGGCGGCATCGTGAGTATGGCGGTTATGATCGGTGCAAAAAAAACGGGTTGGTTCAGTTCCGTGGGAGTCAGCATTCTGGGAGGGATTTTTCATAATGCAGGACAATTGACAGTGGCGGCTTATGTGACCCGGACAGCTGGTGTATTTGCTTATTTCCCGATGTTGCTGGCAGCAGGGGTGGTCACTGGAGCGGTGATAGGGATGTTGGGAGGCTGGATTATAGAGCGGATTGAGCCATTCGTAAGACAAAACATACAATAAAAACTGAAAATAACTCCATTATACCATAGCAATTTGACAGCAAAAGGATTATACTAGACAGGAAAAAGCGAAATCGTTGCAGGGCTATGAAGTAGCTGCAATAACACAACAAAGTGGGAGGTCAGAGGCAGATGGTATACGATGGGATTAAGAAGCTGGTGCAGTATGGGCTGGAGACGGGGCTGATTGAGGAGGGAGACCGAATCTATGCGACAAACCGGATTCTGGAGACACTGAGACTGGATGAGTATGAGGAGCCAGAGCAGCAATATCACGATGTAGATCTGGAAGAAACATTAAAGGAGTTGCTGGATTATGCCTGTGAACAGGGGATTACAGAGAACAGTGTGGGTTATCGGGATTTGTTTGATACCAAACTGATGGATTGTCTGATGCCACGGCCCACGGAGGTGACGGCGAAATTCTGGAAGATCTATGAAGAACAGGGAGCCAGGGCTGCTACGGATTATTTCTACAAGCTGAGTCAAGATTCGGATTATATCCGTAGATACCGGGTATGCAAGGACCAGAAGTGGGTGGCAGAAACCCCTTATGGAAATCTGGATATTACGATCAATCTTTCAAAGCCAGAGAAGGACCCCAAAGCAATCGCAGCAGCGAAGCTGGCAAAACAGAGCGGCTATCCGAAATGCTTGTTGTGTATGGAAAACGAAGGTTATGCCGGGCGCCTGAACCATCCGGCCAGAAATAATCACCGGATAATCCGCATTACGGTTAATGATAGTCAATGGGGATTTCAGTATTCACCATATGTCTACTATAATGAACATTGTATTGTGTTTAACGGACAGCATACGCCAATGAAGATTGAGCGGGCGGCGTTTATCAAACTGTTTGATTTTGTAAAGCAGTTTCCTCATTATTTTCTGGGTTCCAATGCGGATTTGCCGATTGTCGGCGGTTCGATTTTGAGCCATGATCATTTTCAGGGGGGACATTATACCTTTGCCATGGCGAAGGCGGGGATGGAACAGCATTTTGTGATGCCAGGTTTCGAGGATGTCGAGGCAGGTATTGTGTACTGGCCAATGTCCGTATTGCGTTTACGAGGCAAGGATCCGGAAAAATTGATTGATTTGGGAGATAAGGTACTGGGGGCATGGAGAGGTTATACAGATGAAGCAGCATTTGTCTATGCTGAGACAGACAGTGAACCTCACAATACCATAACTCCGATTGCACGGAAAAACGGAGAGTGGTATGAGCTGGATTTGGTATTGAGAAACAATATCACGACAGAAGAATTCCCGCTAGGCGTGTACCATCCCCACCAGGATCTGCACCATATTAAGAAAGAAAATATTGGATTGATTGAGGTCATGGGGTTGGCAGTGTTGCCCTCCCGGTTGAAAGATGAGCTGGCTCTTCTGGGAGAGTATCTGATGGAGGGGAAGGATATCCGTAGCAATGAGATGTTGGAGAAACATGCTGACTGGGTAGAGGAATTCCGGCCTTCTTATGGAGAGATTACCAGAGAAAATGTGGAAAAGATTCTACAAGATGAAGTAGGAAAGGTATTTGCCCGAGTGCTGGAAGATGCAGGCGTGTACAAATGTACGCCAGAAGGAAGAAAAGCATTCGGAAGATTTTTGGAGAGTGTCGGTTTTGTACAGACCGATAGATAGGAATATTTGGAATCGGATAACAGACATAAAAGATAAATAAAAAAAGGAACGATGGCATCGTATAGGGCGAGGCAGTCGTTCCTTTTTTACATGGGAAATGCAGGGGGTGTACTGTGTCATTTGGATGAGTGGTGATAAAAGGTACGCGAAGGAAGAGGGGAGAACAACAACGGGAGATCCTCTGTTCCTTTTTCGGGTTTCGAGATTAAGAATTCCTAAAACCCCTGACTTTTGCTAAAAGCGAAACGAAAATATACAAACTCACTTCGTTCAGACAATGTATATTTTCGTTTCAACGCCGAATTCAGGGGCTTAAGGACTTCTAAATCTCTGCACAATCAAACCATCACAGAGGATTTCCCGTTGCTGTTCTCCCCTCTTCCTTGGCTGCTTTTTTCGGTTCTATATCTATTTGAGATGGGGGTTTGCACAGATGTCTTTTTATGATATGATAGGAAGGTGTTTTTTCGGTTGGTAATTAGGAAGGCAGGGAATATGAGAGAATGGATTGCAGTGGTAATCACTGCTTTGTTTTTGACGGGCTGTATGCAAGAGACGAAAAATCGGGAGTTTGATGCGCAGTATTTTGATTATTTTGATACGTTTACGACGTTTACAGTATATGCGGAGGATGAGGAGCAGTTTCAGGAGTATAAGGAGTTGTTTGAGTCTGAATTGAAAAATTATCATCAGTTGTTTGATATTTATGAGAGTTATCAGGGGCTTAATAATATTAAGACGATTAATGATAATAGAGGAATCACGCCGGTGCAGACGGACGAGGAGATTGTGAGACTGATAAAATTTGCTAGGGATGAGTATGAAACTACAAATGGTCGGGTAAATGTGGCGATGGGAAGTGTGCTTTCTCTGTGGCATAAGTACCGAACAGATGGTATTGCGCATCCAGAACAGGCAGAGATTCCTCCTATGCAGGAGCTGAGAAAGGCAGCAGAACATATGGACATAGAAGCCGTTCGGATCGATGAGACAAGGTCTTTGGTATATCTGGAGGATTCGGCGATGAGCCTGGATGTGGGAGCTGTGGCCAAAGGGTATGCGGCTCAGAGAATCTGCGAAAAATTGCGAGAGGCAGGCGTGAGTTCTGCGTTGATTAGTATTGGTGGCAATGTGCAGACGATTGGAACGAAAGGAAATGGCAGTCCTTGGCGGGTGGGAGTGCAGAATCCAGATACTTCCAGTGGTCAGTCTTATCTCTATGCGCTGAAACTTCAGGATTTGGCATTAGTGACTAGTGGGACTTATCAGCGGTATTATGAGGTGGATGGAGTTCGCTATCACCACATTATTGATCCGGAGACTTTGATGCCAGGACAGGAATTTGCATCTGTGACCATTTTGAGTCCGAATGGAGCAAGAGCAGATGCATTATCAACAGCAGTATTTAACATGCCATTAGAGGAGGGGATGGCATTTGTTGAGTCTTTGGAAGATACAGAGGCATTCTGGGTATATGAGGATGGACGGGAGGTATTTAGCTCAGGATTCGAGAATTACGTGGAAAAGTAACAGGAGGATAAAGGAAAGATGGAACAGCAGAGAAATAAAAAACTGTTGAGTAGTGGAATGCTGGTAATGACCGCTTTGATCTGGGGAATTGCGTTTGTAGCTCAGAGCGAAGGGATGAACTATGTGGGCGGTTTTACTTTTAATGCCAGCCGTTTTCTGATCGGCGGCACGATGTTGATCCCGTGTGTTTTTCTGTTGCGGAAGCTGAGTAATGAGCCATATCAAGAGTTATCGGCATTAGAGAAAGCGAATCGGACAAAGGCGAGCATTGTGGGAGGGATTTGTTGCGGGATGATTTTATGCTTGTCTAGTTCGTTGCAACAGTTTGGAATTGCACATACCAGTGTGGGGAAGGCTGGGTTTATCACCGCGCTTTATATTATTTTAGTTCCCATTTTGGGTTTGTTTATGAAAAAGCGGGTGGGATTGAACATATGGATCAGTGTAGCAATTGCGGCAGTGGGAATGTATTTGCTTTGTATTACGGAAGATTTCTCTGTGGGGAGAGGAGATTTTCTGGTGTTTTTGTGTTCCATTGGTTTTTCCTTGCATATTATAGTGATTGATTATTTTTCTCCGAGAGGGGATGGGGTAGTGATTTCCTGCGTACAATTTTTTACGGCGGGGCTGCTATCGGCAATATTAATGTTTTTGTTTGAAAAGCCATCCTGGGGAGCAGTGACAGCAGCATGGTTGCCAATTCTCTATGCAGGGATCCTGTCTTGTGGCGTGGCCTATACCTTGCAGGTGGTGGCACAGAAAGAGGTGTCGCCTACGGTAGCTTCTCTGCTGATGAGTCTGGAATCTGTGTTTTCTGTATTGGCAGGATGGGTGCTGCTAGAACAGAAATTGTCAACGAAAGAAATGTTAGGCTGCGGATTGGTATTTGCCGGGATTTTACTGGCACAGATGCCAAGGGAAAGGACTTTGTAAAAAACGAAAGTGCCGCGAAACGAGCCACCAGCCATTTCCAACATTCTGTGTATGGGAACCATTCGAACACAGGATACGGAAATCGCTGGTGGCTTATTTTGTGACACTTCTAGTTTTTTAAGTAGTGACAAAAGGTACACGAAAGAAGAGGGGAGAACAGCAACGTTCGTTTCCTTATCTAAATGACGTTGGTATTATGATTAGTTCTTTGCGAGCTCGGCCATCTTCATGGCGCGAACCTTTAAGGGAAGACCAAACAGAGTGATAAAACCATCGGCGTCATGGTGATCATAAAGATCGCCAGTAGTGAAAGAGGCCAAAGACTCGCTGTAGAGAGAGTAGGGAGAGGAGGTGCCGGCCTTGATAATATTGCCCTTATACAGTTTGAACTTGACATCTCCGGTTACGTACTGCTGTGTGGATTCTACGAAAGCCTGTACCGCTTCACGTAAGGGGGTGAACCATTTCCCTTCATAGACAATTTGAGCCATTTTATTACCCATATCTTTTTTTACTTCCATGGTGGCACGATCCAAGACTAGCTCTTCTAATTGCTGATGTGCTTCCATAAGTATAGTACCGCCGGGAGTCTCATAGACACCACGGGATTTCATGCCGACGACGCGGTTTTCTACAATATCAACGATACCGATACCATGCTTACCTCCGAGCTCATTGAGCTTGCGGATGATATCGGATACCTTCATTGATTCCCCGTTGACGCGGACGGGAATTCCTTTTTCGAATGACATAGTTACGTATTCTCCTTCTTCCGGCGCCTTTTCGGGGGTTACGCCAAGAACTAGCAGATGATCGTAATTGGGCTCATTGGCCGGATCTTCCAGTTCGAGACCTTCATGGCTGATATGCCAGAGATTGCGGTCACGGCTGTAGCTGTTATCGGCAGAGAACGGCAGGTTAATGCCATGTTGACGGCAGTATTCGATTTCGTCTTCGCGAGACTGCATGGTCCATACATCTGTCATACGCCAGGGAGCGATGATTGTTAAATCCGGAGCCAAAGCCTTGATCCCCAGTTCAAAGCGGATTTGATCATTACCTTTACCGGTGGCGCCGTGACAGATGGCGGTGGCACCTTCTTTGCGGGCAATCTCTACAAGACGTTTGGCAATGGCGGGGCGGGCCATAGAGGTGCCCAGGAGATATTTGTTTTCGTATACGGCGCCAGCCTGTACACAGGGAACAATATAGTTGTCACAGAAATCATCGACCAGATCTTCGATATACAGTTTGGAGGCACCGGATAATTTGGCACGCTCTTCTAAGCCGTCCAGTTCGTTGCCCTGACCACAATCGATGCAGCAACAGATAACCTCATAATCGAAATGCTCTTTAAGCCACGGAATAATGGCGGTAGTGTCAAGACCACCGGAGTAAGCTAAGATTACTTTTTCTTTCATTTTGATATCCTCCTGAGAGTATTGTCTTTTTCTTATTTTTAAAATGTCTCTTGTATCAGATAACGTTCATAAATATACAATATTTTGAGAAGAAATGCAAGAGGGAAAAAGAAATTATAAGTATAAAAATGAAAAACGGGGATTGCATAATATTCGTATATAATGTATAATTATGAAACGCTAAGGGAAGAAGCACTGTCATTTAGATAAGCAGTGATCAAAGGTACGCCAAGGAAGAGGGGAGAAGGAGTATTTTCTTGAAATAAGGTCTTTCCTTATGGAAGGAAAATCACTATAATGGATAGCGATAGCTATTTTGAGGAAATAGAGCAGAAAAAATTCGGGAGAGGAAGAAAAAATGATTAAAGTAGGCATTATCGGAGCAACAGGTTATGCAGGGGCGGAGCTAGTACGTCTTTTGTTGCAGCGTGAAGATGTAGAGATTGTATGGTATGGCTCACGGAGTTATGTGGGGGAAGATTTTGCTTCTATTTACAGAAATATGGCGCATGTGCTGGAAAATGAGCTTTGTCAGGATGATGATATGGCAAAGCTGGCAGAGCTGGCAGATGTGATCTTTACGGCGACGCCACAAGGATTTTGTGCATCTCAGGTGACAGAGGAGATTTTGTCGAAAACGAAAATTATTGATTTGAGTGCAGATTTTCGGATCAAGGATGTGGAAGTTTATCAGCAGTGGTACAAGCTTTCGCATCCGACGCCCCAGTTTATCGACGAGGCGGTCTACGGACTGCCGGAAATAAACCGGGAAAAGATCCAAACAGCGCGTCTGATTGCCAATCCGGGATGTTATCCCACTTGTTCCTTTTTGACGCTTTATCCGCTGGTAAAAGAAGGACTGATTGATTTGGCGACGATTATTATTGATGCAAAGTCGGGAACTTCAGGAGCAGGCAGGAGCGCCAAGGTCCCCAGCTTGTATTGTGAGGTAAATGAGAGTATGAAGCCTTACGGGGTGGCAAGCCACCGTCATACGCCGGAGATCGAGGAACAGCTTTCTTACGTGGCTGGTAAACCGGTAGTGATCAGTTTTACTCCTCATTTGGTACCGATGAACCGGGGAATCCTGGTGACGGCTTATGGGACGATGACAAAACCAATGACAACAGAGGAAGTGAAAGCTGTTTATGATCAGTATTATGGCGAGGAGTATTTTGTCAGGGTGATGAAACCGGGGATGGTGCCCCAGACCCGCTGGGTAGAAGGAAGCAATTTTGTAGACATTGCTTTTCAAATAGATACCCGCACCAATCGTCTGGTGATGATGGGGGCGATAGACAATATGGTAAAAGGGGCGGCCGGACAGGCAATACAAAATATGAATCTGATGTTTGGATTGCCGGAAAATACGGGACTGAAGCAGATAGCGGTATTTCCGTGATATGTGAAATCTGCTGTGGTTTTCTGCTGCCTTATCAACGGCAACGGGGAAACAGACAAATCACGGAATAAAGATGGTTGTCAAAAGGGCGATCGAATAGAACGAAGGAGGAGCAGAATAAACGATGGGTGGAACCATGAGCATAATCATCCGGGAGATGACAATGGATGATTATGATAAAGTTTATGCATTGTGGATTGGCATTCAGGGCTTTGGCATTCGGTCTATTGATGATTCTAGAGAGGGTGTGGAACGATTTTTAAGAAGAAATCCCACAACCAGTGTGGTGGCGGAGCAGAATGGCAGAATTGTGGGAGCAATCCTTTGTGGACATGATGGGAGAAGAGGATGTTTTTACCATGTATGTGTGGCTAAGGATTACCGCAAACATGGGGTCGGACATCGCATGGCACAGCATTGTATGCGGGCGCTGATGGCAGAAGGGATCAATAAAGTAAGTTTGATTGCTTTTAAGAGCAATGAGGTGGGAAATGCATTCTGGCAGGGAGTAGGATGGACGAAACGGGACGATATCAATTATTATGATTATACATTGAATGAAAAGAATGTGACAGATTTTGTAAAATAAGAAAGCTTGTATGAAATAAAAGTGGAAGAGGAGAGAGATATGAAGAGGATTGCGGGCGGTGTGACGGCAGCAGCAGGATTTCAGGCAGCTTCGGTGGCGGCCGGAATTAAATATAAAGATCGAAAGGATATGGCAATGATTTTCAGCGAGGCGCCATGCCATGTGGCAGGAACGTTTACGACAAATGTAGTAAAGGCGGCGCCGGTGAAGTGGGATCAGAATATTGTAAAAAAATCGGCCTTTGCTCAGGCAGTAGTAGTCAATGCAGGAATCGCCAATGCCTGTACCGGCGAGGAAGGGTATGGCTATTGTAAAGAGACAGCCCAGGTGGCCGCGACAGCGCTGGGGGTGCCGGAGGATGGGGTTTTGGTGGCGTCTACCGGGGTGATTGGGATGCAGCTGCCCATGGAGCGGATTCAGGCAGGGGTAGAAAAGATGGCTTCACAGCTGGACGGTGGATTGGCAAGCGGCACGGCAGCCGCTCAGGCGATCATGACCACGGATACCAAGAAGAAGGAAGTGGCAGTACAAGTAGAAATCGGCAAAAAACAGGTGACGATAGGTGGCATGTGTAAAGGTTCTGGGATGATTCACCCGAATATGTGTACTATGCTTGCTTTTGTGACTACAGATGTGGCAATTTCTAAGGAACTTTTGCAGGAAGCATTGAGTGAAGATATCAAAGATACTTATAATATGATCTCTGTGGATGGGGATACTTCAACAAATGATACCGTACTGTTGCTGGCCAATGGCATGGCAGGAAATCCAGAGATCAGGGAGAAAAACGAGGATTATCAAACATTTTGTAAGGCGTTGCATGTAGTGAATGAGACACTGGCAAAAAAGATGGCAGGAGATGGCGAGGGCTGCACAGCGCTTTTTGAAGTGAAGGTGGTAGGGGCAGAAAGTAAAGAGCAGGCAGTCACCTTATCGAAGTCAATCATCACTTCAAACCTGACCAAAGCGGCGATTTTTGGTCATGATGCCAACTGGGGACGGATCTTGTGTGCTATGGGATATTCAGGAGCACAATTCGATCCGGAAAAGGTGGATCTGTTTTTTGAGAGTAAGGCAGGAAAGTTGCAGATCATTGAAAACGGAGTGGCGCTTCCTTACAGTGAGGAAGTGGCAACGAAGATTCTCTCAGAGCCCGAGGTAACAGCTATTGCAGATGTGAAGATGGGAGAGGCATCTGCTACAGCCTGGGGTTGTGATCTGACCTTTGATTATGTGAAAATTAATGCGGATTATCGGTCTTGAAAGTGGAGGAGAACAAAGATGGAAATGGATCAGAATATTGTGCAGAAGGCGGAGGTGTTGATTGAAGCGCTTCCGTACATTCAACGGTTTAACCGCAAGATTATTGTGGTGAAATATGGTGGTAGCGCCATGGTGGATGAGGAATTGAAGCATCATGTGATTCAGGATGTCGTGCTTTTAAAGTTGGTAGGTTTCAAGCCGATCATCGTCCATGGCGGCGGCAAAGAGATCAGCAAATGGGTTGGCAAAGTAGGGATGGAACCGCACTTTGTCAATGGACTGCGCGTGACAGACGAACCGACGATGGAAATTGCCGAGATGGTTCTTAACAAGGTGAATAAAAGTCTGGTACAATTGGTTAATGAATTGGGAGTAAAAGCGGTGGGAATCAGTGGCAAAGATGGGATGATGCTGAAGTGCCAAAAGAAGTATTCGGGTGGAGAGGATATTGGCTTTGTGGGAGAGATCACGGAAGTGAATCCTAAGGTAATCTATGATTTGCTGGAAAAAGACTTTTTGCCGATTATCTGTCCGATTGGATTTGATGAGAACTTTTTGAGCTACAATATTAATGCCGACGATGCGGCTTGTGCGATTGCTCGGGCAGTGAATGCTGAAAAACTGGCGTTTTTGACAGATGTAGAGGGAGTTTATCGAGATTTTGAGGATAAGAATTCGCTGATTTCGGAGATTACGGTGGAGGAGGCACAGGCGTTTGTGGATGGCGGCAGCTTGGGAGGGGGAATGCTGCCAAAGCTACAGAACTGCATTGATGCGATTCGAAATGGGGTAAATCGGGTGCACATTCTGGATGGACGGATTTCCCATTGCCTGCTGTTGGAGATTTTTACGAATAAGGGAATCGGAACAGCAATTTTACGGGATGGGGATGAGAGGTATTATCATTCGGGAGAGTAGGGGAATTCGGTGGTCAGCATAGAACACCACAGCGGTTTAGAAAAATAAAGCGGCCAAGAACCAGGAGGAAGAATATGGAAAAACAGCATTATATCGATCGGGCGGAGCAGACATTTTATAAAGTGTATAACCGCTTTCCCGTGGTATTTGACCATGGGAAAGGGGTGTGTTTATATGATACAGATGGGCAGGAATATCTAGATTTTGGAGCAGGAATCGCGGTCATGGGATTGGGATATAGCTGTGAGGAGCTGAAGGAAACCATGAAGGAACAAGTGGATAAGCTCTGCCATACTTCTAATCTGTTTTACAATGTTCCGTCTGTTGAGGCAGGAGAGAAACTTTTGAAGGCATCCGGTATGGAGAAAGTATTTTTTACCAACAGCGGTGCGGAGGCAATCGAAGGGCTTTTAAAGATTGCTAAGCGTTACGCCTTCAATAAAGGTATGGCGCCGGACTATGAGATTATTGCAATGAAGCATTCCTTTCATGGGAGAACGCTAGGAGCGCTGTCAGTGACGGGAAATGATCATTATCAAGAGCCTTTTGCCCCACTGGTTCCGGGAATTCGGTTTGCCACATTTAATGATTTAGAGAGTGTGAAGGCAGTGTGGAGTGAGAAAACCTGTGCGGTTATGATGGAGACCATCCAGGGGGAAGGAGGAATCTATCCTGCCACGAAAGAATTTTTGACCGGGGTGAGGAATTTGTGTGATGAGCACGATGCCTTGCTTTTGCTGGATGAGATCCAGTGTGGGATGGGACGGAGCGGTTACATGTTTGCCTGGCAGGGATATGATGTGATACCAGATGGTATGTCTGTGGCAAAAGCGCTGGGGAACGGAGTTCCGGTAGGAGCATTTTTGGCTCAGGGAAAGGCAGCATCGGCAATCGTGCCAGGAGACCATGGGACTACCTATGGGGGGAATCCTTTTGTGTGTGCGGCGGCGTCTAAAGTCTTGGATATATTTGAAGAAAAGAAACTCGTGGAACATGTAAGGGAAATCGGAGAGTATCTGTGGAACAGGCTGGATGAATTGGTACTCCAGTATGATTGTGTGAAAGAACATCGGGGGAAGGGGCTGATTCAGGGGCTGGAATTTGCTGGAGCAGTGGCGCCTGTTGTGAGCAATGCGCTTTTGGAACAGAAGCTGGTGCTGATCAGTGCAGGCAGTAACATCATCCGGTTTGTGCCGCCATTAGTAATTGAGAAGACGGATGTGGATGAGATGATAAAGAGGCTGAAGGCGGCTATTGAGCAAGTTGGGAAATGAAATTATCGGCGGTACCGATAGGTATGTCTTGCAGGAAGGAGAGGGGTAGCCAATGTCATTTAGACAGGCAGTGACAAAAGGTACGCCAAGGAAGAGGGGAGAGAAGCAACGGGAAATCGTCTGTGATATTTTGACTTTGCAGAGATTTAGAAGTCCTTAAATCCCTGAATTGAGCGTTGAAACGAAAATATACATTGTTTGAGCGGAGCGAGTTTGTATATTTTCGTT
>JAAWNY010000047.1 GCA_022799175.1 Lachnospiraceae bacterium | reverse complement strand
TTAATCTCGAAACCGGAAAAAGGAGCAGACAGTTTGGCGTTGGTTCTCGCCTCATTTCCTTGACTATACTTTTCGTTTCCTTATCTTAATGACATTGGTCGGTGTGGTGAACATTTTATTCAATCTGTGTAAATCCGTTCTGACCCTGACTGTCGTAGGGATCCTCCACCGATTCCGGCTCTTAGATGGTATCTGGAACCATACCATTTACTCTGGAGGCATTGCCAATGCCAATACTATTTTCAATCTATCCTGCGCCATTTTTCTGCTTCCATTTGTGGGAATCTATGAGAAAATCAGTCACAAACTGATAAAAGACGAACCTGTAACAGCCGGAAAATATGACGAGATGCTGGATGCCTTAAACCCCATATTTATCAGTACCCCGCCGTAGCCTTCGGTCGCTGCTATGATATCCTTCTGGTGATGTTTCAGCTGGCAAAGACCAATATCCGTCGCACTTTCGATATGTTTCATCAATACGACCCGGAAGTCATGAAACAGCTCGAGGAAGATGAAAATTATATTGACAGCATGGCCGATCATGTCAGCAATTATCTGGTTCAAATATCCGCTACTATTACTTCTCACTATCATGTGGAAATCATGAATTATTATTTCTCCGCCATCACGGAGTTTGAACGTCTGGGCGATCATGCCTTAAATATTGCAGAGATTGCTGCCGCGCTCCATGAAAAAGACAGCTCCTTTTCCCAAGATGCCCTGTCCGAGCTAAATGTATTGTGGCAACTTTTGGATACCATTTTGAACCATGCAAACGAGGCATTTCGCAAACAAAATCTGGCAGAAGCCCGCCGGATTGAACCATTAGAGCAGGTGGTAGATGATATGGTAAGCTTGTTAAAAGACCACCATCTGAAACGGCTCCGGGATGGTGAATGCGGAGTCTTCAACGGCTCAGAGTTTTTCAATCTGCTCTCTGAGGCGGAACGAATTTCGGATGTTTGTTCTAACATTGGTGTGGCAACCGTGGCAAGATCCACCCCCGGAATCAACCATCAAGTACATAATTATATCTCCATGCTCCATTCCGGGCGGGATAAGGAATTCAATGAGGTGTATCAAAAAGCACATGATGAATATATCTGGATGCTGCAAGGAAAGGAATCTGCCTTATCCCAAAAATCTCCAACAAGGGATGAAAATCTTTGTTTGTGATATATTTTCCTTCTTTGCTTAACCAAAAGAGAATGCTGGCAAAAATTTTGTCTATGCATTCTCTTTTTGTTTAAAATATCCTTCAATATTTACAAACAACAAGAGTAATTGTCATATTCTTTACAATTTCGACAATTTTTGTCGAACCAATAGGGTTGTTTTCTATAATTCTTCACTTTAAGATATTTTATAGAACATTTTTCTAGTGGGAGATAAAAAATGTATGAAATTGAAGAAATCAAAAGTGTATTACGCAGACTTGGTGTTAAAACATCAAATCAAGGTTACCATTTTACTGCATACGGGATTTTACTGGTGTTAAAAAACAAAGATTATCTGGCATTTATCACAAAATCTCTCTACATTGATATCGCAATTGAATTTCACACCTCCTGGAAATGCGTGGAACGTAATATTCGAACCATTGTTGATTCAATTTGGAAAACAGATAATATCGAACTTCTGATAGAAATATGTAACGGTACACATACAACACGTCCAACCAATAAAGAATTTTTCGATCTCATGTATCATTATTTTGAAAAATTAGCTTTAGAGAAAAAGTCTGATAATGAAACAAATCCTTCGGATTGTTGTTCTAAAACAGGTCTTCACTGCCAACAATTAGAACTTCTAGAGAAAAAACTTCTATCCCTGCAAGAGGAAAACCGCAATTTGAATGATACTATCGCCTGGATGCATGACATGATATGGGAACTGTTAAAGACAACTAAATAGATTTTAAAGAATCATTCTGTTTGACAAACATACCCGATCTTTCCTTCCTAGTCGGAAAAAACACGTATTCCCTCCATAAGTCTCTCGGATCGGGTATGTTTTCTGAATCTTAACGAATATCTCTCAGTTTAAAAGAACGCATCAAATCTTTGAGTAAATTGGCCTGAGACGACAGCTCTTCGCTGGCAGCAGCACACTGTTCACTGGTAGCAGAGTTCGTTTGAACCACAGAAGAAATCTGATCAATCCCATCCGTAACCTGAGAAAGCGCTGCAGTCTGCTTCTCTACAGCCTCTACCACAATCGCCATCTGTGCAGTCACGTGTCCTGCACTCTGACTGGTCTGATCCAAAGCTTCTGTCACCTTATTCACGATATGGCCACCCTCGGTAACGGCGGCAATCGAGCTTTCAATCAGTTTCTTTGTCGCTTTGGCTGCCTCATCCGACTTAGACGCCAAATTGCTCACCTCATCAGCCACCACAGCAAAACCCTTGCCCGCTGTACCTGCCCGAGCCGCCTCTACAGCAGCATTTAATGCCAAAATATTGATCTGAAAAGCAATATCTTCAATCGTAGCAATAATTGTACCAATCTTCTTTGAAGAACCAGAAATATTTTCCATCGCTTCATTCAGTTCCTTGACAAATTCTATGCTGACTCCCAAATGGGACCCCGCCTGATTGACATATTCCCCCGCCTCCTCGGCCGCCATAGAAGTCTGCTTAGCATTCTTGGAGATGTCCATCATAGTCGCGGAAATCTCCTCGATCGAACTGGCCTGCTCGGTAGCACCCTGAGCCAGCGCCTGCGCACTGCTGGATACCTGATCCGCCCCGGAAGAAACCTGTCCGGCACTACTGGTAATCTGTCCCATCGCATTGTTAAACGCTGCCTGAATACCATCCAGAGATCTCTTAATAGACTGAAAATCCCCCATATAATCCTGACGGGCACTCTGAGTTAAATCTCCGTTTGCCATGGAACCCAACACATTGGAAATTTCACCGATATAAGACCGCAACCGATGAATCGTGTCCTCAAACATCTCTCCCAACATGCCGACCTCATCGTTAGAAGAAACATTAACTCGAATCTCCTCATTATCGGCCAGACCCAGCTCACCTTTCTCTAGCTGTCCGGCAATCCGGGTAATCTCACCCAGAGGAGCCGAAACTCTCTTCTTTAAATAAGCCGTCAAAAATATCGTCCCCAGAACAATCGTAATAACGCTTACTATCACAGCTATCGCAACAACGACAACCACTTCTTGCTTGGCCTCTGTCCTGGAAATCCCAGCAAAAATCAATCCATTGATTTTTCCGTCATCTCCTTTTGTAGGAACATAGGAACACAGATAACTCTCTCCTTGAATCTTCGTTTCTCCTACGTAAGACTTCCCTTGCTGAAGCACAATCGTATTCAAATCCGAGGATAACTTTGTTCCCACTACCCGCTGACCATTTTGGGTCACCGTGGTGTAGGCCCGGGTATCTCCCTCAAAAATAGTAAATTCACAGCCCATCCGGCTCTTTAGTCCATCCAACAACTGATTCATCTCCCCATCGCCGGATGCCTGATTCAGTAAATAAGACAACATATTCGTGCCATTCGTGCAGCGAACCTTCTGCATCTTTGTAATCAGAGAATTATACATAAAAATACAGATAATCATCACCAACAGGATAGAGATTACCTGCATAGCTACCACAACCCCGCCGATTTTCAACGCAATTTTTTTGTGTTTTGCTCTCTTTTCATTCTTAGAAATATGAATTCCTGCCATTCTTATTCCCCCTTGTTTTTCAGTATAATAATCTTAATATAAAATTTCTGTTTTTATCATTGTAACATAGATTCATGACTTAGGAAAGACCATTTTCCTTTTCTGCAATTTTATATGCTTCCAATTTATTCCTTTTCATTCATGCCCATAAAAAAGATGCGACAACAATCCAATGTCATTAAGTTATTTTTCTCAGAAGGTACGCCATGGAAAAAGGAGCGGAAAGAGACGGGAAATGGTCTGCCGTTTTTTCCGGTTTCGGGATCAAGAATTCCTAAAATCTCTGATTTTTGCGAAAAGCGAAACGAAAATCCCCAAACTCGCTTCGCTCAGACAGAGTGGATTTTCATTTCAACGCAAAACTCAGAGATTTAAGAACTTCTAAATCCCTGCAAAGTCAAAAGCGGCAGACCATTTCCCGTCTCTTTCCGCTCCTTTTTCTATGGCTGCATATTCTCAGAGCTAAACTTAATGACATTGACAACAATCATTTTCCTTATTCGTGTAACGTGCATCCCCCGGAGGTTTTTATTTCATAGGACGCAGTTTTCTTTGAAAAAAAGGCACGCTTTCATTCCACGTGCCTTTTCCGTTTCTGCTTTTTATTATAAATTCCTTAAGTTATCTTACCACTGCAAATATCTGCACACCAAAACTATTGATAGAATAATTACTGCATTTTTCCATCCCAAACACCACTATCATTTACCTTATAACCATCTGGTGTTATTTCATTTTGATAAAGCGCGCCAAAAGGTTTTCCTTTACTCGCATCATTATAATACCAATTTTCTGTCTTAGAATCGTAAATCCATGCCGATACTGCCGGTATTTCATTGAAATAATACCATTTACCATCAATTTTTTTCCAGCCATGGACAAGAGCTCCTCTAACCACGTCTAGATAATAGGTATATTCATCCCGGGTATCATTGTACCAGCCGCTTCTCATACCATTTGCTTCTGTCACATAATACCATTCATTGAGCTGATGATCATATATCCACCCGGATATCAGATAGCCGTTTACTCCGAAAGCATAGTAAGCTCCATTTATTTTTTCCCAAATCACCTGATCTGCTTGGGTTCCATCTTCCTTCAAAATCTTATAGCCACTTGCTATACTACCATCTGCATAAACCAGCCTCCAGCCATGTTCATCCTGCTGCCAGCGCGAATACCCGATTTCAGTTCCTGTAACAATTCCACTCTGGATATTCATATATCCCTTTTTGGGATCTCTTATTAAATGATTGTCTTCAAAACTGCTGCCACCTTCGGATCCATTTCCGCTTCCCGATCCACTTCCGCTTCCCGATCCACTTCCGCTTCCCGATCCGCTTCCGCTTCCCGATCCGCTTCCGCTTCCCGATCCACTTCCGCTTCCCGATCCGCTTCCGCTTCCCGATCCAGAACTATCGCCGCTTCCCGAGCCAGAACTATCGCCGCTTCCTATATTTCCTCCTTCATTCCCGTTATTTTCGGTAACTTTATAGTTTTGCGCTGCTCTTCTCAATGTGTTTGTACCTTTTGTCCGGAATTCTACCCCCAATGTGTGAGTTCCTGTTCTGTTAGAAGATTTTAAAGTTTCGCTACGGATAGTGATTCTTGTACTTCCCGATTCTGAAGTATAGTCTGTACCTTCTGTCAGCTTAACACCATCAATAAATGCATCCACAAACTCATCATAAACACCTTTTGAAATAAAAGTATGATTCGCTGTTTCATTTAATGCTATGTCTGGTATCCTCTGAATAACATCATATCCTGGATCTGTTGAACTATCTACGTTTTCATCCGTATTCTCTTTAACCACCAAGGTATAGGTTTCCATGCAGCTTTCAAAAGCGCCACCGCTATTCGTCATACTTATAGTAAAGTCAAATTCTCCACTTTCTGTCGGTACTCCATAAATCTCTCCATTTGGACGCAGAATCATACCATTTGGCAGTCTGCCTTCCATAATTCTATAATTAGGCCTATTCCACTCATACTTATTACTGTTTTGAATCATTGTTCCATAAGGAACATATTTAACCGCCTCTGGAATTTCTTCTGTCGTAATCTCCGGATTTCCAGATGTTCCTATCAAAGTCAACACAGCTAAGATTTCATTTCCGGATTTAATTGTCAAAGTGCCTGAAATACCACCCGTGCCTTTTCCGTTCCGCATAGTACTAATGCGGATTTTAGCCATATTTTTGAGTTCGCCATATTCGGTACTATTTGAGATGGTATCAAATCCTGACAATTCATAAGTTCCATTTAAATTCCAATATGGATCTATTTCCAGATTGTCGGAATTCAATTCAACAGATAAGGACGGAATCGCGTTTTTTCCTATATTGATTAGAAGGATATCATGTATCCACTCATGAAGATCATCCAGTAGCATCTCTCTGGTAGCGTATAATATGCCATCCTTTATTTCCATATTCGATTCTTCATCACTCAAACTGTTGAGATAAATTTGTCCTTTACCATTGATTGCTTTTACGATTCGCAGCCAGTAATTTTTCGAATTTGTACCATCTTCAACAGAAACCGAATATTGTACAGCTCCTTTCGAAAAATCATGGAAACTCTTTCCGCTAATCTCCGGCGAATTCGCTCCGGCTGCATATAATTTCAGTCCATCATATATATTAAATACTGGTGCAAGACGGCTCAAATCTACATTTTCATCCACCAGAATTGTCAGATAATTAAATTCCGCATATGAATCCTCAGTGTCTTCAACTACATAGCACGGTACATCTGTTCCAGAACTGTCCTTTAATCCTGTAAACTGTACATAGGTGTCATTATTTAAAGCACTCCCTTCCACCTCAACTTGATATTGATAGATCTCCTGATTTTCTGTACCATCTTCACCGACAAAAACGGTAAAGCGAATTCCCTTACTGTAATCAGATGCATATCCGCCTGTATTACTATGATCAAAAAGCTGGCTCTTAATGTCTTTCGCTCCTGCTTTTTCAGCCTCTGCCATCGAAGAATACCATCCTTCACAGGCCATTGTCACACTATCTAAATCTGCCTGATTCAATCCGGAATAATCCATAACTAAATAATATGTTCCGTTCACCAGATACTTAGGTTTTAACGTGCCACGAAAAATCTGACATTCCAAATCTTCTCCTATAAAATCATCCTCCCAGTTTTCGCATACAAAAGCCCTACCCTCTCCGGTTCCTGAATATAATCCTGCCACATCAATATGATTATCTGTTGTATTCAGTGTCAGTCGGATCGGTAACTCTCCTATAATATCACCAGAAGAATTACGTGCCTCAATGACAAATTCATCCCAAAAACTGTTAACATGTGAAATTGGAAATCCTGCATCTGGCTGTGTCATATCCTCACAAAAGACATCAAAAAACATATCCGAAGCAGCTGTTCTTCCGTAAATGTTTGTATATTGGAAATCAGGAAAAACATTATCATTTACTTTCAGACCAACAAAAATAGAGTCATTACTATGCTCTCTCCATTCCTCCCAAGGAATATATACCCGCATCCATCGATGGGAAGGATTATAATCTTCATATCCTCCATCTCCGTTAATTGCAGTAGCAAATGTTCGTTTCCCCTCGCTATCCTGATAGCAAACTGTTGGTATCAGCCAATTTTTAGACTCTGTTACTTTTACATCGATGATATAACGAATATTATCACTGGCAAGCTGATCATAATCCCCTACGATCACTTCCCATTTTCCATATCCTTCAAATGTATAACTGCTCAAATCAAGAATATTTTCTGATGTAGTTATTTTATATTCTATCCAGTCACTGTTCAACAGCTTATAAAAGATTTTGCTTCCATTTTCAAGCACTTTGTCACCTGTAAATACAGAATCTACAGATACCCTTGTCAGCTCGAGTGGCGTATAGGACGAAAAATCTACGGTTAGTTTTCTCTCTTCCAGCGGTAAAAGTGAAAGTAATTCTTCGCCTCCATCATCAGTAAAATCTTTTTCTTCCGGATAAACCGCAACAATATCCCCAGCTATCTCTAAATTCATCTGAGTTACTGCTGTTCCATCAAAATATGCAGATACATAGAAAATATGATCACCAATCTCCACAGAATCATCCGGCGTCATAAACCATTCTCTTATTGTTTCATTATTATAAGTAAATTCCACTTCATAAGGAAAAAACGGGTTTTCCTCCGGAATATTAATCGTATAACTTCCGTCCTCTTCGAAATAAGCATCGCCCCGGCCCCGGTCAAAAAAATCCTCTCTGCTGACAACATAGTATGTATGATTCCCCGTATTAAAAGAAATCTCATTCTCTGATATCTCTGGTTCTTGTTCTATGTTACTTGGAGTTGCCATTTCATCTGCCAAAAGATCTATCTCCCAAAATTCTTCTGCTATTTCCTCGTCTTCCTCAAAATCCTCCTGTTCTTCTTTCAGCTCTAATCCGTTTTCAACTCCAATATTCACGCCATTCTCACCGCTCCTAGTCAACCCTGTCTCTTTTTGACCTAATTGTCCAAATACTATTGTCGGTTGAGATGGTAATAAAAGCAATGCCGCCAACAATATTGCCAATCTTTTCCTTATAATTCCCATTTACCCATTCTCCTTTTTACTCTATATAATCCTTTTCAATATAGATAAAAATCCGAAGCAAGGCCAGTATTACCCTACCGCCGCAAAGCCCGCTCCACCAAATCCGCAAACAGCCGGTTCATCACCGGAGCTGAGTCCACCAGATCTTCCGGATGCCACTGCACTCCCATAATCAGACCTTCCTCGTCCTCAATCCCTTCTACTGTACCGTCACAGGCCCGAGCCGAGATCCGTAGCCCCTTCCCCAGCTTTTTTACCGCCTGATGATGCATGGAATTGGTCTTTAACTTCCCGGCGCCAAAAAGCCCTGCCAGCCGGGTTCCCTCCTCCACCTCTACATGGTGCGTCAGATACGTCCGGTTATACCTCTGCAAATGTTGAATCCGCTCCCCATCCTGAAGGGATAAATCCTGATACAAACTTCCCCCCATCAGCACATTTAATGTCTGATGCCCTTTACAGATCCCCAGCATGGGAATCTTATTCTCCAAAGCATACCGCCCAACTTTCAGCCAGGCATCATCAATCTCTGGACGGAAAGTCCCAATCACTGGCAGTGGCTCCTCGTCATAATACCAGGGCGTCATATCATCCCCGCCAGGGAACAAGATTCCGTCACAAAAAGATACTGCGGCCTCTACATCCTCCGCCGCCATGGCCGCCGGAATCAGTACCGGCACTCCGCCGTTCCTCTGAATCGCCCGCACATTCGTGCTTCCTGTAAATACATGCTCTCCGCTGATATACAGTCCCGGGTCTGTACTTCTAGTAAGGCCCAGGATGCCTATCACAGGTTTTTTCTGATTTTTCATTTCTTAATTCCTTTCGTCCGAGATTTTCACTTTCCCTGATCGCCAACCATTGTCCTTCAGCTACCAGAAATAACCATTACCCCTCCAGGATATCTTGCCTGCAAATATGCCGCAACCACTCCCCATCCAACTTTCGAATCACCTGCACCGCCAGACTGACCGCCGCCTCCAAATCTTTTTTCGCACAGAAATTATAATGCGTATGCACATAACGGCTGGGCACTCCCAACACCAGTACCGGAACCGCCTTTCCGGTAAGGCTAATCTTTCCCGCATTGGTACTGCCACCTCTTCTCACAGTCTCCTGATAGGGAATCCCGCACTTTTTTGCCAGATCCATCGCATATTCCATAAACACCGGGTTGGACACATAGCTCTTGTCCAGCCGCCGGATCTGTACCCCGCTCTTCATCCTCCCCTGGGCCTGATCCACACTGAAATAAAAATCATCCGAAGGAGAACCCTCAAACACGATGGCCAAATCCGGTTTTACCACCTGAGCCGTCACGGTGGCGCCCCGCATACCCACTTCCTCCTGAGCAGCAAAAGCCCCAACCACCTGAACAGCCAGGTGGTCCCGCTCCTCAAACAACGATTTCATGGTATCCACAATACAGGCGCATCCTGCCCGGTTGTCAAACGCCTTACCAAAGCAGACTTCATGCTCCTCATCATAAGAAAAGTTCACCTCCGGCATCATCGGATCTCCGATAGAAACCCCAAAAACCTCCACCACTTCTCTCTTACTGACCGCGCCGATATCCACGTAAATCTTCTCGATATCCAGTTCTTGAGAAGCCCTCTCCTTGTCATTCATAAAATGAACAGGTTTCGAGGTAATAATCCCTCTCACCATTTTCCCGCTTCTGGTCCGAATCATCACGGTATGAGCTGGCACATTCGTGAGCACAAATCCTCCCAGCATCACAATCCCCAGAACTCCATTCTCATGAATCGTCTGTACCATAAACCCGCACTCATCTGTGTGTGCATCCAGCTGAATCACCGGCTTTTTCTTATCCGCTCCTGGCATTCTCACATAGAGATTGTTCATCGCATCATTTTCCACCTCAAACTCTCGGCAATACCCGGCAATCGTGCGAATCACATCCTCCTCAAATCCACTCGGGCCAAACGCATCTGAAATCCGGCCAAACATCTGCATATCCATGACTTTGTTGTCTCCTTCATCTTGTTCTATCCCTATATTTTTTCCCTAATACACCACAAAACAATGAGCTGTCACCACATCCAGCCACCGCTCTGTCACCAGTCGGTTGGTAAACGTGTCCACCTTCTTCATTCCTGGATAAAACGACATCTGATATGCCTTTTTCCAGTCCTTAAATGTCACCTCATAGGCAAACTGCTCTGGCATCTTCACGCGGCAAGAAGAAAAATCCCTGTCCAACGCCTTTTTCACCCCTGCCCGAATCCGTTCCTGCACCACCTCTGGAGGTTCACAAATAGTCGCCCCTCCCGTACCGTTTTTGGTCACCGCCGTCTCAATCCCTGGCACCTGGCTTTTAGCCAGCCCACAGATAGCCGCATCCCCGGACAAAAACAGCACCGGCACCCCCAGACTCGCCGCAGTAAACGTATTCAACATAAACTCACTCATATACTCCCCATTCAGACGGATATACAAGCTGTTGCCTGTGGAAGTATGGCTGATGGAAAACTCCGGGTTCCCCGCTGGTGCGTGATACCCCACATATAAAACCCCGTCAAAGCTCTCATCAATCCCCCACATCATATTGTAAGGATGTCCGCTTTTCCCCCGAATCAGCCTGACATAATCCGGCATCTGAAGAGGATCTATGTTGGAAGCATCCCCATGTCCATCTTTGACTACGATCTCCGTGGCTCCCATCTCCCGGGCCGCCTCACAAGCCGTCAACACCTCCCTCGTCATCTCCTGGGCAAAGGCTTTGTAAACCGCCTCCTGCTTATGCGCCTCTGCCGGAATTGCCAGTCCCGCACATCCTTCAATATCTGCACTAATAAAAAGCTTCATAATCTTCCCTACCTCCGGCTCGCCTCATCATAAAGATGACAATACACATAATGGTCCTCACTGACCTGGTACCGCCCCGGCGCCTCTGTCTTACAGCACTCCATAGCTTTGGGACATCTGGTATGGAACTTACATCCTTTCGGCGGATTCAGCGGCGACGGAATATTCCCTTCCAGAATTACCCGCTCCTTTTTTGCTGTCGGATCCGGAACCGGCACTGCAGAAAGCAACGCCTGGGTGTAAGGATGAAGCGGATTGGTATACAAACTCTCCTTATTTCCCACCTCTACAAAATTCCCCAGATACATGACTCCCACCCGGTCGCTGATATGTTCTACCACACTCAAGTCATGAGCCACAAAAATATACGTCAGATTAAAGTCCTTTTTCAACTGATTCATCAGATTCAGCACCTGCGCCTGTATAGACACATCCAGTGCGGACACCGGCTCGTCGGCAATAATCAAAGACGGCTGCACTGCCAGCGCTCTGGCAATGCCAATCCTCTGTCGCTGACCGCCGGAAAATTCATGAGGATAACGGTTGGCGTGATAATCATCCAGTCCCACTTTCCGGAGAAGTTTTAGTACTTTCTCCTCCATCTCCGCCTTGTCTTTCGCCAACTTATGAATCATCAGCGGCTCTGCAATGATATCAAACACCGACATTCTGGGATTGAGAGATGCATACGGGTCCTGAAACACCATTTGAACCTTCTTGCGCACTGGCCGCATCTGGTTGTCGTTATATCCAGAAATATCCTCCCCGTCCAGTATCACCTTTCCTCCCGTGGGCTTTTCCAGCTTACAGATCCCACGACCCAGCGTAGACTTGCCACAGCCCGATTCCCCCACAATGCCAAACACCTCGCCTCGTCTCACCTCAAAAGAGACGCCGTCCACTGCCTTCACATAATCCGTGGTACCCAGTCGCTTGCCTGCCACCGGATAATAAATCTTCATATCCTCCACATGCAACAGAATATCCGTTGTATTCGCCATATCAAACGCCCCCTTTCTCACAAAGCCAGCACCGACTCACATGTCCCTCGCCCACTTCATAAAAGCCCGGCTCCTCTTCCTGACATCGCGCAAAGGCTCTGCTGCACCGAGGTGCAAATTTACATCCTTTTGGCATATACTTGGGATTCGGTACATTTCCCGGGATGGCTTCCAGTTCCTCCACCGCCTCTCCCAGTTTGGGAATTGAATTCAAAAGGCCAATCGTATACGGATGGGACGGATGGGCAAACAATTCTCGCACATCTCCCTTTTCCACTACCCGGCCGCAATACATCACTACCACCTCATCGCAAACCTCTGCCACCACTCCCAAATCATGAGTGATAAACAAAATAGATGTGCCAATGGCCTTTTTCAGCCCATTCATCAAATCCAAAATCTGCGCCTGAATGGTCACATCCAATGCCGTAGTCGGCTCATCCGCAATCAGAATCTTCGGCCCACATACCAGCGCCATAGCAATCATCACCCGCTGCCGCTGACCGCCGGAAAGCTGGAATGGATATTCTTTCATCATATGCTCCACTCGTGGAACCCCGGTCCGACGCAGCATATCTTCCGCTTTTTTGTATGCCTCCTCCTTGGAGATATCCTGATGCTGCAAAATACACTCCGTCAGCTGTTTTCCAATCTTCATCACCGGATTGAGGCTGGTCATCGGCTCCTGGAAAATCATGGAGATCTGGCTCCCCCGCAATTTCCGCTTTTCTTCCTCACTGATATGGGCAATGTCCTTACCCTCCAGCAGAATCTCTCCCTCGGTAATCTTTCCGGTAGTTCCGGTCAAAAGTCCCATAATCGAAAGGGATGTCACACTCTTTCCACTTCCCGACTCCCCTACAATCCCTAAAGTAGAGCCCTCCTTCAACTCAAAATCCACCCCATCCACCGATTTTACCACCCCGCCGTCCGTGTAAAAATAGGTGTGAAGATTTTTCACTTCCAATATATTTTTTCTATTATCTTCCATCTGTCTTCTGTCCTCCTTTCTCCGCTTTTAATCCGTCAGCTTCGGATCCAGGGCATCCCGCAGTCCGTCCCCAAGAATATTAAAGCTCAGCACAGTCAGGAAAATCGCCAGTCCTGGAAACACCGTACAATGCATACTCGTCATCATATAGTTACGTCCATTGGCCAGCAATAATCCCCACTCCGGTGTGGGCGGCTGCGCTCCCATTCCCAGAAAGCTCAAGGAAGAAGCCGTCAGAATCGAGGAACCCACCGACATCGTGAACTGGACGATAATCTCCGGCACCGCCCCCGGCAAAATGTGACGAAACAAAATCCTCGCATCCGAGGCTCCCAAGTTCTTTGCCGCCTGGACAAACACGGAATTTTTAAGAGCCAGCGTCCGGCTTCGCACCAACCGCGCAAACGTAGGCGTGGAGAACACCGAAACGGCAATCACCACATTTCCGATACCACTTCCCAAAATCGCCACAATAGCAATCGCCAAAATAATTCCTGGAAAAGCAAACAGCACATCACAGATCCGCATGATAACTGCATCCACAATCCCCCGGTAATAGCCTCCCAAAAGTCCCAGAATCGTCCCGCAGACAGCTCCCACAGAAACCGCCGAGAGACCTACAGCCAAAGAGATTTTCGTGCCGCTGATAATCCTCGAAAACAAATCCCTGCCAAACTCATCCGTTCCAAACCAATGAGCCATGCTGGGTCCCTGAAGAATCGAATTATAATCATATTCATTGATCTTAAACGGCGCTAAAGCTTCACCGAACAAGGCCAGAAACACCAAAAACAAAATAAAGAATAAAGCCACCACCGAATTCTTCTGTTTTTTAAACTTCCTCACCATCTCCGAAACCGGAGTTTTAATATCTGTCTTTTCATTTAATTCCGCTTTCGCGGCCTTCTTCTTTCCGATCATGTATTTATTCCTCCTATGACAACTTGATTTCCGGATTGAGGATCGCATAGAGGATATCCACAATCAGATTGATAATAATAAACTGCAGCGAGAAAATCAAAATCAGGGACTGAATCGCCGGATAGTCCCGATAATTCACCGACTCCACCAAAAGTTGCCCCAGCCCCGGATAGGCAAATACTGCCTCCGTGACCACAGAGCCACCCAGCAGAAAGCCAAACTGAAGCCCTACTACCGTCACTACGGAAATCATGGAATTACGGAAGGCATGCCCCCAAGTCACGGTCTTTTCCCGAAGTCCCTTGGCCCTAGCCGTACGGATATAATCTTCCTTCAACACCTCCACAATAGAAGAACGGGTAAACCGTGCGATAATCGCCGCGATACTAGTACCCAAAGCAATGGCCGGCAAAACCAGATTTTTCCAGCTTCCTGTCCCTGTGGTGGGGAACCACCGCAGCTTCACGGAAAATAACATGATCAAAAGAAAACCGATCCAGAAGTTCGGCAGTGAAATTCCTGATACTGCCAAAGTCATACCCGAGAAATCCTGCCATTTCCCCCGGTTCTTTCCTGACCAGACCCCCAGAATCACCCCCACAATGGTGCTCCATATCAAGCTGGCAAGCGTCAAAGCCATCGTATTCCCATATCGGGCGGCCACTTCTGTCAACACCGGACGTTTCGTCCGCAGAGACATCCCCAGATCGCCCCGCAGCAAACCACCCACGTATTTCAGATATTGAATATGGATAGGCTGATCCAGCCCCAACTGGACCCGCACCGCTTCCACCGCATCTAAAGTGGCCTGTTCTCCCGCCACCAGACGGGCCGGATCTCCAGGAATCATCCGGACAAAAAAGAATACAAAGGTTACTACTATAATCAGAGTGGGAAGCACTCCTATAATTCGTTTTAAAGTATATCGCAACATTTTCTCTCATCTCCTTACTGGTTTCGGGTAACTGACAATAACAGTTCAGACAAGCCGAACGGTTATAAAAATTTTGCTCAGAACATATGGGAGGAATTCGATAACAAAAGGCGCCGCAAACTGAGTCCACAGCCTTGCAGCGCCTGAAATATCAAATTAACCTGGTAACTTTCGTACCTGAACCTGCCGATACTGACCTAGTAATCTGGCATAGCATCTTCCGGCTTTTTGTTAATTCGCCATTTTTGCGTTCTTCATATTAATAGCGCCATCCGGATAAATCTTCACATTCTGTACCTTTGCTCCAGTAGCCCAGGTATTAGAATCCACACACAAGAATACCATAGGAGTCTCTTCCCAAAGCAGATCCTGAGCCTTTGCATAAGCTTCCTTACGGGTAGCGTCATCTGCACTTTCAAGACCAGTCTTAATATAACCTTCCAACTCCTCATTCTCAAAATAACAAATGTTATAACTCATAGGCGGCTCTGACTCGATGGCTACCAACGGACGGATTCCCCAGTCAGCGTCACCTGTAGACGGAGACCATCCGATCACATAGCACTCCACCTCAGCCTCAGCGCCAGGAGCATCCGTATCCTGCACCTTCTGGTTTACTACCGCGCTCTCTAAACCATTCAGCTCCAGATTAATCCCCACCTGCTCTAGCTGCTGCTTCAAAAATTCTACCTGTTTCTGATTCGCTGTCGTGTTGGCATACATCACGGAAGTGGTGAATCCGTCCGGATAACCGGCCTCTGCCAACAAAGCTTTTGCCTTTTCCGGATCATAGGGACGAGGATCGTTTCCTTTATAGTACTGAACCGCCGGTCCGATGATCGAAGTTGCCGGAATCGCCAAGCCATTCTTTACTACCTGAATGTAAGCTTCCTTATTGATTGCATAATCAATTGCCTGACGCACTCTCACATCGTTAAACGGAGCCTTCTGGGTATTCATCATGAAATAACGAACCACAATGCCGTCTCCCTGGAAAGAAGCAACATTCGGATCGCTCTCTAGCACGGAAACACTTTCCGTCGGAATCGGCCAGATGAGTTGAGCATCACCAGACTGAATCATCGCCACGCGGGTCGCACTCTCCGGTACCGGCTTAAAGGTAATGGTCTTAAAGCCAGCATCCGCGTCTGCTAAGGCAGTGCCGCCACAGATGTCCGCATCATAACCCCACCAATCCTTATTTAACTCCAGGGTCAGATGATCCCCCTCAATCCACTCTACGAACTTATACTGTCCGGTTCCCACTGGGTTTCTGGCACACGCTTCCACACCGGCCTCGATAGTCTTAGGACACATAATCACACAGGCTGGATGCGCCAGGTTGCTGATAAAGGCGCCAAAAGGCTCTGTCAGCTTTACCTTGATCGTGTAATCATCCAGCTTCTCAAAGCTGTCCAACACATTACACAAAAAAGTAGTTCTCTTAAGACCCAAAGACTCATCATCCCACTTGGCAAAATTGGCCAGCGCCGCATCTGCATTCCAAGGGGTACCATCCGTAAAGGAAATGCCCTCTCTCAAGGTAATGGTAAACTCTGTAGCCTCATCGTTGGCCTCATAGCCGGTAGCCAGCATAGGCACAATTCCCATATTATCATCAAAACCAAACAAACTGTCAGAAATCATACGTTGAATACCGCCAGATAACGTATCACTGGTATCCATAGGATCCATGGTGGTAAAATCCACATTAACCGCCGCCACGATATCGGTCTCCTGAGAAACCGATGCCCCTTGTGCGATCTCCGCCTGGGCTTGCGTCTCGCCTCCTGCTGCCGGCGCCGCAGTAGAACCTCCCGCTGCAGAACCAGAACCTGCATCTCCAGAACCGCCTCCGCAGGCTGTCAGAGCTACCATAGACATTGCCAAAAGCAATGCATATAACTTCTTTCCTGTCTTTCTCATAAAACTCCTCCTTGTTCTTCCCAATATAAAATATGGTAAAGCAATAAAAAAGCAAAGGCAGCTTCATTTATAAATGCCTTCGTTTTGCTATCTTACTATTCTAATTGCGCATTTCTTCTTTGTCAAAGTAAAGTGTTGAATTTTTCAAATTTTACCATCTCCTTTTAATTTTATAAAGTAATTAGGTTGATTTATTTTTGATTTTACCCTATAATTATCCTAAAATTACAGTTTTTCCGATTGACAAAATTCCCCACTTCATAAGTATACCCCAATACCACCAGAATCATCCAGGAGGCCGTCTATGTCCCTTTCTCTCAAAAAACCGCATGTATTGATCGTCTGCGTCAACCCGTATATCCGCATCGAGTTTCAGGACTATCTTCACTCTGTCTTAGGAGACCATATCCTTTTTGACACCAGTTCCCCTTCCGAAATCACGGATGCCTCCCAGCTTTTGCCCTATCAGTGCATCCTTTTTTCCAGCACCCAAGTCCAGTCCGAATTTCCCATCCCCATCCCGGACTCCATTCCTCAGATTGTCTGTACCCGAACCTTTAACCACGCCTTTTTGGATCAAATTATCCGCATTCCCCCAGGTGAAAAAGTCTATGTGGTCAACGATTTTTTCGAATCCACCCTCAGCACAATCCGACAATTTGAGGATTTTGGCATCAGTCAGTATCAGTTTATTCCTCACTCCTCCGAGACCCAGGAGACGGATCTTTCCATCCGCTATGCTATCACTGTAGGAGAACCTCGACTGGTTCCCGCCCATATCCGCAATGTTATTAACATCGGCAACCGGATCATTGATATTTCTACCATCAACGAGCTGTGTGTCCTGTTTCACCTACCTGCTAGGCTGGGCAATCAAATTACCAGAAATTACATTTCCCACATCTTAAAGGTAGTAAAGACTGCCGGAAGCTACTACAGCAGTTTTGTCTTTTCTCAGCAGCTCCTTTTAGCCACAGTCTCCAACCTGCCCTTTAGCATTTGTCTGTTGGACGAAAACGGAACTATTATGGCGGTAAATAAACATTTTTCAAAAGACTGGGGGCTTTCTAAAAAGCAGGGTATCGGAACTCCCTTCTCCCACTGTCTTCCGGAAGCCTATTCCAGAATCCTGTTCAATCAAACCGCCGATTACCGGATTGCCAATCACATGGATGTCCCCATGATATTAAGTGTTATGGAGCTGTCTTTTCCCAATCGCACCCGCGTCTCTCTGCTGACTAGCAAGCCAGCAGTCAATCAGGAAACCGATAATAATGCACCCCCCCTGCTTTCTGATTTTTCCCTTTCCGAAGGACAGGAGCCAGAAACCTCCCCTATCGAGCAGCAACGCAATAGTTTTTCCAACCTGATTACCGCCTCTGACAGGTTTCAGGAAGTACTTTCCTATGCCAGACGGCTATCCCTCTACGACTTTCCTGTTTTGATTCAGGGCGAAAGCGGAACCCAAAAAAAGATGCTGGCCAGAGCCATTCACCAAAGCTCCAGCAGACGACGCTATCCCTTTGTCAGCCTCAACCAATCACTCACTCTGTCCGGCTGTGACCTGTCAGAGGTATTGGAAACGGCCAACCATGGCACGCTCCTGGTAGACCACATTGAAAAGTTCTCCCCCGAAATGCAAGATTTCCTGGTTCAACTTTTGCAAAACGCAGCCAGTGACTCCTTATTCCCCCAACGCTCCTGGGATATCCGGGTGATTGCTACCTCCGCCCCCAACCTGTACTCTCTGGTGCAGGAAAACGCTTTCCAGGAGAACTTATTCTTCCAGCTCAGCACCGCCGTATTAGATACCATCCCTTTAAAAGAGCGCCGGGAAGATATCCCTCTTTTACTGGAACATTTCTTCCGTAACCTATTCCATCACTCCCGCTTCCAGATGGATGCCATTCTCTCCAAAAGTTTGTACCAATTTCTGTTGAATTATGACTATCCAGGCAATGTAAAGGAATTGATTAACCTGGCTCAGTATTTTTCCTCCCTCTATGCTGCCCACCCACTTATCCTCTCCCAGCTTCCCTCTTACATCCGGGACGGACTGGCAACTACCGGGGAAAACGGAAGTGCTCTTAAACGCCAGGTTCTCACCATTATCAAAAACACGCCCAAGAGTGGACGTGCTTCCATACAAAAAGTCTTAGAAGAATCCGGCGCCAAAATCAGCGATGGTAAGCTGCGTGGACTGTTAAAAGAACTCTCTGACGAGGAACTGATATTGGTCCACCGTACCAAAGGCGGATGTGAAATCACGGAGACGGGATTGGCATTTTTGATGCGGGGAAGGTGAAAAGGCAGCGTGACCGCTACTTTTCACCGGCAACTACTGTAAGATCCGGCAGCAGTTCCCCCAGTCCCCAATACACCTGTCCGTCAATCCCCACCGTCCGCTCAGCGCACACCATGGAATTTAAGATTGCCTCATGAGCCGCCTCCGCTGCTCCTTGAAACGCACGGTTAATCATGGACTCATGAATCACCGACTGCACCACCGGTTTTTCCCCTGCCTCCATAGAAACCCGATTTGCTGTCGTAAATCCAATCATCACCTCACCGCTCCCATGTCCGGTATAGGCACCTGTACGGGCAATCCCCACCGCTGTCCGACGCAAAATGCGCCGGAGTTGCCGGTCAGATACCGGAAGATCCGTCGCCAGAATCGTCATAATGGATCCCTGATCTGACTGGGCAATTGCCATATTGCCCGCCAAAATCTTGTCCGAATTTTCCACTGCCCTCTTATCCCATTCCGCCTTCCGCTTGAGAATCTTCTCTCCCATCGGAATCCCATTCAACACAAAATCCTCGGTGGCGCCAAAATTCGACTGCACCAGCACTCCAATGGTATACTCTTTTCCATAAAACTCCACCACCCGGGAAGCCGAACCAATACCGCCTTTAAGCCCATAGCAGATCGTCCCCGCCCCGGCTCCCACATCTCCCTCGGCAAAATCCTCCTTTGCGCATGCAATAGCATCCCACACATGCTCTGCTTGCACTCCGCGCTTCTCAATGTGATTGATCTGGCTGTCATTGCACTCTCCCACCACCGGATTCAGACTTTTAACTGGAACCTGATCCTTCTCGCATTGTCGGATAACATATTCCGCCAAAGCATCCCACACCACCCCCACATTTAGCGTATTGGTAAGTGCAATTGGCGTCTCTAAAGTTCCCAGTTCATCAATCTGAATCAAGCCGCAACTTTTTCCAAAACCATTGTGGACATAAGAAGCCGCCACATACTTTTTGGTAAAAGCATTCTCTTTCCCTGGAAGAATCACCGTGACCCCTGTATGATTGTCCTGATTTTTAATGGTAGTATGCCCGACTAGCACTCCTGGAACATCGGTAATTTTATTGCCCTTTCCTGTTTTTATCCGTCCAGGCACAATCCCAAAATCGCGAATTCGTTTCTGATTCATAGCGCCTCCTACTTCTGATTCCAATCTCCTATTTACCATGTTTGATGCCATAAAAGGAATCTCTGTCGGAATATCCCGATAACCGCCTTTATTTTTCAATCTCCTCCATATATTTGTCTCTCAGTTTCTTCACCAGTTCCGGATTCTTCATTCCCACAGCTTTCCCGTCTAATTCCATAGCACGCATACTGGGATGACTGGTACTAGACACAATGATTTCATCCGCTTCTGCTAACTCTTCCACCGTAAACGCCCGTTCCTCCACCAAAATCCCCAGTTCCGCACAGTACCGAATCATATGATTCCGCTCCGTACCTGGAAGAATCAGATGATCCAGAGGATGCGTAACAAACACGCCGTCCTTAATCATCGAAATATTAGAATGGGACCCCTCTGTCACATATCCGTCACGGACAAACACCGCCTCGCTACATCCGGCTTCCTTCGCCTTCTGAGCCGCCATGACATTGGGAAGTAAATTCAACGTCTTGATATTACAATGCAAAAATCGAGTATCCTCCACCGTCATCAGACGGTACTCATCCGACATCTCCACTCCCTTCCAGGGCTTGCTATACACATAGAGATTGCTGGCAACTCCCTCAGGAAACAAGTGGTTCCTCGGCGACGACGCACGCGTAATTTGCCAATACAAAAACTGACAAGGACTTTCCACCTTCAATGCCAGCTCTTCCAGCAGATGTCCAATCTCCTCCTTTGCCGCCGGCAGTTCTATTCTCACTAAAGCAGCACTGTTTGCCATTCTGTCCAGATGATCTTCCAAAGCAAAAATCTTGTGATTAAATACCATCGCCACCTCATAAATACCATCGCCAAAATAGAATCCTCTGTCATTGGCTGGTATCATCATATCCTCGATCGATGTAATCCTTCCATTATAATAAGCCAGGTTTTTCATTCGTTCCATAACAATCCCTCTCTTCTCTCGCCTTGATACGGCATTTATTTTTTATTCCATCTCAGTATACGATTTACAGATTGGTTTGTAAAGAGAAAATGCGGGGTTTACTACCAATGTCATTTAGATAAAGAAACGAGAAAATCAGCCCAGGAAGAGGGGAGAGAAGCAACGGAAAAT
>JAAWNY010000046.1 GCA_022799175.1 Lachnospiraceae bacterium | reverse complement strand
TGATGAGGAGAAGAAAAACCTTATCACATACCTCATTAAAGAAATTCAGATATATCCGAATGGAGAATCGAAAATGCCGTTGAAGTCGATAGAGTTTAACTTCCCGATTTATATTGACGGCAAGGAAGTAAGGAAAGTTTTGTGGGAAAGGGGTAATACCGTTGAAACGGTTGTATGTTTGTCCCACAAATCAAATGTCCTTGTTGGCTAAGTTATATCGAGAACCGGTAAATAATCATCCTTGAATACCAATGTTATTAAGATAAGGAGATATTTGATGAGTTACTTGCTGAAAAGATGGGGATGAAAGAATGGGAAAACGGATATTGTTTTTGAGTAATTTTGACAAGAAATTAGGGTAAATAATTTATAAAAGAAGGGGTTATATGAGGAACGATAAAAACTTTCACTGGATAATATTCAACTACTATGTCCTATTTCCAATAAATCAGTTTGAACAAAATTATAAACCGATTATACAGGCATGTAGCTATGATAGTATTCCAACTACTCATTTATGGGATGACGAATTAAATGTGGTGATTCCAGCATTGTGGTATATTTTACATTTGCCGCGAATGGGATTTGATGTTTTTGAAAATGATATCGAATTAGTATTGCATAGTCATGACGAACCACATAATATCATTGTGTGTCCATTTGTTAGAAATAATCCTGTTTTTCAAAAGGAAATCAATCGTATTCTTGTTAATGCGACTTTGATTGTTTGTCCGGATGATATTTATCAGGATGTGCTTTGCTGTTCTGATATAACCAAGCCACTATTAGGTATTTACAAAATATCTGATTTGAATACAGAACTTGTTCACGAACATTGGAAGCAACTGAGTTTATATGCAAGAAAAATTGAACCGGAAATTGATACATGTATTATTGACTCTGAGTTTAGGCTTACTTTTTCTGACGAAAGAAAGATACTTCCGCTGGTTCCACTTGCCAATCAATTAGGATATACGAAGCAACTTGTGGAAGAAATTGAAAAATTGAATTATGGAAGCAATCATAATATGTATGCAATAGCAATGCGTCAAAGAATTATAGATTGCTATAGGAATCTTATCAAAGAAGAGCCAGATGTGAAAACACGTACTGAAAAAATTATTATTGAGAATCCGAATTTTAACGGTATTCCGCTTGTTATAACATTGCCAGGAATCATGAGTTCTCAGGTGAAAAGATTTAACCGAGTAAAGAACCTACCTCAAAATGAGAGGGAAATTATCGATATACTTGGCTGTCACAGAGCTTTGGCTAAGAATGCTTTATGGCTGTCTCTTGACACAATTTCTCAGGAAATGTTTACAGAGTTGTCTGCATTGGAAGAGCACTGTAAAGATTCTAAAAAAATTAATAATTTATTTGTTTGGAGGACATTAAGAAGAATAGGAAAGCTTCTGAATAACAGACTAAGAGCTAGTAAAATAGATATTATAAATCATGTTTCACAGATTACTGTATTTTCAGATTTTCCAATAGGGCTTGCGATTCTTGATGGGTGTACCGCACCTTTGTGTTGTATAAAATCAATTTCATACAGACCACTTTCGCCATTGACGAAGGCTTTTCAATATGAGATGGGAAAATTGCCACAGGTTTATTTTGGAAGAAAATTAAAAATAGTGCTTGCTGAATGCGTAGAAAAAAGTGATAACATTAGACGTTATTGTGATGTACTGACAAATAATTTGAAAAATATGGTAAAGAATGAACCAGATATCGATATTGTAGTTGAAGAGATATCTACAGTCAGCCTGTTCAAAGAAATGTTGGATAAGCACCGTGATGCGGATATTCTTTTGATTTCTGCACATGGAACATACAATAAATACAGAAATATGGCTGGGTTGGTAATTGGCAATGAAATATGGATGGCTGATGATAACAATCTTCATGTCCCGCCAGTGGTTTTATTGAGTGCCTGCCATGTGATGCCGCGTGGCAGAGGAGTAGTCTCTGTTGGCGATTTATTTATCAGGGCGGGAGCAATGGCTGTTTTGGGAACTTTTATTCCTGTTGATGTACGAAGAAATACGGTGCTTATAACGCGTCTATTCATAGAGATTTTTGAGGTTCGTAAAGGCTGGAGTCATATACGGACACTGGATGAAATATGGAGTCATGTTGTATGTACGAATGCTGTTCATGAAATAATTGCGCCAACATCTTCTGGTCATAATAAATTAGAAATATGGGCAAACACAAAAAAGAAAGATGGTACTTTTCCGCAAGCTGAATTCAAAAATAAATATTCAGTAGGAAGACTTAGAAGTACGCATACCTATGATGATACAGTGGAAATTTTAAGGGAAATTGCTTACAAGGATGGCATTGGTGAATATTATGACTCTTTTATCAAGTCAAATGGTTATTTCCCAGAATCCGTATTTTATCAGTTCATAGGTATGCCTGAAAATGTATTTATTAGAAATGATGTAATGAGTGAATGGTATGATATAAATAAAAAAGAAAATAAGTAAATCTTTCCATTCCATAGTATTCACTGAGTGGTTTTGGAATTACGAAGTAATATTTCATATGTGCATACTTACAGAAAAGAATATAACTTCTTTTGTTGATGGAATCCATGTGGGGAATTTGTTGAGAAATTGCAGGATTATTTAAATAAGTGTACGGGAGAAGTCATGAATCCGTGCGGTACTGCAGAGAAGGAGAGAGACGATGCCTGACCCTGCTCTTTTATTAGGTATGAAAAACCTGATAAGAGGAATGCCATCCGTTTCTAAATAGACAGAAAAAACAGATCAGTTGAAAAAAAATTTGCAGGGTGGTAAAATATAAAGCATGACAGCGCAAGAAGATTATTTGGTAAAGAACAAACAAAGAGCCAGGAGTCGTTTTGCGTTTTAACAGGAGGCAGTTCAATCAGTTATGCTTAAAGAGACAGGGGAAAATAAAAAGAGTGCACATTCCAAAATGACGGGAAGCTTTCGTTTGGTGATATTGGTAATTATTTTATTTTCGGTAGTACTTGTGTCAATGGGGTGGCTGCTGAAAAGCTCACAGACAACGACAGAAGCCGCGGTTTATGATGTCAGTAAACTATATCTGGAAGAATTGACGATCCATAAGGAACATCAGTTTGCAAGTACTCTGGACAGCCAGATTCAGCAGTTGTTTGTGACGATTCATGCTCTTAGGAAATCTGATTTGTCGGATTTGAAGACGATGCAGGAATTTATCGGACAAATGCAGCTTAGTAATGGTTTTGATTTTTTTGCGTTGATTGATGAACAGGGAAATATTTATACAAGAAACGCGGTATTATCTGGCGGAACCAAATTCACTTTTGGAAGAAATGAATTTACGAAACCGCTTATCTCATTTGATCAGGAGTTGGATCACAGAGATCTGGTACTGATTATGATTCCTATGGAAAACTGGCGGATGGAAGGTCGCAGACTGACAGCGGCAACAGTGGGGATAGATGCAGAAGCGATTGCCTCTGGATTGTCATTAAGTGGAAATACTGGTCGTTCATTCTGCAACATCATTATGCCGGACGGCAGCTACATTATTCGAACTCCTCATGACCATTTGGGAACCAATGAAAGCCTGTTTTTAACATTAGAACAGAATGCCTGCTTTGAAAAAGGGACATCTCTTGCGCTCTGGCAAAAGAATATGGAGGCAAGACAGGCAGGTATGGTAGTCTATGGCTTACAGGATATTCTTCATTATACGTATTATATGCCGATCGAAGGGACGGACTGGTTTATTACAACGACGCTTCACTATGATTTGATCAGTGGAAATGTAGATGTGATCCGAACAACACTGACCAGAAACAGTATGTTACAGCTTTTATTGATCTTGCTTATTCTTTTGGCATTGTTATTGGTTTATGCGTCTATGCATAAAAGGAATGATCGTTTATGGATGGAAAAAATGCAGGCAGAGGAAAGTAGCAAAGCAAAAAGTGCATTTTTATCTAATATGTCTCATGACATTCGTACGCCAATGAATGCGATTATCGGATTTACCAATCTGGCGCTTAAGAACGTAGAGGAACCCGATAAAATCCGAGATTATTTGACGAAAATTTTGACTTCTGGTAATCATTTGCTGGCTTTGATCAATGATGTACTGGAAATGAGCCGTATTGAAAGTGGAAAAATCCAGCTTGAAGAGAGTGAATGTAATCTTTCAGAGATACTTCATGATCTGAATAATATTATTCTTGGCCAAATTCAGAATAAAAAACAGGAATTTCGGATAGACGATGCGAATTTGGTTCAGGAAAATGTCTATTGCGACAAATTGCGGATGAATCAGATGCTTTTGAATCTGCTTGGGAATGCCATCAAATTTACTCCGGAAGGAGGCAAGATATCGGTCCGTATAGAACAATTAGAAAATGCGCCTAAAGGTTATGGAGCTTATGTAATTCGGGTAAAAGACAATGGAATTGGCATGACGCCAGAATTTGCGGAAAAGGTATTTATTCCTTTTGAGAGAGAGCGGACGTCTACGGTCAGTGGTGTTCAGGGAACAGGATTAGGGATGTCCATTACCAAAAACATAATCGATCGGATGAACGGTACGATTGAGGTGGTAACAGCACCAGGACAGGGAACAGAATTTATAGTAAAAGTAAATTTGAGACTTCAAGAAAGACAAAAAGAATCGACAAAGGGGAACGCAGTCCCAGCAATACAAGAAGAGAAAGAAAAAATATTTGATTTTGAAGGCAGAAGAATTTTGCTTGTAGAAGATAATGAACTGAACCGGGAAATTGCCTGGGAGATTTTGACAGAAGTCGGTTTTGAGGTGGATGAGGCAGAGGATGGGGTGGTTGCTGTGGAAAAGATTCAGAGATCCATACCCGGATATTATGATGTGGTTTTGATGGATATTCAGATGCCGGTTATGAATGGCTATGAAGCTACCCAGGCCATACGTGCTTTTGAAGATACGAAACTAGCAGGGATTCCGATTATTGCTATGACAGCGAATGCTTTTGAAGAAGATCGGCAGGCAGCATTGAATACAGGAATGAATGGGCATCTGGCAAAGCCTTTTGATGTGGAGAAATTGTTTGAGGTGCTGGCGGAAATAATGGAGAAGGCCAGATGAAGAAAAAGTAGAATTTTTGAGAATAGGGCAGGATTTATGAGGAGGTGTGGACTTGATTCTGCCTTTTTTCTGTGGTATAGTGAAGATGGAACTTTTGGAAGAAATTGGGAATCCGAGGAGTCTATCTTATGATTACATATCAAAATACAAAAACAATTTATGATCTGGTACAGAATGCGGGCCGGGAACATGGGGATCACGTTTTTCTCCGATATGAGGAGAATGACGTGATTTTTGACGTTACCTATCAGGAGTTTGCGGCTCAATGTAGTGCGGTGTCTGCCTGGACTGCCGAACAGGACAGGCAATTCGGACATAAGGTTAAAGTGGGGCTTTTGGGCGGTAGCAGTCATCATTATCTGACTGTGATGTTGGGGGTTATGAGCAATGGTAATGTCAGTGTTCCATTGGATATCCAGATGGATGTGGAAACTTTTGCCGATTGTCTGAATCGCTCGGATGTGGACATTCTGTTCTATGACTGGGATCATCATGTGCTGGTCGAGGGAGTGAAAGACAAATGTCCGAACGTTAAGGCATATTTTTCTTTGCAGCACGGAAGACATGTAGCTTGTTCCGATAATATTCTGCAAGAATATGCGGGCCGGACGGTGACGCCGGAGGTTTCGTCAGAAGATCTGGCAATGATTCTTTTTACTTCCGGAACGACAGGGCGGGGAAAGGGTGTGATGCTCTCGAACGGTAACCTGATTGACAATACCTTTTGCACCACGGACAGGGATCATCCGGAGCGGGAGATCTATTTGAATGTGTTGCCGATTCATCATGTATTTTGTATCAATGGCGATGTGCTGATTGTGTTGCGTTATGGAGGGATGCTGTGTCTGAATCGGGATATGTCGAAGCTGGCTGCTCATATTCAGCTGTTTCAGCCGACCGTCATTCGTATGGTGCCGATGATTGCCAAAACTTTATATAATCGTATTGCGATTATGTCCAGACAGAGTGGACAGCCAGTAGGAAAAGTGCGTGCACAAGTATTGGGAAAGAATCTGCATAAGATTATCAGCGGTGGTGGCTATTTGGCTCCGGATCTGGCGGCCAATTATCGTGGACTTGGGATTGCAATTGCTCAGGGATACGGGATGTCAGAGTGTTCGCCGAAGATATCTTCTCCTGACTGGAGTCGTCCGGACAAAGTGGCTTCGGTGGGAAGAATTGTAGATCGTTGTCAGGTGCGAATAGTAGAAGGAGAGATTCAGGTAAAAAGCCCTTCTGTAATGATCGGTTATTATAAAGAACCAGACAAGACAGCAGAGGTGATTACGGAAGATGGCTGGTTGTGTACAGGAGATCTGGGCCATGTGGATGAAGAGGGATTTCTCTATTTGACGGGCAGAAAGAAAAACCTGATAATTTTAAGCAATGGAGAAAATGTAGCTCCTGAGCAGCTGGAGAATCTGTTTGAGGACGACCGAATTATCGAGGATATTCTGGTGTTTGGAGAAAATGATATTGTGACAGCAGAGGTGTATCCTAATTTCAAATATGCAGAAGTAGCAGGCATCACAGATATTGAAGGTGTTGTTTCTGAGATCATAAAAAGGCACAATGAGAATTTGCCAACTTTTAAGCGAATATTAAATTTCCGATTGCGAGAAACGCCATTTGCCAAGACTTCTTCGAAAAAGATTATTCGTAATCAGTATTTTAGTCAGAAGAAAAAGGAAGAAGAGGAGCTGCGAAATGTCCGCCAGCCAGAGAATGAGCAGCAAAAGCAGATTTACGACTGCATTTCTGCCGTGTTGGGACACCGGCGTTTTGGAGTTGACACAGATATTTACACGGTAGGACTGGATTCGCTAGGAAGTGTGTTGCTACTGACGGATCTGTATGAACGTTTGGGCATATCCATTACTTTGAATGATCTTGCTAGTCATACCACCGTGTTGGCGCTAGAAGAATTTGTTCAGGAGGCAAAGACGCGGACGCCTATGGATTTTACCGTGCAGGAAATCTATCCGCTGACCAATTTACAGCTTTATTTTGCTTATGTGATGCGGGGGAATACGACGGCTAATCTGCCATTCCTTTTTCAGCTGGATGACCATGTGGATTTGGACAAGTTAAAAAGGGCAGTGGAGGACGTTTTTGACATACATCCCGGATTGAAAGCGGTGATACAGCTTCATGAAGGAGTATTTAAGAATTTCCGCCATGATGAGAGACGGATTGATGTGCCAGTGATGGCGATGAGCGATGTGCAGTGGAAAGAGTATAAAAAGGGTCTTTTAAAGCCTTATATGTATACAGAGAATGAACCGCTGTATCATGTGGGAATTTATCGCACAGATTCTGCCAATTATTTGTTTTTTGATATTGCTCACATCATGGGAGACGGCATTACCATGAATGTTTTGTTTGAAGATATCAACCGGCTTTATGCGGGAGAGTTGGTGGAAAAGGAAGCCTACAGCTTTTTTGAATATATTCTGGATGAGAAAGACCGAGATGAGAGAGGGCTGCGGAAGGAAAATGAAGCGTATTTCCAGAAACTGATGGAAGGATTCCGAATCCAAAAGAGTATCCTCAATTTGAAAGATTCCTATGATCTTACTCAGGGAGAGAGTGCATCCTTAAAAGAATGTTTTCAGAGTCTGAACCGCAAAACATTGACTGCTTTCGGCCGCAAATATGGAGTGTCAGAAAATGCTATTTTTTTGACGGCTTATAACTATTGTATTGGTATTTTCAGCAATGAGAAAGATACGATCAGTTCAAGTATCCACAGCGGAAGGACGGACAGTCGCTGGGCGAGGTTGGCAGGTCCACTCTTTTTAACTTATTACTTCCGGTATACGAATATACCTCATGAAACAGTGCCGCAATTATTGCAGAAATCTGGGCGGCAGATTATGGATACTATGCGCTGCTATATTTCAAATCTTCATGCTGATGAAATGTTTTTCCAGTATCAAGGAGATATTCTGAATATAGATCAGATTGGCGGCGCCCCAGCAGAGAGAATGAAAATTCAGTTGGATTCTCTGCCTTTCCATTTGCAGGTAATGTCGGATGAAAAAGGCTATTTTTATGAATTGCGTTATTGGAAAAATCGGTTTGACCGGGAGCAGCTGAAGATTTTTATGATTAGCCTGGAAGCCGTGGTGGGAGCGATGTTAGAAGAGCCTTCGGTACGACGATTAAAAAGGTATCTGCCAGAGACGATATTCCCTAAGCATTATCGAATCACTGCAGGAGCGGTGAACCGAGAAGCTGGCTGTGAGCTGATTCCAGAGGTAAGGAGGGATACCCGAGTAAAGGCGTATGTATTTGATGACGGATGTCGAAAGCAGCCGTTTGGGGCCTGGGGGAATCTATATATCATGGACCATCCGACTACGGGATGGGTGGATAAGATCACGAATCCTTATGGGGAAGGCGTACTGTATCAGACGGGACGAGTGGCTAGAATCCTTCCAGACGGGAGTCTGGATCTGATAGAGAACGGTGGACGGACGGTAATGCAGGAAAGTATTTTGGGAAGAAACTTTCTGGATCTGGATCGATTGGAGCGAATTCTTTTGGAATATGAAGGAATCGATGAGGCAAGAGCATATGTGCGATATGCAGAAGGAAATAAGACGATTCTAGAGGCAGAGATTTGCGGGGCTGTGGAGCCGGATCGGGAGTCGCTGATGGGATATTTGCAGGAGAATTGTGAGAAAGCACTGATACCCGTGGAGATTCGGTTTGTGAAAAAGGTAGGATAGAGAAACTAAGAGAAAACAGGGAAAGGGCTTGCGGATTTTTGGGGTATGTGATATACTCTCCAAAGCAAGAATAGACTGGTTCGAAAACCTCCCAGTATAAAAAACTAGGCACAGAATACACACTGTTAAAGCAGGGTGCCGTTTTTGTAGCTGTTGTCAGGAGATCGGGGCAGGAGCTTATGAGAATGGCATCCTTTTTTGTGTCAGGTAAAGAATGCCAGGAAAGGAGTCTTATTGGGGATGAACCGACGACGAGTCATTATTGATTGTGACCCAGGGATTGACGATAGTTTGGCATTGATGCTGGCGCTTTCGTCACAGGAGCTGGAGGTAGCCGGGATTACTATTGTCTGCGGCAACGGCCCGGCAGAGATGGGGTTTTCGAATGCGAAAAAGATATTGAGTCAGATGGGACGGCTGGACGTACCGGTATTTCTGGGGGCAGAGCATCCGCTTAAGCGGGAATATGTCAATGCGTTAGATACGCATGGAGCGGATGCACTGGGGGAGAGCTTTTTACCGGAGGCATTTGAAGGAGTGCCGCAAAAGGGAGCAGTGGAATTTTTGGAAAAAGAGCTCTTGCAGGCGAATTGCTCCGTGATTGCGCTGGGACCGTTGACAAATCTGGCATTATTGATAAAGAAGAATCCGGAGGCTTATGAGCGGATGGAGGAACTGGTTTCAATGGGAGGGAATTTTCGGAGCCACGGGAATTGTTCTCCGGTAGCAGAGTATAATTATTGGGCAGATCCGGATGCGGCCGCTCTTGTCTATGAGACGGCGGCAAAGCTGGGAAAAAAGATTTCCATGGTGGGCCTGGATGTGACCAGAAGGATTGTGCTGACTCCGGACTTGCTGTCATATATGAAAAGGCTAGACAGAAAGATGGGAGCTTTTGTGGAGCGGATAACAAAGTTTTATTTTGATTTTCACTGGGAATGGGAGCATCTTATCGGCTGTGTAATCAACGATCCTTTGGCAGTAGCTTATTTTGTGGATCGAAGCTTATGTGATGGCCGGGAGGCTTATGTAGCAGTGGAGACAGGAGGGCTTACCCTTGGGCAAAGTGTGGTAGATGCGGAAGGGTTTTATCGGAGAGAAGCCAATGCCGTAGTGATGACAGAGACGGATCCGCTGCGGTTTTTTCAAATGTTTTTTGGACGGATTCTGAGTCTGAAGGAAGAGCAGTTGGATTTGCTGCCGGATCTGGTGCGCCGGTGAGAGAAAAGGAAGGAGACAAGACAGGGATGATGGAAGGGAAAAAAACAAAAATTTCAGTATACCGACTTTGCCTGGTGGCGATGGCGGTGGTGATGAATATGGCGGGAGCGCAGTTAGCGTTGACTTTGCATTTGCCGGTTTATTTGGACAGTATCGGGACCATTATGGCAGGAGCAATGCTGGGACCGGTTTATGGAATGCTGCCAAGTTTTTTGAGTGGGATTGTATTGGGAATGACGATTGATATCTATTCCTTCTATTTTGCGCCGGCGGGGATGATTGTTGGCTTGATGAGCGGGCTGGCGTGGAAGCTGCATTTGGCGGAAAAGGGAAGGCTTTGGTTGGCGGCGGCAGTGGTGGCGTTGCCAGGCACTTTGGTGAGTTCAGTGATTTGCGCAGTGCTGTTTGGAGGAGTAACCTCTTCCGGATCCATGGTGTTGGTACAGTTGCTGGCTCGTACGCCTCTGGGAATGACGGCAAGTATTTTTGTGGTACAGATAGTAACCGAATATGTGGATCGTCTTATCAGCTTGTTTTTGGTAGCAGTGTTACTACGGACATTGCCATATGATTTGAAAAGGCGGTGGAAAGGAGAGGTACAGCATGGGGATTCCTCAAAGTCGCTATAGCAGGATTACGGAGAAGAATCCGAGAGAGATATGTCTGTTACGCTCGTTTCCCTGTGCCTGGGGAAAATGCTCTTTTTGCGATTATATCGAAGACAATGGCCGGGATGAGGCGTCCATGGTTGAGCTGAATCGACAGGTTTTGAAACAGATAACGGGTGAATTTGGTGTTTTGGAGATTATCAATTCCGGAAGCTGCTTTGAATTGCCCAAGCGGACATTGGCAGATATTTCTGGGGTGATAACGGATAAAGAAATTCATCGTTTGTTTTTGGAATCACATTGGATGTATCGGAAACAGGTGGCAGGAATGCGGGGACGGATGCGGGTGCCATTGGTATTTAAGATCGGGGTGGAAACCTTTGATTATGAATTTCGTCAGCAGGTGTTAAATAAGAATGCAGACTTTAAAGAACCTCAGGAAGTGGCAGAATATTTTGATTCCCCATGTTTGATGGTGGGAGTCCAGGGACAGAGTAAAGCGATGATTGCCTATGATATCGATTGTCTGAAAAAGCACTTTTCTTTGGGGACCGTGAACGTGTATAATAATAATACGACCGGTATCCGTCGGGATGAGGAATTAGTACGATGGTTTATGAAGGAATATCAGTGGCTACTTTCGGATCCAACCGTGGAAGTGTTGTATGAAATTACGGATTTTGGGGTGGGCTGAGCGATGCGATCAGAGGAATCAGAAACACAACAGAAATATTTAAAAAAAGCATTGTCAGATTTTACGTTTGATGTAGCCAGTGGCGGGGCAATCCGTCATCTGGCAGATCGGGGCTATACGGTGCAGGAGATTTCAAAGATGCTAGATTTTCCAACTCCTTTTGAGCGGATACAGAGGACGGTTTGGGAGCATTTTCTAACACAGGGAATCTTGCGATTAGAGGAGCCAGGTAAGGAAACAGAGCAGGAAAAATACGAGTATGTGACGGATTATGATGCGTTTGGCAGAAAGAGTTTTCGCCGAGTATTTCTCGGACCGAGAGTCTTAGAGCCAGTCATCTGGCGGGAGATTTCGACAGATATAGAGAAAAAAGACCGATTTTCTGATTATTTGAAAGAAAAATGTGAAGAAAATGGCAGGGATTTTTCTTATGTTTCTTGTGATTTTGGTCTGCAAAGCCGGCGGGAGCCGGAGGAATTTATCAGAAGGATTCAACAGTTGCCATTGCCGCTGCAGGAGTATATCCTGGGACTTCCTTGGGAGCGGAGGTTGGTTTATCACCAGCTGGATCATCGGATGCGGGAAATTGTGAGTAATTTATTTGCAGGCGGTGAGTATCCAGGAATGTGCTATTTCCTTAAGACGGGAGAAAAACTTCGGTTAGAATAAAAATGATAAGGACAGAGGCATGTGAAGAATAGAAAATATCGAATTTTAGCAGGGATTATGATGGCAGCAGTATTGACAGCTGGTTATGGCCCTCAGGAAGAGAACCAAACAGAGGAGCAAAAGGAAAATCAGAAACAAAGCGTGACGATTTCCCTGGCAGGAGATTGTTCCTTAGGGAGTCTTTCTGTTCATGGGTATGGGGGAAGCTTCCGGGAGATGTATGATCATCATGGTCCCGGTTATTTTTTTCAAAATGTAAAGTCGATATTTGAAGCAGATGATATGACGTTGGTGAATTTTGAAGGAGTTTTGACAAATTCGAACAATCGGGTAAAAAAAGCGTTTAACATTAAGGGAAAGCCGGAATATATTCAAATTTTGCCAGAGGCAAGTATTGAAGCGGTGAGCTTTGGCAACAATCATCGGATTGATTATGGAGCTCAGGGAATTGCAGATACGATTGCAGCTTTTTCTAGCATTCATTTGCCCTATGCATGTAATGAGACGGTGGGAATTTATGAGACAGAGAACGGAGTAAAAGTTGGATTTGTTTCTGTCAGTGTCGTGGATCAGGGAAGAGGAGTGGAAACTTATCTTGAGAATGGCATTGCCCAGTTGAAACAGGATGAGATAGATGTGATTTTGGCCTGTTGTCACTGGGGGCAGGAGTTGTCTTATTATCCCAATTCATATCAGCAGGAGTTAGGGCGCAAATGTATTGACTGGGGAGCAGATCTGGTAGTCGGCTGCCATCCTCATGTGCTACAGGGCGTGGATGCTTATAAGGGAAAATATATTATCTACAGTCTGGGAAATTTCTGCTTTGGCGCGAATCGGAATCCGAAAGATAAAAATACCATGATTGCCCAAGTGAAGTTTACCATGGGGGAGGACAATATGGCCGAGTCAGAATTGACACTGATTCCCTGCAAAATCAGCTCGGTATCTAACCGAAATGATTATTGTCCTACCTTGGCAGAAGGAGAGAGCAAGGCGGATATTATCCAGAGGCTTCAAACTTACAGTGCTAGATTTGGGGTGGTGATCGAAGAAGACGGCAGGGTGATGATACCAGAGGCGGAAGAAAACACGATATCAGAAGAAACCGAGTCAGCATCGGAAAGCAATTAAAAAAAGCATTGCCAATTGCTGCTGGCAATAGTATAATCGTAAGAATGAAAAGGAAAATCGAGAAGAAAGTGGAGAGTAGATTATGGCGTTAAAGAAGAAACCGGTGACGGGCATGAGGGACATTTTGCCTGCAGAGATGCAGGTGCGAGAATATGTGATGAATCAGATTCGGGAGACGTATCGGGGATTTGGCTTTACGCAGATCGAGACTCCGTGTGTGGAGCATATTGAGAATCTGACCAGCAAACAGGGCGGAGATAATGAAAAGCTGATCTTTAAAATTTTAAAGCGCGGCGAAAAGTTGAAGTTGGAGACAGCGGAGAGTGAAAGGGATCTGGTGGAGGAGGGATTGCGTTACGATCTGACCCTTCCACTGGCGCGATACTATTCGAATAATGGAGCGCAATTGCCCAATCCTTTCAAAGCTTTACAGATGGGAAGCGTGTGGCGGGCAGATAAGCCGCAAAAGGGGCGATTTCGCCAGTTTACCCAGTGTGATATTGATATCTTGGGAGATGCCAGTTCGATGGCAGAGATTGAATTGATTTTGGCGACTACCACGGCATTAGGAAAGATTTGTCCGAACAATGCATTTACCGTGCGGATCAATGATCGGGAAATCTTGCGGGGAATGGCTCTGTATTGTGGTTTTCCGGAGGATTCTTTGGACTCGGTGTTTATTACTTTGGATAAGATGGATAAAATCGGCACAGAAGGGGTGGAGAAAGAGCTTTTGGAAGCCGGTTACTGCCAGGAGAGCGTCGCTCAGTATATCAAGCTGCTTTCGGAGGTGGGACATGATGCGGCCGGTGTGAGAAAGTTAGGAGAAATGCTTTCCCAGGTGTTACCTAAAGCAGTGACAGATGGTTTGGCCTATATCATGGAGACAGTGAGCGATGTGGCGGAGACGGAGTTTTCTCTTTATTTTGATCCGACACTGGTGCGGGGGATGTCCTATTATACGGGGACGATTTTTGAGGTATCCATGGAGGGGTTCGGCGGTTCGGTGGCCGGCGGTGGCAGATATGATAAAATGATTGGGAAATTTACCGGAAAGGATGCCCCGGCGTGTGGCTTTTCGATTGGCTTTGAGAGAATTATCACAATTCTAATGGATCGGGGCGGCGAAGTGCCTGGAGAACAGCCAAGAAAGGCATATTTGGTGGAGAAAGGCATGGATGATGCTCGTTTTTGTGAAATTATGAGACAAGCCATGGCGGAGCGGAAAAATGGGGTGCAGGTATTGGTTGCTCAGATGAATAAAAATAAGAAATTTCAGAAAGAGCAGTTGGGCAAGGAAGGATATATAGAATTTGTGGAATTTTACCGGGAAGCATTGAAAGAATAAGCGGACGGGGAAGAGGATACGAAAAGAAGCGAGAGCAAGAGAAATAAAAAGCAACTGATTACTGAGAAGAAAACAGGGATAAAAAGGAGATTATTATGGCAGAATCCATGCAGGGGCTAAAGCGGTCCCACAGATGTACGGAGGTGAGCACTGCCGAGATCGGAACGAATGTAACCGTGATGGGGTGGGTGCAGAAGAGCAGGAATAAAGGTGGTATTATTTTTGTGGATTTGCGGGACCGTTCGGGAATCTTGCAGATTATTTTTGAGGAGAGCGACTGCGGGGCGGAGAGCTTTGCCAAGGCAGAAAAACTGCGGAGTGAGTTTGTGATCGCAGTGACAGGAAGAGTGGAGGCTCGTTCTGGCGGTGAAAATAAGAATCTTGCCACGGGTGCTATTGAGGTACGGGCGGAAAGTCTGCGGATTTTGTCGGAGTCGGAAACTCCGCCGTTTCCGATTGAGGAGAATTCCAAGACGAAGGAAGAGCTGCGCCTGAAATACCGTTATCTGGATTTGCGTCGTCCGGATATCCAGAGAAATCTGATTTTGAGAAGTAACATTGCTATTCTTACCAGACAGTTTCTGGCAGAAGAAGGTTTTTTGGAGATTGAAACGCCGACATTGATCAAGAGTACGCCGGAGGGGGCAAGAGATTATCTTGTGCCAAGCCGGGTTCATCCGGGCAGTTTTTATGCATTGCCGCAATCGCCACAGATTTTTAAACAGCTTCTGATGTGCTCTGGTTACGATCGCTATTTTCAACTGGCCAGATGTTATCGGGATGAAGATCTGCGGGCAGATCGTCAGCCGGAGTTTACCCAGATTGACATGGAGATGTCTTTTGTGGATGTGGATGATGTGCTGGACGTCAATGAGCGGCTGATGGGTAAACTTTTTCAAGAATTGTTGGGCATAGAGATTCCGCAGCCAATTCCGCGCATGACTTGGCAGGAGGCCATGGATCGCTATGGTTCCGATAAGCCGGATTTGCGTTTTGGCATGGAGCTGAAAAATGTATCAGAAGTGGTACAGGATTGTGAGTTTGTGGTGTTTGAAGGTGCGCTTAAGGCTGGCGGTACAGTTCGGGGAATCAACGCCGAAGGACAGGGCACGATGCCGCGAAAGAAAATCGATGCCCTGGTGGAGTTTGCCAAAGGATTTGGCGCCAAAGGATTGGCTTATGTGGCAATCCAGCCGGACGGAACCCGCAAATCTTCTTTTGCCAAATTTATGACCGAAGAACAGATGGATAAACTGGTTGTGGCCATGGACGGGAAGCCGGGGGATCTCTTATTATTTGCCGCAGATAAGAATAAAGTGGTCTGGGATGTGTTGGGCAATCTGCGTTTGGAGCTTGCCAGGCAATTAGACTTGTTGAAAAAGGATGATTTTAAATTTTTGTGGGTGACAGAGTTCCCGCTTTTGGAGTATTCGGAGGAGCAAGGGCGTTTTGTGGCAATGCATCATCCGTTTACTATGCCGATGGAAGAAGACTGGCATCTGATTGATAGCGATCCGGGAGCCGTCCGTGCAAAAGCTTATGATATCGTATTGAATGGTACGGAGTTGGGAGGAGGTTCCGTGCGTATTCATCAAAATGATATTCAGAGTAAAATGTTTGAAGTACTTGGTTTTACTCCAGAACAGGCGCAGGAACAGTTTGGATTTTTGTTGACGGCATTTAAATATGGAGTGCCACCACATGCGGGATTGGCCTATGGACTGGACCGCGTGGCGATGCTTATGGGCGGATGTGACAGTATCCGTGAGGTGATTGCATTCCCGAAAGTAAAGGACGCTTCCTGTCTGATGTGCGAGGCGCCTTCCACGGTAGATGAAAAACAGTTGGAGGAGTTAGGAGTCGAAGTCAGCGAGACCGTTTTGAATGTTTCGGAAGCGAAGAGCGGAAACGAATAGTGGAGAAAATAAAAATATGCTGTTGTGGAAACGGAGACAAAGAGCTCTGTCTTTCATAACAGCTTTTTTATTGATCGGAAGTGATATCTTGATGGAATATACTGTTTTTGGAAGAGAGAGGTTCGGCTAAAAATTGGTTGCATAAATACAAAATTTAAACTATAATTACTTTTATAAAATATTTAATAAAGGAGAATGCAAATGCAGTCAGGGAAGCGAGAAAGAAAGAAGGAGACGAAACGGGAGAATAAGGCCCAGATTGCGCGTTTGATCTCGGAGGCAGGTGTGATATCTAAAAATGAGGTGGCAGCCCGTCTAGGGTTTAGTATGCCGACAACTCTGCAGCATATCAAGGAACTAATGGAGGAGGGATATGTGGTAGAAAATGGAGAGCAGGAGTCTACAGGTGGAAGAAAGGCAAAGATGCTTTCGATCGCAGAAGATGCCGGGTATGCTGCCGGAATGGAGATCACGGTGGATGATATCTTGTTTGTCCTGGTCAATATGCAGAGGGAATTGGTGAGAAAAGCTCGGATTCGCGTGCCGTTTGGCAAAGAATTTTCTTATTATGAAGCGATGGCGAATTGGTTGCAGGTGTTTTTGGAGCAGACGGGAGTAGAGCAGGAAAAGATTTTGGGAGTAGGAATTGCGCTTCCGGGTGTGGTGGATCAACGGGAGAAGATTTTACGTCATTCCCATGTTTTACAGGCAGAGAATATGAGTTTTAAGGGATTTGAAGAACTGTCCGGTTATTCTTGTGAGATAGAGAGCGATGCCGGAGCAGCAGTTTGCGTAGAAAGGGCAGGAAATAAGAGAGAGCTGGTTTATTTGTCTTTAAATGATATGGTGGGGGGAGCTATCTTTTTGAATCAAAAGGTGTATGGGGGACAAAATAACAGAAGCGCTAATTTTGGACATATGAAGATTGAGAAAAATGGCCGTCTTTGCTACTGTGGAGGAAAGGGATGCTTGGATGCTTATTGTTCGGCGAAGGTGCTTCAGGGAGAGGAACGAAACTTAGAAACTTTTTTTGAGAAGGTTCGGGCAAGAGATAGCGGATGTCGGCAACGTTTGGAGGAGTATTTGGAGAGTTTGGCAGTGGCTATTGCGGATTTACGGATGGTGTTTGATTGTGATATCATGATTGGTGGGAAGGTTGGCCGGTATTTGAAGGAATTTCGCAAGGAGTTGGATCGGAAAGTGATGGTATGTGATCGGCTGGATTTGGATCCTTCATTTTTAGAAATAGGAAAGTGTCAGGTAGAAGCATCGGCGCAAGGGGCGGCAATACGATTTGTGGAGCGGTTTTTTGAGGAGATGTGAAGTTGAATGATTAAAAGATTAGTAAAATAATTTATTAAATATAATGATTAAGAAATCTGGGAGGTACGCCTTGGCAAGCCGGAATTGGCGAAAGACTTTGGGATACCAATTCTGTCTGTTTTGCTGTTTCGGAATTTAAGGGGTTCTAAAACTTCCATATTTTGCTAAGTGCAAAACAAAAATGCCCAAACTCGCTTCGCTCAGACAGTGTGCATTTTTGTTTTAACGCAAAATCTGAAAATTTAAGAACTCCTAAAATTTCTGTAAATGCAAAACTGACAGAATTGGTACCCCAAAGTCTTTCGCCAATTCCGACTTGCCAAGGCTGGTTATTTTAACTTTTTTCTTGTTGTTGATAAGGGGTGGTTTGGGGATGGGAGCAGTGGGGAGGGAATGTTTGTAACTGTGAAATCTCTGTGAAGTGCTGGAAATATGAGTGGTTATTTGCTAGAATATCTATATAACAGACAGAAAGGAGAGTAGGGCTGTTATGGAGATGTTGAAGGTATTGGTGGTGGATGATGAAGCGCGAATGCGGAAGCTGGTAAAGGATTTTTTGACGATCAAAGGTTATCAGGTTCTGGAGGCAGGAGATGGGGAACAGGCGCTGGAGATGTTTTTTGCTCAAAAGGATGTTGCTTTAATTATTCTAGATGTGATGATGCCGAAGATGGATGGATGGGAAGTGTGTCGGACGATCCGGCAATATTCGCAGATTCCAATTATCATGCTGACAGCGAGGAGCGAGGAGCGGGATGAGCTGCAGGGGTTTAAGTTGGGAGTGGATGAGTACATTTCAAAGCCGTTTAGTCCCAAAATTCTGGTGGCCCGGGTAGAAGCGATTTTGCGGCGGAGCAGAGGTGCGTCTGGGGATGCGGCGGAGGCTGGTGGAATTCGGATTGATAAGGCTGCCCATCAGGTGACAATCGATGGTCAGGTGATTGATCTGAGTTATAAAGAGTTTGAATTGTTGACGTATTTTATGGAGAATCAGGGGTTGGCTCTTTCCCGGGAGAAGATTCTGAATCATGTTTGGAATTATGACTATTTTGGTGATGCGAGGACTATCGATACGCACGTGAAAAAGCTGCGGAGCAAGATGGGGGAAAAGGGGGAGTATATTAAGACCATCTGGGGGATGGGGTACAAATTCGAGGTGAATAGTTAAATGAAAGATTCCTGGAGACATTCGATTCGTCATCGGATTATGCTGATCTTTGTCGGTCTGATGACGGCTGTGTTGTTGTCAGTTTGGGCTATCAATAACTGGTGGTTGGAGAAGTATTATATTGATGAAAAGCGGAAAGAGATGGAGGCGGCATACGAAGAGATCGATGCCGCTGTTTTGGATAAAACTCAGGATGGAGAAAGTATTGGTCAGGTGATTGCCTGGGAACTTCAGAAAGAATGGGATACCTGGTCCCATCCGCAAAAGCAGGAGGGAGAAGATGGCAAGGATGCAGGAGAAGTAGGAATTGGCAGAAAAGAAGCCAGAGCCCGGGCGGCAGATGAAAGTTGGATGGAGCCGGAAATGTCTGAGGAGAAAGAAGCTGGCGATGAAGCGTCGGGACGGACAGGGAATGGAGAGTCCAAAGAAAGCGGAGAGGTAAAAAAACCGACGATGGTAGAGTTGATCCGTGATTATGGCGATAAGAATAACATCAATATGGTATTGATTGACAGCAATACCGGAGCTATGATTTTAGGAGCAGGTCGTGATAGTGATTATTTGGTACAGAAAGTAAAGCGATATGTGTTGGGAATCGGTGGAAAACATACGGTCACTCTGAAAAAGCATGAAAATTATGTGGTAGAAACGAATTTTGATTCTCGTTCCAGTTCCAGCTATATGGAGAGCTGGGGATTTTTATCGGATAATCGGACTCTGTTCATCATGTCAATGCCTTTGGCCAGTATTCGGGAGAGCGTGGAGCTGACGAATCGGTTTACCACCTATGTGGGGTTGGTGGCTTTGATGCTGGGAAGTATTTTGATGTATTTTGTCACGAAGAGAGTGACGAACCCTCTGCTGCGCTTGGCGGCCTTATCAGAGCGAATGTCAGAACTTGATTTTGATGCCAAATATGAGGAGGATTTCCAAGATGAAATCGGCGTATTGGGGCGGAGTATGAATACGTTATCAGATAAATTGAGGGAGACGATCGGAGCGCTGAAGGATGCCAACCGACAGCTCCAGCATGACATAGAAGAAAAAATTCAGGTGGATGAGATGCGCAAAGAGTTCATTGCCAATGTATCCCATGAGTTAAAAACCCCTATCGCTTTGATTCAGGGCTATGCCGAGGGACTGGGGGAGGGGATGTGTGAGGATAAAGAAAGCCGGGATTATTATTGTGAAGTGATCGTGGACGAGGCGGGAAAGATGAACAAGATGGTAAAGCAGTTGCTCACCTTAAGTGCCTTGGAGTTTGGCAGTGATACGCCGATGCCCGAGCGTTTTGATATTCATGAGCTGATTCGTGACTTGTTGAATGCATCGAAGATATTGATTGAACAAAAGCATGCAGAGGTGAATTTTGAGCCGGAGGGGCCGCGGTATGTGGTAGCGGATGAGTTTAAGATTGAAGAAGTGATGACAAATTATCTGAATAATGCCATGAATCATCTGGATGGGGAGCGCCGAATTCGTATTTGCACAGACATATGGCAAGACCGGGTGATTGTGCGGGTATATAATACAGGCAACCCTATTCCGAAGGAGGATATACCTAATCTATGGACGAAATTTTACAAAGTGGACAAGGCGCGAACCCGGGCTTATGGAGGCAGCGGGATTGGCTTGTCGATTGTGAAGGCAATCATGGATGCTCATCATCAGAGCTGCGGGGTAAATAATAGGGAGGATGGCGTGGAATTTTGGTTTACACTAGAAAGGTGGCAAAAAGAAGGAAAAGATACAATGACGTTGTCCATAGAGGACAACGCAGTCGAATAGAAATAAGGTTTTCTTGACCATAAAAGAAGACGATATATTGACGGAAAAGAAAGGCAGACTTTATCATGAATAATCATGGAAAAGTCTGCCTTTCAGTTGTAAAAAATGATTAAAAACTTATTAAAATTGTTTTTTGCAAGGCAGACCGGATAGTCACAGAAAAATATACATAAGGAACTGGGGCAGATCCCGGGAGTCAGGAGGCGTCGATGGGAAATTCATATGGTTATGTGCGGGTCAGTACTAGAGAACAGAATGAAGATAGGCAGATGGTGGCTTTGGGGAAGATACAAATACCAAAACGGAATATTTATCTGGACAAACAGTCGGGTAAGAATTTTGAACGACCAATGTATCACCGGATGCTGGAAAAACTGAAGCCAGATGATTTGTTATATGTCAAGAGCATTGACCGACTGGGACGAAATTATGAGGAGATTCTGGAGCAGTGGCGGATGTTAACTAAGGAGAAACGAGTGGATATTGTGGTATTGGATATGCCGCTTTTAGATACCCGTCGGGGAAAAGATCTGATGGGAACCTTCCTCAGTGATATCGTATTGCAGGTATTGTCCTTTGTGGCTGAGAATGAAAGAGAAAATATAAGACAACGTCAGAGAGAAGGAATCGAGGCGGCAAAACAAAGAGGAGTACGCTTTGGCAGACCTCAACGGCCAGTGCCAGAAGATTTTGCTCAGATCTGTAAAAAGTGGAATAAAAAAGAGATAAACGGAAAGGAGGCAGCGCAGCTGTGCGATATGTCGGTGTCGTCTTTTTACCGGAAGGTCAGGGGGTGGATTGAAGGGGAGTTCATGATGGAAGGGAATGAGAATTAGAAAATCAACTTTTGAAAACATGTGAGAAATCGTCGGTAGTGTAAAATAGTTTGTGTCTTTGGTTAAAAATGGCTCCTTTTTGGTAAGGATTAAGATATGACAATTCTTACTGAAAAGGAGTATTTTTATGGC
>JAAWNY010000045.1 GCA_022799175.1 Lachnospiraceae bacterium | reverse complement strand
AATGTCATTTAGATAAGGAAACGAGAAGCATAAGCAAGGAAATGAGGCGAGAACCAACACCAAACCGTCTGCTCCTTTTTCCGGTTTCGAGATTAAGAACTCCTAAAATCCCTGGCTTTTGCTAAAAACGAAACGAAAATATACAAACGCACTCCGTTCAAACAATGTATATTTTCGTTTCAACGCCAAATTCAGGAATTTAAGGACTTCTAAATCTCTGCAAAGTCAAAATATCGCAGACGGTTTGGTGCTGGTTCTCGCCTCATTTCCTTGCTTATGCTTCTCGTTTCCTTATCTAAATGACATTGCAGGAGCAAGAGCCCATTGACAGAGAAAGAATGTTTATGATACAAAAAAAGGAGGTAAAAAGGTATCCGTTACATAGGAAGCAGGTATATAAATGGAGGCAGTTATGATAGAGTTAGAGTTAGCGAAGAAATTTATTGAGCAGATTACCCAGTTTACGGATTATAATATTAATATTATGGATGAACAGGGATGCATTATTGCCAGCCGAGATCCAAAAAGAGTAGGGACCTTTCATGAAGTGGCATATTACATTATGAGTGGAAAAGAAGATATGGTGGTGACTTCTGGAGAAAATGATTATCCGGGAGTGCGATCGGGAATTAATATGGTTATTAAAATAGATGGAGAACGGCAGGGGGTAGTCGGCATTACCGGTGCTCCGGAAGAAGTGAAGCCAGTGGCATTGATTACAAAAATGGCAATCGAAACGATGCTAAAATATGAAAAACAGCAGACAGAACTTTTGCGTCGCAGAAACCGGAAAGAGCGGTTTGCCAGTCTTTTGATCCATGAGGAATATCCGGATCCGGCTGTTTTAAGGAGTGTAGCACAACAGTTAAATTATTCGGAACAGATTATTCGTATTCCTATTTTGTGCACTTTTGCAGAGCCGATAGCAGAACCATTTTTAAAAATTATTAAGGAAGATATTCAACATAACAAAGAGGATATCAGTTTTTTGTTGGATGAGACCAGAGTGCTGCTTTTTTTGACAATGTCAGGGGACGAAGAGAAGCTATTTGAAGAATATCGCCAGCGGGTAGAGGAATGTCTGCAAGAAGGAATACGCTGGATCGAACAGCAGGAGAAAATCTGCCGCTGTTTTGTGGGATCGTTTCAAAATAGTTTTACCCAGTACTATTATGGTTATCAACATTGTAAATGGTTGGAACAAAAAGCAGAATCGACAGATACCATTCTTTTTTTTCAGGATTTTTCCGGAGATTATCTGCGTTCGGTTATGCCGGTAAATGAACTACAGAGGATGTTTCATGTCTATGAGAATATTTTAGATAATGAATTTAAGCAGACATATATAGAGATTGTAGGAATTTTGATGCAGTGTAACTGGAATCTGGCAGAAGGAGCGAGAGGACTGTTTATGCACAAGAATACGCTATTGTATCGTTATAACAAAATAAAGAATCGACTGAATGTCAATCCAATGGAGTTATCTGGAGATCGGTATTTTATGGAATATTTTTATACGTATTTGAAAAGAAAGATTTGAAAAGAAAACGAGAAGGGGAGCGTTGCTGATAGCGGCGCTTCTTTTTTTGTACGCCTGGTGAGGATATGAAAAAAATTATCGAAAATTTCCAAATAATTACCGGAAGAAAAATAAAAATTGTGCTAACAATACAAAAATAAAGAGTATTTTTGGTTTGTAAACGTTTGTGACAGAAAATGGTTTTCATGTATGATATTGTTATGACAAAAAGGATATTTGTAAAGAAAAACCAGAGGAATCACTGCTCCAAGATGAGGGAGCAGAAGAGTTTCCGGAGGAATATAGGAAGGGGAGAATTGGATGAGTAGTTTTATAATGACATTGCAGGCTCTGATTGATGGACTGCTGATTGGCGGTGTATATGCGGTCATTGCCATTGGGTTAAGTCTGGCATTTGGGGTTATGCGAATCGTAAACTGGGCTCATGGGGAGTTACTGATGCTCAGTATCTATACTTCATATTTTATTTTCACCTGGTTTGGCATTGATCCCTACCTTTTGATGTTTTTGACGGCTGTGTTGATGGCTGGTTTTGGATATATTCTTCAGAGGTTTGTGATTTCCAATATGCTGGCCAGAGAAAAAGAGGTGGAACCCATCAGTGTTTTGTTGTTTACAGCAGGTTTGGGTGTCTTTTTATCGAATCTGGCGCTGGTGATTTTTAAAGGCAATCCGCGAACCGCCACAACAGTTTATACAGGTCGTTCTCTTCATGTAGGAATGTTATATGTCTCGGTTCCCAAATTGATTTCTTTTGTGATTGCTATGGGATGTACGGTGCTACTTTATTATTTTCTTCAAAAATCAGAAACGGGTCGTGCAATTCGGGCCGCATCGCAGAACCGAAATGTAGTGACGCTTATGGGAGTAAATATCAAGCGACTTTATAATATTGCCTTTGCTATCAGTGTAGGTATGGTGGGAATCGCCGGAGCTTTACTTCTTCCTTATAGTTCGGTTCAGCCCACCTCAGGAACTACCTATAGCTTTAAATCCTTTGTGATCATTGTGCTAGGGGGTCAGGGAAGTGTTATAGGGGCGTTGATCAGCGGACTTTTGGTAGGAATTATTGAGAAAGTAGGAACTCTTTATTTCTCAGATACTACCGCACAGATTGCCGTATTTGCCGTATTTGTACTTGTGTTGCTGCTTCGCCCTAACGGATTGTTTGGCAGAAAGCAAGGTTGATGTACAAATTTGGAAAAGGATGGCGCAAAGAGTACGCGATAGGAGGTAAGGATGAATAGAAAGAATATAATGATTTCAGCAGCAGTGATTGTACTGAGTGCTTTTGTCCCTGTATTTGTACATCGCTCGTTGGTATTGCAATATCTAATCAATATGATGATTTTTGCTTATCTGGCGTTGGCCTGGAATATCATCGGAGGATATGCGGGACAGCTAGCTCTGGGAAACGGAGTTTATCTGGGAATTGGTGCATATGTGGCAGCTGTACTTTATACGTATGAAGGAATCAGTCCATGGGTGGGTATGATTGTAGCGGGTATGATTGCAGCAATATTGGCATTGTTGGTAGGCGGAATCACCTTTCGTCTGGAGGGATCCTATTTTGCTCTAGCTACCGTCGCCATGCTCCATATTATTCGAATCACTTTTATGTCCAATGAGTATATTCTGGGATATCGGACAAAAGGCGCTCTCAGTTTTAATATTAAATGGAACGGCGGTTTGATGAATATGCAGTTCGAAGAAAGAAGCGGGTATTACTGGTTGTTTTTAGGATTACTTGTAGTGGGGATTCTGATATCGGCGGGGATTAAAAATAGTAAGATGGGTTATTATCTGCAGGCAATCTGCACCAATCCGGATGCCTCCGGTTCTCTAGGGGTAAATGTGATGGGAATGAAGTTAATTGCCAACTGTATTTCTGCTTTTATGGTAGCGGTAGGCGGTTCTATGTATGCCTTTTATCTGAGTGTGGTGGATCCTTCTAGTGTACTGGGATATGATATGTCGATCAAAATTCTTTTGTTTGCCATTATCGGAGGGAGAGAAACTTTATTAGGGCCGGTATTTGCGGCATTCATTCTGGCGCCCTTGGGAAATATTTTGCGAGGAATTGTGGGAGCATCTGTGGCAGGGCTGGCAGAAGTGATCTATGGTTTGGTATTGATGGCAGCCATTTATTTTATGCCGAAAGGAGTGTGGCCTTCCATTGCAAGATTTTTCCGGAAGGATGCCCGAAGACAGTGACAAAGAAGAAAGAGGTGAAGGAATGGCAACGGATGCATTGCTGAGCGTAGATAAAGTGACAAAAAAATTCGGAGGTCTGACAGCAGTCAACCAGGTTTCTTTGTATGTTCGTCCGGGAGAGGTTGTGGGTCTGATAGGCGCCAACGGCGCCGGAAAGACAACTTTATTCAACATGATTGCAGGGGCTTATCCGGTGACTTCCGGCAAGATCTTGTTTGAAGGAAAAGAGATTCAAAATCTACCGAATCATAAGCTGGCTAGAATTGGCATTGCAAGGACCTATCAGATTGTAAAGCCTTTTAGCAACTTGACTATGTTGGAAAATACTATGGTAGGAGCTTTGCAGAAACATACAAAGGTGAAAGAGGCCAGAAGAAAAGCGGAAGAAATCCTAGAGCTAGTAGAGATGAGCGACCGAAGGGATGTGAGAGGAGAGAATCTGAATCTTCCAGAGCTGAAACGGATGGAGGTAGCAAGAGCTCTTGCTACAGAACCGAAGTTACTTTTGCTGGATGAGGTGATGGCAGGGTTGAATCCATCGGACAGTGAAAAGGTGATTCGGTTGATTCAGAGGATTAATCAGGAGTCTGGTTTAACGATTATTATTATTGAACATGTGATGAAGGCAGTGATGACTTTATCTGACCGGATCTACGTGTTGAACCAAGGGTGTCTGATTGCAGAAGGAGTTCCAGAAGAAGTGACGACACATCCGGAAGTGATCAAGTCTTATTTAGGAGAGCGGCGATATGCTAAAAATTGACAATATTTTTGTGAATTATGGAAATTTTGAAGCCTTACACGGGATATCCCTGTCGGTAGAAGAAGGAAAAATCGTGGCACTCGTAGGGGGGAACGGAGCCGGAAAAACCACAACGATCAACACGATTTCCGGCTTGACGACGCTCAGAAAAGGAGACATTTTACTGGACGGGCAAAGTATACGGGATATGCCGGCTCATGAACGGGTAAAAAAAGGAGTGATCCAGGTGCCGGAAGGACGGAAACTGTTTCCCTATATGAGCGTCTATGAAAATTTGATGATGGGTTCCTATTTGCCGGAGAATCGGGTAAAGCGAAAAGAAAATCTCGACATGTGTTTTGAGATATTTCCCAAAATGGCGGAAAGAAAGGATCAAATGGCTGGTACGATGTCCGGTGGAGAACAGCAAATGTGTGCTATTTGCAGAGCATTGATGTCTCAGCCCAGGCTGCTGATGCTGGATGAGCCATCTTTGGGGCTGGCTCCGGTGATCGTGGACACAGTTTTGGACAGTATTGTGAGGATCAATCAGACAGGAGTTACGATTCTTCTGGTAGAGCAAAATGTGCTGGCAACTCTGGACATTGCAGATTATGCTTATGCGATTGAGATTGGACAGAATGCACTGGAGGGAACGGGCAAAGAAATGTTGGAGAATGAACAGATACGCAGCACGTATTTGGGGATCTAAGTGAAAACATTAATATATCAATAGGGAGGTGTTCTTTGATGTGTGACACAATTGTAGTAACAAAAGAGAACTGCCGAGGCGGTCAGACCATTTTTGGAAAAGCCAGTGACCGGGCAGTCAATGAGCCGCAGCCATTCGTGTATGTTCCGGCATATAATCATCTTGCTGGCTCCAAAGTGAAGTGTACTTATATTGAGGTAGAGCAGGTAGCGCATACACATGCGATGATCCTTTCGAAACCTTCCTGGATCTGGGGGGCGGAGATCGGCGTAAACGAGTATGGACTCTGCATCGGAAATGAATCTGTTTTCTCTAAGGAGATGAACGTGACAGAGCAAGCTTTGTTGGGAATGGATATTGTCCGTCTGGCACTAGAACGATCGAAGACGGCGCAGGAAGCTGTGGAGGTAATGGGGAAACTGATGGAGCGCTATGGGCAGGGAGGAAATGCCAGCTTTGACACGGTTTTTCATTATGATAATGCGTACATGATTGTGGATGAAAAGGAAGCATGGCATTTTGAGACAGCAGGGAAGCATTTTTGGGCAGCGAAAAAAGTCTCTGGAGCTTACAGTATCTCCAATTACCTTTCCATCAATTATCCGGATCGGATGCATGAGGATTTGATTGCGAATGCACAAGAAAAGGGATATCCCATAGAGGGGAATTTTGATTTTGCAAAAGCATATGTAGACTGGGAGAGCCCTATTAACCGCAGCGGCCTGCTCCGCAGATGCTGCAGCTATCAGATGGCAAATAAACCAGGCAGAGATTTTGCAGAGGAGGATATGATTGGTGCACTGAGAGCCCATTATTCGAATGATCCCTGGACGGACGGAGACAGTTGTGTCTGTATGCATGCAAAAAATCCAGCGCAGCCAGAAGATGTTACGTGTCAAACCTGCAATACGATGATTGCCGTATGTCGAGGGAGGGATACGGTCATGTGGGGACCGGGTATGGCGGTGACTTGTGTAGCTCCTTTCCAGCCGTTCTGGTTTGATGCCTACAGCAAAAAGCAGGTATTTCCTTATGAGGAGATGGAGGCAGCTATCGAACAATGGATTCGTCGAGAAGGGATTAATCGGGCCATTGTGGATGGAAGAATTCCGGTAAAAGAATATCAAAAAGATATGCAGGAGATGGAGAAGCGCTGGTTTATTCAGGTACGGACAGTAGGAGAAAGTCAGCAGGAGCGCCAGACATTGTGTGATTCTATTGCCGACGAAGCAGAAGCGTTTTTCGATAAATGGCTTTCTTATGCCAGCAAGACAGAGGCAAAACCTATGGGATCCGAAGATTTCCAAGCATTTTGGAAAAAGAAAAATAGTGAGTTGGGAAAAGACCGGAGGATGGCTCTTTAATTTAATATGGCAGGAAAAAATTATATAAAATAAGGAGGAAAAAAAGGTGAAAAGAAACAGAAAGAGATTGTGGGCATGGTTGTTGGTTATGGTTATGACGCTATCAGCAGTGGGCTGTAGCGGGTCATCGGGAAACTCCGATACCACGACGGCAGCAAAGGATACAACGACCGCGCCGGCGGCCACAGAAAAAACGGCTGACAAGACAGCTGACACTGCAGATACGGACAGCGATACCATCAAAATAGGCGTTATTTTATCATTTACAGGTTCTGCTGCTTATGAGAGTGAGATGCTTCGCCAGGGATATGATTTTGCAGTAAAGTACTGGAATGATCAGGGCGGGATCGAAGCTTTGGGAGGAAAGAAAATAGAATTGCTCTATGCAGATCACGCGGATGATGTAGAGACAGGAGTGACGGAATTAGAGCGTCTTTTGGATGAGGGTTGTGTGATGATATCCGGCGATTATTCCAGTGGATCGGTTACTTTGGCGATGAAACCAATCTGCGAACGTCGCAAAATTCCTTTTGTGGTGAGCCAACAATCGGCATTAGAGGTCTATGCTGAGGGCAATGAATGGGTATTCAATCCGACAAACGATGCCTCGACCAATGCACAGGGATTGGTGGGAGTGATCCAGATGATTGCAGAGATGTATGGGGATGAAGTACATGGCGTGGGCTTTATTGCTGAAAATTCTGAGTGGGGACAATCTCAGATGGCCAGCTTTACGAAATATTTTGAAGAAGCAGGAATTCAGATTGCTTATCAGGAATTTTATGAGTTGGGTACCACAGATTTTACAACTCAGGTTACAAAAATGAAAGCAGCAGGGGTGAATTATCTGATTCCGGTTGTTTCCGGTCTGGAAGAAGGCGTTTCCCTTTACCGTACCGTAAAAGAGTATGAGCTGGAAGTGGGATTTTTCTGCTGTGGCGGTGTGATTGTAACGGATGAATTTAAAGAAGCTGTGGGCGAGGATGCGAATGGGATCTTTTCCACAGATACCTGGAATCCCGGATTTTTGGAGAAGAAAGGGGAAAAGGCCCTGGCAATTCATCAGCTGTATGTAGATGAACATGGCTATAACATGAATGAGAATGCAGGTTGTGCCTGGAACTCAGTAGCAGTTATGGTGGCAGCTCTGGAGGCAGCAGGCAGTGTGGAAGGAACAAATCTGCAGACGGCTCTGACAGAAATGGATCTGAAACCAGATTCTCCCTATATGATTATGACTCAGTTTGACGGGATGAAATTTGGTTTCCCGGACAATAACGGAAACTATGGTCACAACATCTATGGACTTTCCACGGTTTCTCAGTTGATTGATGGTAGCTGGAAGATGGTATGGCCCAATGAAATGCTGGTAGATAATCCGATTATATGGCCGGTAGAATAATTCGGCAGCGGCTATTTTTATAGAGGGTCCTGCAAAGGAAATGGCAAGAGAAAGGAGAGTTCCGGGCATGAAACTATTGTTTGCTTCGGATTCCATGAAAGGAACACTTTCCAGTGAACAGACGATACAACTATTGACGAAAGCAGCAGAGGAAGTGTTTGGAGAATGTGAATGCGAAGGAATTCCCGTGGCAGATGGGGGGGAGGGAACCGTTGATGCGGTTATCCGGGCAATCCATGGGAGGAAAATCCAGGCGCCGGTTCATGGCCCGTTAATGGAGATGCAAAATGCCTGCTACGGAGCTCTGGATGAAAAGCGGGCAATTCTGGAGATGGCGTCTGCTTCCGGATTGCCCCTGGTGCCGGAGAAGCTGCGGGACCCAAGAAATACAACTACCTATGGCACGGGAGAGCTTTTAAAAAATGCGATGGATCAGGGATTTACAGATATTTCCATTGCGATCGGAGGTTCGGCCACCAATGATGGCGGAATGGGATGTATGCGTGCATTGGGAGTGCGTTTTTTGGATTCTCAAGGGAAGGAGCTAGAAGGAAAAGGCGCTGACTTAATTCGAGTTGCGCATATCGACGCTTCTGGTCTGGATCAACGAATCAAAAATACTACCTTTACCGTTATGTGTGATGTAAATAATCCATTGTGCGGAAAAAACGGGGCAACCTATACATTTGGAAGACAAAAAGGGGGAAGCCGTCAGATCTTAGAAGAGCTGGAGCTGGGAATGTGTAATTATCGGGAGGTGATAAAGAAGGAGTTTGCCATCAATCCAGATGAAATTCCTGGCTCGGGAGCTGCCGGCGGTCTGGGAACCGCGCTGATGGTATTTCTCCACGCCACCTTAAAATCAGGGATCGACACCGTGTTGGACTTGATTGATTTTGATCAATATTTGAAAGGGGTTTCTCTTGTGGTCACGGGAGAAGGTTGCAGCGACTGGCAATCTTGTTTTGGCAAGGTGATGCAAGGAGTGGGAAGCCGGTGCAAAAAGTATGGGATCCCGGCAGTAGCGCTGGTAGGGACTATGGGAGAAGGGGCAGAACAAATCTATGAATATGGTATTGGCTCTATTATGACAACGGTCAATGCTGTTATGGGACTTGAGGATGCGCTGGGAAATGCAGAAGATCTCTATTATCGGGCCGCCCTGCGCATGTTCCGGATTCTGCGGATTGGTATGGGGATAGGAGTGTAGTATATGGAACGGACACAGTTGCTCAGTGTAGGGATTGATATCGGAACTTCAACTTCTCAACTGGTATTCAGTCGGTTGACGGTGGAAAATAAGGCAGGATATTTTTCCGTTCCTTCTGTGTCTATTATTCGTAAGGAGGTATTTTACCAGAGCCCGATCTATAGGACTCCTCTTTTAGACCAGACGAGAATCGATGGAGAAGCTTTAGAAAAAATTCTGGATCAGGAGTATAAGGTGGCCGGGATCGCTCCCGGCCAGGTGGAAACAGGAGCCGTGATTATCACTGGAGAATCCGCACGAAAAGAGAATGCTGGAATGATATTAGAACGCATGAGTCGTTTTGCGGGAGATTTTGTGGTGTCCACTGCCGGACCGGATCTCGAAGCAGTTATTGCCGGACAGGGGAGTGGAGCATGGCAGTTTTCAGAGCGGCAAGGAACGACGGTGATTAACCTGGATATTGGGGGCGGAACCACCAATGTAGTACTATTTGACAGAGGGAGGGTTCGGGCAAAGGGCAGCGTGGACATTGGAGGACGTCAGGTCCGGATCGATAAGGACGGATTCCTTTCTTGCCTCAGCCCGAGTGCTTCCCGAATCGGAAAGGAATGTGGCCTGAAGATGGAGGAAGGAGAACGGATATCTCAAAAAATGTTGGAACAGCTTTGTGATGGTATGTGTCGGATATTGGAGGAATTGGTTGGGGCAAGAAAACCATCCGCGCTTTTGGAAGCAGTGAGGACTGCGGGATCGACGCCATTTTGTTTACCTGAAGATTGCCATGTGAAATATCTTTGTTTTTCCGGAGGAGTGGCGGATTGTATGGGGAGACGACAAAGTGAGCTTTTTCCTTATGGGGATATCGGCGTGCTTTTGGCAGAAGCGATCCAAAGAAGCCGGCTGTTTCGAGATTTTTCTATAATTTCTGCGGATCAAACGATCCGGGCGACGGTCATCGGAGCCGGCAGCCATACCACATCCATATCAGGAAGTACCATCAGCTATGCCGAGAAACTTCTTCCCCTGAAAAATATGCCGGTTCTTAAGCTTTCTCCAGAAGAAGAGGAGCTTTGCTGGCAGGGAGATTTTAAAAATTTGAGAAAAAAAGCAGCATGGTTCCTGGCTCAAAATGATACGGCCGGGATAGCCTTGGCGATCAGAGGCAGATACGATCCCGGATACCAGGAGATGAAAAGCTTTGCAAAAGCTTTGGCAATGGGCTTGGATCCGATATTGGAGCCGGGCATACCGTTGCTTTTTATTATAGAAGCAGATATGGCAAAAGCCCTAGGCCAATTGCTTCGCCGTGAATTAGCGGGAAGACGGTTAGTGCTGGCGGTTGATGAAATCCGGACAGAGCCGAATGATTTTGTGGATTTTGGACGCCCGGTCATGAACGGGTTGGTGGTTCCGGTAGTTGTGAAAACTTTAATATTTGGTTGATGCTGTTGGAGGAAAGATGAACTATAAGACAACTCTTTCAGGACAGACTTTTGTTTTTGGCTCCGTAAAGGAAGTTCTGGCCAAGGCAGGAGAGCATAAATCTGGCGATGTACTGGCGGGCGTGGCCGCCGCATCGGATCGGGAGCGGATAGCCGCTAAGATGGTTCTGGCGGATATGACTTTAGAAGAGCTGTACGAAAACCCGGTTGCGCCCTATGAGGAGGATGAGGTTACCAGAATCAATATCGATGGTCTGAATCAGAAAATATATCGAGAGATGAAAGGCTGGACGGTGGGAGAACTGCGAGAGTGGCTGCTTGCTTATGAGAATCAGGAGGGAAAGATTATCCGCCTGTCTCATGGTCTGACAGCAGAAATGATCGCTGCCGTTTGTAAGTTGATGAGTAACCTGGATTTGATCTATGGCGCTCAGAAGATTCGGGTCACAGCCCGGTGTAATACGACGGTAGGAGAGCGGGGAACTATGGGTACCCGTCTTCAACCCAACCACACGACAGATCAGATTGATGGGATCACGGCATCTCTGTTTGAGGGATTGTCGTATGGATGTGGAGATGTTCTGATCGGTTTGAATCCGGTTAACGATACGATCAGCAGTTTGTCTGAGGTATTGAAGCGTTTTGATGAGGTAAAACGAAAATTTGAAATTCCGACACAGATCTGTGTTTTGGGGCATATTACGACTCAGATAGAAGCAGTACGCCAGGGGGCGCCCTGCGATATGATTTTTCAGTCCATTGCCGGAAGTGAGAAAGGAAACCAGGCTTTTGGATTTTCAGCGGAAACTGTGGAGGAGGCGTTGGAACTTTTGAAGATTCATGGAACGGCTGCCGGGCCAAATCTTCTCTATTTTGAAACTGGACAGGGCAGCGAGCTGTCTTCTAATGCCCATTGGGAGGCAGATCAGGTGACGATGGAAGCTCGGTGCTATGCATTTGCCAGACATTATCATCCATTTATGGTAAATACCGTAGTGGGGTTTATCGGACCGGAATATCTGTATGATGCAAAGCAAGTGATCCGCGCTGGCTTGGAGGATCACTTTATGGCGAAGCTTTCCGGCCTGCCCATGGGTTGCGACTGTTGTTATACCAATCATATGATGGCAGATCAGAATGATATTGAGAATTTAGCGCTGCTGTTGGGGGCAGCAGGAGTTAATTACATATTGGGAGTGCCGGCAGGGGATGATATCATGCTGAATTATCAGACTAATGCCTATCATGACATCGGTGCTATCCGAGAAATTCTAGGACTTCGTCCTCTGCCGGAATTTGAGAGGTGGCTGGAGCGAATGGGAATTATGGAAGAGGGAAAGCTGACCAAACGGGCAGGAGATCCGACGATTTTTTGTTGATCGGAATGGACGAATTCTGCAAAGTGAAAACATTCTCGAAAGAAAAAGGCAGGTGGTATATGTTTCAACCATGGGAGATCGAGCAGATTGCAGATAGAATTTTTGACCAGATAAAGGGCGGTTCACAGACTTCGGAAAGGCTGGAGCAAATGTTAGAAAAAACAACAGCCCGCATAGGAGTAGGGAGAGCCGGTCCCCGATTGAAAACGCAAACCCTTTTAAAGCTGCGAGCAGATCATGCAGCTGCCAGGGATGCCGTTTTTTTGGATGTGAGACAAAATCTAATAAAAGAGCTGGGACTTTTGCCGGTGATGACTTGCTGCAAAGACAAGAATACATTTTTGACAAGGCCCGATTTGGGCCGGGATTTTAATGACGAGACGAAAAAATATTTGAAAGAGAATTGTATTCTTCATCCAGATATCCAGTTAATTGTCAGTGACGGTTTGTCTTCGCTGGCAATAGAGGCAAATGCGGCCGCTATTCTTCCTATTGTGATAGAGGGACTGGAAGAAAAGGGACTGACCATAGGAACCCCGATTTTCGTCAAATACGGGCGGGTAGGAGCGCAGGACAGGATTTCAGAGCTTTTGGATGCCCAGGTAGTTTGCACCTTTATTGGAGAACGCCCAGGACTTGCCACGGCAGAGAGTATGAGCGCTTATATTACATACCGGGCAGCGACGGGGATGCCCGAGGCCAGGAGGACGGTAGTTTCCAATATTCATAAGCATGGAGTGCCGGCAGTGGAGGCCGGAGCTTATATTGTAGATCTGCTGGCAATGATTTTGGAACAGAAAGCTAGCGGAGTGGAGCTGAAAAAATAGGAGGAGCCATGGGCTTAAAGCCGATAAAAACAGAGATATTGGGAACTCGTATTTTGCCAAACGCCGATATGGCGCTATTAAATCAGTTGCAGGTCAGGCCGGAGGATTGCAGTCTGGGTATTTTTACCACAGATTGTGATGATGTGTCGTATGTTGCACTGGATGAGGCGACGAAAAAAGCCAATGTTACCGTGGCTTATGCCAGAAGCATGTATGCCGGTTCGGCCAATGCCAGTACGGCATTAGCTGGGGAATTTATCGGAATTCTTTCTGGACCGGATCCGGAGGAGATTCACAGCGGTCTGGAAGCAGCATTTCGGCTGATCCGGGAAGACGCTTGTTTTTATACCGCGAATGAATCGGGAACCATCGTGTATTTTGCTCACTGTATTTCCCGGTCAGGAGCTTATTTGTCGCATCAGGCGGGAGTAGAGCAGGGAACATCAATAGCATATGTAATTGCCCCGCCTTTAGAGGCCACAGTAGGTTTGGATGCGGCGTTAAAGGCAGCAAACGTGGAGATGAGCTGTTATTATGGTCCGCCTACAGAAACGAATTTTTCCGGCGGTCTTTTGACGGGAACCGAATCGGATTGCCGGGCAGCCTGTGAAGCATTTGCAGCAGCGGTCTGCCGGATTGCCGAGGCGCCTCTGGAGTTTTCTGGTTGATCATCGGTACTCTTAGTGGAAAAAGAGCGTGTGATCTTGTCCGTTAAGAGCATGACAGACGTTTAAAGAAAAGTTGCATGGAAAAGAGGGGAATGACATGAATTTCGATCGGGATTTACAGTCCATTCAGGAGGTGAGAAACCTGGTGGACGGTGCAAAGAAAGCGGCAAAGATCCTGGCGTCCTTTTCTCAGGAACAGCTGGATAAAATCTGTGAGTCCATAGTAGAGGCATGTGAGGAACATAGAGAAGAGCTGGCTAAAATGGCGGTGGAGGAGACGGGATTTGGCTGCTGGGAGGATAAGATTTTAAAAAATCATCTGGGCAGTAAGGTGACCTGGGAATGGATAAAAAATGAAAAAGTGGTAGGTCTTTTAAAAGAAGATAAAGAAAACCGGATCTTGGAGATCGGGGTACCAATGGGGGTAATAGCTGCCCTGATTCCATCCACAAATCCCACTTCAACTACCATGTATAAAGCCTTGATTTCGATGAAATCAGGGAATGCGATTGTGGTTAGCCCTCATCCGGGAGCCAGAAAATGTATCATGAAAACATGTGAAATAATCGGCCAGGCGTCATTAAAGGCGGGTGCGCCAAAAGATAGCATTCACTGTATTTCACTCCCGTCAGCAGAATCGACGAATGCGCTTTTAAAGCATAAGGATGTGAATATGATATTGGCGACAGGGGGAGAAGCTATGGTTCATGCCGCCTATTCTTCTGGAAATCCGGCATTGGGGGTAGGACCGGGGAATGGTCCTTCCTATATTGAACATACAGCGGATATTCCGGCGGCTATCCGACGGATTCTGGAATCCAAAACTTTCGATCACGGGACGATCTGCGCATCGGAACAATCGATTGTTGCGGAGTGCGATATCCAGGAAAGGGTGGAGCAGGAACTAAAACAACAAGGAGGATACTTTCTGACAGAAGAGGAGTCAGAGCGACTTTCTGGTCTGTTGTTGCGTGATAATGGCACGATGAATCCGAAAGTAGTGGGAAAGACAGCTTGTCAGATAGCAGATATGGCGGGAATTCAGATACCAAAAACCGTTCGCCTGCTTATTTCCCGTCAGAAGGCATCGGATATTCACCGGAAGAATCCTTATGCCAGAGAAAAACTTTGTCCAGTTTTGGCCTTTTTTACGGCCCAGGACAGAGAAGAGGCATGCGAACTCTGTATTCGCATTCTCCAGAATGAAGGAACCGGGCATACCATGACGATACATACACAGGATGAATCTGTGGTACGGGAATTTGCTCTGAAAAAGCCGGTATCGAGAATTTTGGTAAACACGCCAGGGGCATTGGGGGGCGTGGGGGCAACTACAGGTCTGGCTCCAGCGCTAACATTAGGCTGCGGCGCGGCAGGCGGCAGCGCTACTTCGGATAACATCACGCCTTTTCATTTGATTAATATCCGGCGGGCGGCATATGGCATTTGTGAATTGACGGAACTAAAACAAGAAATAAATGCAGAAGAAAGCAGGCAGACACCGTGTGAAAAAAATTCACCAAATCAAGGGAATGAATCATTAACAGCGGCAGATATTGAGGCGATCACGAAAGCGGTTCTGGCCCGTTTGGAGAAGAGTCGGTATTAAAGGCTTGAGACAAGATTGTAATATTACAAATAATATGTGAAAGAGAGGAAAATATTATGGCGGCATTACAGGCATTGGGAATGGTGGAGACAAAAGGGCTGGTCGGTTCGATTGAGGCAGCAGACGCCATGGTAAAAGCGGCGAACGTTACATTGATTGGGAAGGTGCATGTAGGCGGAGGACTGGTAACGGTAATGGTGCGGGGAGATGTGGGAGCAGTGAAAGCTGCAACGGATGCAGGGGCAGCTGCGGCGGGAAGAGTAGGAGAACTCGTATCCGTGCATGTGATTCCGCGGCCTCACAGTGAGGTGGAGATGATTCTGCCGACGCTAGGCCAGGGAGCCGAGTAAAGGGTAGGTTATGAAAGTATTGACAGAAGCAGATCTGAGGACAGCAAAGCTTTCCGGAAATGAGAAGGAGTATCATGTATCCGAGGGAACTTTTGTCACGGCACCGGCGAAGGAGTATCTGAAGGATCGGGGAATCCAGCTGATATGGGACAAAAGTCAGTATCAAACGATGAGCTATCAGAAAATCACGCAGCAAAGTTCCCATCCCTACATGGATGCTTATACCAAGAAAACATACCAGAAAAAGCCAGAGGAAATGACACATCTTCAGGGAAATCTTCTGGTAAATAAGACGCATCCCCGGATAGTACTGCGGGGCGGTTTGGATTTTTTGCAGGCCAGAGTGGTCTTATTGCAGGCGAGATATCAGAAAAACAAACGGTTATGGGAAGAACTCAATGAAGTCCTCCGATTTATAAGAGAGATTCTGGGAGCAGAAGTGAAAGGAGAAAGTGGTAAAGAGCTTATATTGTTTGGCTTGCGGCAGGAAGAGATTAAGGAAATGTCGCATCATGTTCGGGAATATTTTGGAATGGATCATCCGGTTCCGGATTCTTCTATGGGAGAAATGGCTCTGGAGCTGAATCTTTTGCGGACACAGGTCCGGGAAGTGGAACTGGCAGCAGCCCGTGCTTTTTTGGAGGGAGACGAGCTGCTGGTGATACAAAATCTGAATCGGCTGAGCAGCGGAATCTATATTCTTTTCTGCCGTTGTCTGACCGGTTATTATGAGAAGGAAGGGGGAGGGCCGTGAATCGGGAACAGATTACCGAGCTGATTTTTAGTGTTCTTTCTGAATATGATATTCGGAAGCAGCAGGAAGAATGGCAACTGGAAATTCCGGTGGAGGCTTCGGCAAGGCATGTGCATTTGACAGAAGAAGCGATACATATTCTTTTTGGCGAAGGCGCCAGTCTGACCGTGGATCGTCCGTTATCTCAGCCTGGCCAATTTCTCAGCAAAGAGCGAGTAACATTAGTTACACAAAAGGGAAAAATCGATCAGGTAGCCGTACTGGGTCCGACTAGACCGGCCGTTCAGGTGGAGTTATCAAATACCGACTGCCGCCAGTTGGGAATCCAGGCGCCGGTCCGGTTGTCGGGAGATCTGACTGGAGCGGCAAGCGTGTATCTGGTAGGACCGAAGGGAATGATGGAAGCCAGAGAAAGTGCGATTGTAGCACAGGCGCATATCCATTTCCCACCCGAGGAAGCAAAACGGGCAGGAATTCAAGATAAGGAAGAAGTCTCTGTAACTATTGAAAGCGAAAGAAAAATCACCTTAGAACGGGTGATATGCCGGATTAGCAGCCAGTCTGGACTGGCTATGCACATTGATTTGGACGAGGCCAATGCTTGCCTTTTACCAAAGAATGGGATTGGCAAAATCAAGATCAAAGAAAGAAGCAAAAAGTCCAGGCAGAACAGCAGAAAGGAAAGTCAGAAAGAGCCGCCGAAAGAAGTTCTGGTGACGGAGGGCTCTTTGCCTTATCTGGTAGGCGGAAGGCTAGTTACCGAGGCAGCCGCCAGACAGTTGGCCGCTGATGCAGGCAAAGAATTGAGAATTTCTGATGAAATTATTCTTACACCTTCGGCAAAAGATGTTTTGCACCATGCTGGCGTAAATGTGCTGCGCCAGGGAGGGAAATTCGTATGATGATATGTCAGGTGATAGGAAACGTATGGGCAACCCGAAAGGAAGAAGCGCTCTGCGGGCATAAGCTGATGATTGTGAAAGAAGTTACGACAAATCGAAGAAATGGCGCCATGTTTGTGGCAGTAGATTCTATTGGGGCAGGAATCGGTGAGCAGGTACTGGTAGTCAGTGGTAGTACGGCACGAAGGGCAATCGGATCGGACGACGCACCGGTTGACAGCGCGATTGTAGGAATCATTGATTCTATGGAAGTTTTATAGCAGATGGCAAAGGGGGAATGGGATAAAATGGAACTTTCCAAGCTGATTGCACAAGCCGGTATTATAGGCTGCGGAGGCGCTGGATTTCCGACTCATATAAAATATGAGGGAAACCAGATCGAAACGATTCTTATCAATGGAGCAGAATGTGAACCTTTGCTTCAAACGGATCGTTATCTTATGCGGACCTATGCAAGAGCGCTGATTGAGGCGTCAGATATGCTGCTGAAAGAGACCAAAGCCCGGCAATGTATCATCGTTTTGAAAGCTTCTTATAAGAGAGAAGTTGAGGCTTTGCAATCGGCAATAACGGTATGTGAATCTAGAGTAAGTCTCCATCTTTTAGATAGTTTTTTCCCCGCAGGAGATGAACAGACAATCGTATATGAGGTGACAGGAAAGGTAGTTCCTCCAGCAGGAATTCCGCTGATGGCCGGCTGTGTAGTAAGTAATGTGGCTACTCTTTATGGTATCTATGAAGCGATGGAGGGGAAAGCATTTACGCATAAATATCTGACCATAACCGGAGAAGTTGTCGCACCAACGATTGCGAGAGTGCCGGTGGGGTTGCCAGTAAATCAATGTCTGGAATTGGCCGGTGGAACCCAAATCGAGGATTATATGGTGGTAGATGGCGGACCAATGATGGGACGGGTAATGACAAGGGAAGAGGCAGATACAGCCTATGTGACAAAGACGATGTCTGGGCTGATTGTCCTTTCCAAAGAAAATCCAGTCGTACAACGATCGCAGATCTCTGTGAAGCATATGAAAAATCGCGCAGCTTCTGTCTGCATCCGGTGCAGCCTTTGCACACAGATGTGTCCGAGAGCACTGCTGGGACATCCCTTACTCCCACATCGGATTATGCAAAAATGGTCTCTGGCTGGGGAGGAAAACGAAATTTTTGGGGATCCAGATATCCGGGCGGCAGCATTGTGCTGTTTTTGTGGAATCTGTGAAATCTACGCCTGTCCTATGGGACTACAGCCGAGAGCGATTAATGCATATATAAAAAAAGAGCTGACCAGTCAGGGAATTCGCTATGAAACCGGAGAAAAAGAGGGACAAGCATTGCCGGAACGAACATGGAGGAAAGTGCCGGCTACACGTGTGGCAGCGCGGGCCGGAGTGCTGAAATACGAGAAAATCGAGATGAACGAGTGCTTAAAAGAACCAGAGAAAAACATGTGTAAGATGGTGTATATGGATCTGCATCAAGGAATCGGTGCAGCATCAGAACCTTTGATTAAAAGCGGAGAATGGGTGGAGGAAGGGCAGTTGATTGCAGTTTGTCCGCCTGGAAAAATAGGTTCCGCACTCCATGCGTCTATCAGTGGCATAGCTACGATCGGAGAATCTGGCATTACGATAGAGGCTCAGGAAAGACAGACGGCTGGGAAAGATTGTTGATAGGAGGAGCGGACATGGAGGCAATTGGTATACTGGAAAGCAATAGCATTGCAAAGGGAATTGAGGCAATGGATGTGGTTTTAAAAGCAGCAGATACCCGACTTTTATATGCGAAGACAGTTTGTCCAGGAAAATATACAATCTTATTTTATGGAGATGTGGCAGCTGTGCAGGCGGCAATGGATGCTGGCAGTCAAAGTCTGGCTCATCATTTGGTAGATTCTGTAGTCATTCCAAGGATTCATCCCCAAGTAATACAGGCAATTGGTCTTTCAACAGATACCAAGCAGGGAAATGCCATGGGAATTATGGAATTTTACAGTGTAGCCGGAGCAGTTTATGGAGCAGACGCAGCGGTGAAGGCGGCGGAAGTGACATTGCTAGATATGCGACTGGGAATGGGGATCGGTGGAAAATCCTTCGCTGTACTCACCGGGGATGTGGCGGCAGTCAAAGAAGCGGTGGAGTGCGGGATGGCAGAGGGAGAGCGCAGAGGTCTTGCCGTTGAGAGCGTTGTGATCCCAGGTCCCAGAGAAGAAGTGTTTAGCCAGCTGATGTGACAGGAGAGAAAGGCATGACAGAGAAAAATCCATGGGAAACAAAACAGCGGATCATCCAGGAGTTTGTCCCTGGCAAGCAAGTTACGATGGCTCATTTGATTGCCAATCCAAATGAGGATTTATATAAAAAGCTGGGGGTGGTCAGTAATCGCAGAGGGGCACTGGGAATTTTGACCATTACGCCCAGTGAGGCGGCTATTATCGGAGCAGATACAGCGGCAAAGGCAGCAGAAGTGGAGATTGTATTTGTAGATCGTTTTTCCGGATCGCTGGTGATCTGCGGGGATGTGGCAGCCGTGGAAGAGGCGCTGAAGGATGTTTTACAGGTACTAGGAGAAACCCTTCATTTTACGTTGACAAAAATCACGAGGTCATGACCAATGAAAAAAATTATGATGATTGGAAAAATCGGATGTGGAAAAACCACACTGGCTCAACGTTTACTGGGAGAAGAGATTCATTATAAAAAGACGCAGGCAATCCAGATAATCGGAGACGATATTGTAGATACACCAGGGGAATATCTGGAACAGAAACAGTTTTATAATGCTTTGATTGTGACAGCTGTGGAGGCAGACGTGATTCTGCTGCTGTTTTCAGCCATAGAAGAACAGAGCTCATTCTCGCCGAGAATGAGTTCTATGTTTTATGGGAAACCCTTAATTGGTGTCCTTACAAAGACCGATCTCTGTCAAGATCCAGAACAGCTAACAGCAGGAAGAGAGCAGCTTCGCCTGGCCGGAGCGGAGATCGTGATGGAGGTGGGATTAGGAGATAGCGAATGCATTCAAAGATTGAGAAATATCATTGAAGGAATAAAGGAGGGATAAGCATGAAGATAGAAATTCCCTATGGAATGACAAAACAGATGATGGAGATAGGAGAGGAAGCGGAGGTTTTGACGGCTTCTGTCTTTCAGAATATAAATAACAAAAATCCAGAAGAGTTGGTAAGGCAGGCTATGAACGAGCCGATTGGAAGCAGACCGCTATATGAGTTGGCAAGAGGAAAGAAAACAGCCGTGGTGATTATCAGCGATCACACCCGTCCGGTACCCAGCAAATATCTGATTCCATTTATGCTGGAAGAACTGCGCAGGGATAATCCGGATATTGCCATTACGCTGCTGGTAGCCACCGGATGTCATCGGGGGACAAAAAGAGAAGAGTTGGAGGCAAAACTAGGTAAGTCTGTGATGGAGAAAGAAAATATTATAGTTCATGACTGCATACAGTCACCTTGTATCCATTTAGGAAAACTTCCTTCGGGAGCCGATTTGGAGGTGAATTCACTAGTCGTTCAGGCGGAGTTGGTGATTGCAGAAGGCTTTGTGGAGCCTCATTTTTTTGCTGGTTTTTCTGGCGGGCGAAAAAGTATTCTACCAGGGGTGTGTAGCAGAAAGACGGTTTTGGGAAATCACTGTGCGGCCTTTATCCGTCATCCTCTGGCCCGAATGGGAATCTTGGAGGGCAATCCGATTAACCGGGATATGGAAGCAGCGGTGTCCATGGCAGGTCTGGCCTATATTGTAAATGTGATTTTAGATGAGGAAAAACAGATACAGGCGGTATTTGCCGGGGATCCGATTTTGGCTCATCATGCCGGATGTCGGTATCTGGAAAGATATTGTCGGGTGACATTGCAGCAGAAAGGGGATATTGTGATTACATCCAACGGAGGCGATCCGCTGGATCAAAATGTTTATCAGACAGTAAAATGTATGGCGACTGCAGAGTTGGCATCTCGTCCGGCAGGTGTGATTATTGTCTGCGCTCGCTGTCAGGACGGAATAGGCGGAGAAGCGTTTTTCTATGCCTTAAAAGAATGTAGCAGTGCAAGACAACTGCTAGAGGATACAAATAAGCTTTCCATGGAAGAGACAAAGCCAGATCAGTGGCAGTATCAGATTTTGGCAAGGATCCTTTCTCGGCATACCGTGATCTTGGTAACAGAGCCCGAATGGGAGGAGGCTGTGAGAGCCATGAAAATGGAATATGCATCTTCTCTGAAAGCAGCGTATGAGATGGCAAAGCGGAGGAAGGGGGATGCGGCAAAGGTTGTGGTGATACCGGATGGAGTGTCAGTGATCGTTGCTGCTGGGGATTGATAATCTTGTAAAAAACAGTAGAAGAAATAGGCGTTGCTGTGGTTTACCTATTTTTTTGGCTGTTTTTTTGATATCTTCCCATACTATACTCTCAGTGAACAAAGGGCGAGTGTTCTTTTGTTCACTGAAGGTATCCAATGTCATTTAGATAAGGAAATGAGAAAATCAGCCAAGGAAGCGGGGCGAGAAGCCATCGAAAATGGTCTGTGAATTTTGACTTTGCAGAGATTTAGAAGTCCTTAAATCCCTGAATTGAGCGTTGAAACGAAAATATACACTGTCTGAGCGGAGCGAGTTTGTATATTTTCG
>JAAWNY010000044.1 GCA_022799175.1 Lachnospiraceae bacterium | reverse complement strand
AGACCGGATTTTCCACCGGTCTAATTGTCGTGGGAAAAATTCATATTAAAAATTTATAAAAAACCTGCCAAAAAGTCTTGACTTTTGTTAGCAGGTTTTGATGCTTAAGTTTTAATGGTCATTCGTGCCTGAGATTTTTTGCCTGGTCGGAAGGGCGGGGGAATCTGTCTTTCCAGAACCATATTGTATTTATGAAAAATAGGAATTTTTCTACTCTTTTTGTCACCATTTATTGTATAATAATTGAGTAGTGATAGATAAAGTTACCAAAGGAAAGAGAAGGAGAAGGTATTTATGGAAAGCAAAACTCTATTTCAGCCCATTTCGATTGGTCCCATGACCGTGAAAAACCGGTTTGTGATGCCGCCTATGGCGAATAATCTGGCGAATACGGATGGCTCTCTGAGTGAGAAATCAAGAGCTTATTATGAAGCCAGAGCAAAGGGGGGCTTCGGGCTGATTACGATTGAGGCGACCGTAGTCGATCCCACCGCAAAGGGCGGGCTACGGAAGTCTTGCCTGTTTGCAGATTCAGTAATCCCCAGCTTTGCCGCAGTGGCCAAAGCGTGCCATGCTTATGGGGCGAAAGTTTCGGTACAGCTTCAGCACGCCGGGCCTGAGGGGAATGCCAAGGCCGCCGGTGCACCTCTGAAATCGGCAAGTGCGATTCCCGCCGCTTGTGGCCGAGATATTCCTTTAGAAATCACCACAAAGGAAATCTATGATCTGATTGAGCGATATGGGGATGCGGCGCTCCGGGCAAAAAAAGCTGGGATTGATGCGGTGGAAGTTCATTGTGCCCATGGTTATCTGCTCAGCAGTTTTCTCTCTTTGCGGACCAACAAACGAGTGGATGAATTTGGGGGAAGCTTTGAGAACCGGCTCCGGATCGTCAAGCTGATTGTCGAGAACATTCGGAAGAAAGCGGAAGGTATGGCTGTTCTTTGCCGGATTAACTGTCAGGATGAGATGCCTGGCGGTCTGACGGTTCAGGATTCGGCCGCCATTGCCGCGTATCTGGAAGAGATCGGGGTGGATGGTCTTCACGTTTCCCGGGCAGTTCATATCAAGGATGAGTATATGTGGGCGCCCACCTGCATTCATGGCGGTTTTAATGCGGATTACGTGACGGAAATCAAACGGGCGGTTCAGATTCCGGTGATGATTGTAGGCCGTTTTACCGATCCCTATTATCCAGAGCTTTTGGTCAGGGAAGGCAGAGCCGATCTGATCGTATACGGCCGTCAAAGCATAGCCGATCCCGAGCTGGTGAATAAAATTCAGGAGGGAAGGATGGAGGAAGTCACTCCGTGTATTGCCTGTCTGCAGGGATGCGTGGCCAATATGTATCAGGGAAAGCCGATCACTTGTCTGGCCAATCCGCTGATTGGCCGGGAGGCAGAATTGATTCCGGCAGAGAAGCCGAAAAAAGTGGCAGTGATTGGCGGCGGTGTCGGCGGTCTGATGGCGGCGAGGATTTGTGCCTTGCGGGGACATCAGGTGGAACTGTATGAGGCATCTGGTAAGCTGGGCGGCAATATGAGACTGGCGGCTTACCCGCCGGGGAAGGGTGATATCGCCAGTATGGTAAGAAGTTTTATCGTACAATGTGAGAAGGCGGGAGTACAGATTCATTATCATACAAAGGTGACAGAAGAAAAACTGAAAGATATCCAAGTGGATGCCCTGATTCTGGCGACAGGAGCACAACCTTTGCTGCCTTCTATCCCGGGAATCCAGGAGGCGGGTGTGGTGACGGCCGGTGATGTGCTCGAAGGGAAAGTGGCCTGTGGGCGGAGAGTATTGATAATCGGCGGCGGCATGGTAGGTTGTGAAACGGCAGATTTTCTGGGAGAACTGCTACATGAGACAACGATTGTGGAGCTTAAGGATACCATAGGAGCCGACATGATTGCAGAACATCGCAAATTCGTCCTGCGGGGACTCAAGGAGCATCATACGCAGTGTGTCACCGGAGCAAAAGTCACCTGTTTCTATGAGGATGGCGTGGACTATACCAGGCAGGATGGAGGAAAGGAAAGTTTGCGGGGCTTTGATACGGTGGTTTTGGCTCTTGGATACCAGGGCTATGATCCGCTCAGCCAGGCGGCAAAGGCAGTTTGTAGCGAAGTTTATGTGATTGGGGATGCCGTTCATGCTCGTCGGGCTTTAGAGGCTACGAAGGAGGCGTTTGACGCGGCTATCCAGATATCGTGAGATCTAACAAATATTCCACTGCGTGTAAAAGTCCATCCTGATCCAGCGAATCTGTGACAAAATCAGCAGCTGCCTTTACCTGCGCATTGCCATTTCCCATGGCAATGCCGATGCCGGCATAGCGAATCATGGGAATATCGTTGTATCCGTCTCCAATGGCGGCGATCTCGTCGCGGGAATATCCGTAATGTTCGATTACTTTTTGGATTCCCCGTTGCTTGGAACCGCCTTTTGGGGTGATGTCAAAAGCGCCGCCGTCGTGCCAGCGGGTAATGTCACACAGAGGAAGACGGGCGCTAAGAACATCTGGAGTCAGATCGTCAGAAAAGGGACTCATCTGATAAACCGGATGGGAAAGGCCCCGTTCCATGTGAGGTTCCACAGGCGGAATCGCCGTGCCGATCTGAGCTTGCAGCTTTTCCAGCTGAGAGGTTATATGGCTGACATACAAAGTATTTCTTTCCATAAAAAGCAGAGAGAAGCCAAGTTCCTTCTGCAAAGCAAGCATGGCCTGTATCTGAGATACCGGGATAGGGTTTTCATAGAGTGGAGAAAAGCGCTCATCAAGACAGAGACTGCCGTTTAACAGCACGTAGCCGTCAAAAGTGAGTCCGTCCAGAAGGTTCTCCTCCTGAATTTCCAAAAGATGTCTTCCCGTGGCAATCAGACAGCGGATCCCGTGATTCTTGGCCAAATGAATGGCCAGACGAGTCCCGGGACGGATTCCCTTTTCGGTGAAGTCTCTCAAAGTTCCGTCAATATCAAAAAAGATGGCTTTTATCATAAGAAGCTCCCTTCTGTTGTTTGCTGGAGAAGCGACTGGTTTTGGACTCGTTTTTGTATCTGTTCCAGAAAAGATTTTGGTTCCAGTACTTTTACCACCGGACCAAAGGAGAGCACCTGAATGAGTAGTTCGGTCTCCCAGCGCTTGTCATAGTAGATAGTGCAGCGATAGATACCTCTTTTCTTCAGACGTTCTACTTTTTTCTGATAGCAGGAGAAGTGAAGCATCGTTCGTTCCAGGGCGTTTCGTTCAGTAGTAATCTCCAGCACGAGTGGTTTTTCACACAGAGTACGATCGAAAAAACGTTCTATATCAACACCGGCGGGATATATCCTGTCGGTGTTTTTGATGGATAGGATTCTGGCTACATTCAAAACGTCTATCCGTTTTCTGCCTGTTTTGCCAAAAGTCATGCTATAGAGGCGAAATTTGCCGTCTCGCTGCCCATATTCCAGACGGCACGGCAGCCAGGTATGATTGAGAATCTTTCCTTTTTGAGAAAGATAAGATATTGACAAAAAGCGCTGTTCACAGATGGCGTGTAAAAGAAGCAGCAGATGTTCCCGATACATGACAGAGGGAAATGGATCGGGATCTCCATATTGATCGAAAAGGAAGAAATCCGCTGTGCGGTAGAGAGGAGCGACATCAGAGAGCGCTTCTGTCAGCTCTTTTAGTTGGGAATCTGTGAAAAACAGCCAAAACCGGGAATCGGACATCAGTGCCTTCAACCAGGATTTTTGGAGATTGGTGAGAGACTGGGGAAAAGGAGAACGTTTTAGAACCGAGACATAGGTATCAGAAACCAGGTCGTCCGGTTGGAAAAAGGGCCATTCTCCCTCAATTAGCCGTGGAACAATGGAAAGAACGCTTTCGTCATAGCCGTATTGACGGGCCAATTTTTCCATCTGGCGGCGGGTGAGCGGATGGTGAGCGGCTTCATGAAGAATCCTGGCAATCACCTGATAATAGCAAGTATAAAGTTCGGAAAACAAAGAAAATTCATGGATGTTCATGTTGGGAAGTTTCTCCTGTAGTAAAATAATACTCCTGCATTTTTTGCATATCCTCCCAAAATCTTTTTTCTATGGCAGGATTGGAACAATGGAAGGAATGGATTCTTCCAGTAAAACTTTTAGCCCACGGCAGAAGTTCTGTAGCGTCCGCACAGAGACGAGTATATTCATACAGCCCAGGTTTTAGTTGCTTTAAAGACCCACCCCGGCCTTCTCGCTGCAGGCGAGTGAGAATAAAAGCTTCTTCTTTTTCATCCAAAACGATTTGCATGGTGACGGTTTCGGCCCTGATTTTTGGTTGATCGCCAAAAGATACTCCCCAGACAAGAGGCAGAGTGTGCTGAAAGGATTCCATGTGGTTGTCGTAGTGCATGTCGGGTTTGTGCAGATCGACATTTTGAATGGAGTCAAGACGGAAAGTAGACAGGCGACGGGAACTTTCCTGCCAGGCGCAGAGGTATCTCCGGCCAGTCTGCGTGCTGGTGAGAATTTTTAAAGGGGTGACAGCCGTGGTATTGACGTGATGTCTTTTCGTGCTTTTAACCGTAATGAGAATCTGATATTTTTGTTCCATGGCGCGCAAAATAGGAAGAAGAATTTCATCCTCCAAGGTGTGAATCAGATAATCGCTGCGGAAACGGAAGAAATCGTTGTTTTTATTCCAAAAATCCAGGATGGTACTGCCAAGGAAACCAAAGGGGGCAGCACCCTGAAAAAAGCTGACGGCAAGCCACAAAGCCGGGAACAAGTTGGGATGCGTGTGAGGGAGGGGCTTTATGCCGCCATAAAGGTACTGTTTTCCCTCCTTTTTTTTAAGGATTAATCCTTCCTTTTCATAAAAGGCCAGTTTGCGGCGAATGGTCTGTGTGTCAAACAGGCAGTGATAATATTTTTGAATTTCATCGGCAATGGTTTCTAAGTTGCGGAGCTGGCCATCGGCGAGAAGATCGGACAAGAAAAAACGCAGGCAAACATCATTGGCAGTGAAGGTCTTGGATTTCCAGGACTGATATAGAGGATTGATTGCCATTCGACTGGAATCTAGGGTAAGAAAAACCGATTTTTTGTGGCCGTTTTGGTCAGTACGTATGTAGTCGGAGAACCAACTTTCTATGCGACGGCGGTGATTATCATAGGTTCGGCCGCTTTTTTCATAAAAATCATCACGAGTTTTGAAGCCATAGACGTAGAAATCACGGACGTAAGAGCGTATTTTTTCAAATTGTCTAATGAGTTCTTTGTATTTGGACATGGATGTTTTCCTCCCTGGTTTCAGTATACAAAAAAGCCATTCGAAAGACAACAAAAACTTCGCAGCATTTTTGAAATGATAATATTTTCCTTCTGTGGTAGGATAATGACACCGAAAAGGTGATGATTCCGGCTGACAGTTGTGGCATTTGGACCAGACGGTGCCGTTTGCGATGCAGTGCGGTATGCCGCCGGAAGCATGAAAGGGACGCTCAGTTAGGGATTGAAGATTGTCAAATGACTTTGATTTACGCGGGTTCGAATCCTGCCGGTGAAAACCGTTGCTTAGTGGTAAAGCGATCAAACGACACCTGTCACGTGTCTCTTAAGAGGAGGAAGACTTAGCATTCACCAGCATGTTCTGATTTCGGCTAGAAAGAAGGATATGCGGCAGAGAGCCTGCCTGTACCGTCGGAAACGGCAAAATTGGATGATATCCCATGCCCTGGATGCGGGAAGCGGGAGATTCTTGCCAACTGTTGTGCGGTAGCAAACTGTGAGCAGAAGGAATCTGTTTCTTGCAAACGGGGAGCCGGATAGCAAACGGTTTTGTCAGACCGGGCGGTCCGCAGAGCTTTCTGTGGTGAATTCTAGGTTGGAATCACCAATTGGCAAAGAAAAGTTAGAAGGAGGAAAAAATGAAAGTTCAGATTCATCAGAATCAATGCGGATTTTTGTTAAAAGACGGATGCTTTAGAAAAACGCTTGTCAGCGGAACCTATCATTATATGAAGGCTTTGGGCTATGAGGTTGTAATAGAGGATATGGAAGGAAGCGTGGCATTTGACAAAGTGCCAAAAGAAATTTTGTTAGAGCAGGATAAGACATTTGGTGAGAAAGTGCTTTCTGTCATGGTTCCTGAGGGCCATATCGGGATTTTGAAGGAGAACGGGGTGGTGATACAGATTCTTCCGGAGGCAAAGTATCTGTATTGGAATGTGTGGAATCACTACAGTGTGGAGCTTTTAGACATGAGAGAGCCGGAGGCGGCAAATACGGTCAATAAGGCTTATTTGTCACGAATTCCTTTAAAATATTACAAAAAGATCGAGATTCAGCCAGGAGAACTGGGAATTTTGTATTACGATAACCAAGTGATAAAAGAGTTAGGAGCAGGAACTTACTATTATTGGGTGTATTCCAGGGATGTGCTGTGCAGGATTGTAGATTTGAAGGTAAAGCCGCTGGAGATTTCCGGACAGGAGATTCTGACAGCAGACCGGATCGGTGTGCGGATCAATTTAATGTGTACATACAAGGTGGTGGAGCCAAGAATCATGATCGAGACCATCAGGAATCTGGAGAATCAGGTGTATGCTTGTGTACAGTTGGCGATTCGCGAATATATTGGAAGATATCGGTTAGATGAGCTTTTGCAACAGAAGGAGGAGATCTCCCAGTTCATTTTCAGGCGGCTGAAAGAGGTGGAGAAAGACTATTGCATTGAGTTTGGCAGCGCAGGGATCAAGGACATTATCCTGCCAGGAGAGATTCGCGATATCATGAATACCGTGCTGGTGGCAGAGAAGAGGGCTCAGGCCAATGTGATTACCAGAAGAGAGGAAGTGGCTTCCACCCGGTCGCTGCTCAATACGGCGAAGCTGATGGATGAGAATCAGACGTTATATAAGTTAAAGGAAATGGAGTGTCTGGAGAGGATCTGTGCCCAGGTGGGAAATATTCAAGTAGGAGGAGGTGCGCTGCTAGAGCAGCTGCAGGCGCTGGTGAGATGACAGGCGTCTGCAGCAATCAGAGAGATTTTCCAGGATAAACGTTCAGAGGTTTTGAACAAACTGTCATAATCATAGGTCAATCAAATTTTTAATCATCAAGAGAGCATAAGCTCTCTTTTTTTCGTCTAACAGACTCCAGGAATCGAGGAGCTGTATTTGCGAGAGCGTTAGATCGGGATATTTCTTTGATTCCGAAAAAAATTGAGCCAAAGAGATACCAAGAGCATCGCAAATACGCTGAATCGTTTCTAAGGATAGGGAAGACTGTTGACGTGCCATTTTAGAAAATGCAGACTGGGAAATTCCTGTAATCTGAGAAAGGCGGTATTTGCTTATATTGCGTTGTTTACATAGTTCATCAATACGTTCCATAATATTCATCGGCTAATCGATCACTCCATTTCTGCTGCAATATTTTCCGAAATTACAGATTGCAATAGCTTTATTGTAGATGGAAAAGGAATATGATATTAGTTGTCAAATAGAAAAGTAAAATACTTTCTTATATTATAATCATCGAGGGATAGTTTTATAATATTGAAAGGTTTCATTTGGAAAGTTTCCCTACAAATTGCTTTATAGAAAGTAGTTTACTTTCTATAAAGAAAGTGATATAATTTCTAAAATGTTATGTCGAATCAGGGGAGGCAGTATGATAAAGAAAAAGATGATACTTGCGGATTATGATGAACGATATTTAAAAGAGCTTGCTTATTTTTTTATGGAGCGGGTTCCGCAACTGGAGCTGGTTACTTTTACCAAGAAAGAAAAAATGTATCAATATCTGGAACAGGGGAATGTCATTGATATTTTGGTAGTTGATGAAATGCTTGCAGTTGACAAATTGAAAGATCTGACTCCGGATGTGACAAGAATCGCCATGTCAATGAGTATGTCGGGAATCGATGGATTTGAAGTAATAAAAAAATACCAGAAAATGGAGAATCTGTCAGATACTATTTTGCTCAAATATGCAGAAGAAAAAGGAACGTTGGAGACGGTTAAAGGAGAAAACGACACGAAGATTGCCGCCTTTTTTAATCCGGCAGGAGGGACGGGCAAGACCGTTTTGTCTTTAGCGCTGGCGACGGCAGGCGTGATGGCAGGGCTGCGTGTTTTGTACCTGAATCTGGAAGAAATTGATTCAGTAAACGATGTTTTAGGCAAAACAGAAGGGACTCTTTCTGACGTATTCCTCGCACTAAAAACAAAAGGTATGAACGCAGGAATCAAACTGAAAGGAAGCGCCGGCATAGAGTCATCGGCTGGATTTTATTATGTATCCGGGGTAGAAAGTATCTCCGAGTATGAAGAAATCAATGACAAAGATTTACAGAAACTGCTTTGGGCGATAGCAGAACTGGCTATTTATGATCTGGTGATCGTAGATCAGGCGTCTGGATTTACAGAAAAGACGAAAGTGATATTAAAGGAAGCAGATATCATATTGGCGCCGGTTATCGCAGAAGAAGGAAATATGGCGAAATGGCAGCGGCTGTTGAGAGAAAGCAGTCTACATGATTCTTATGATGGATTTTTTGAAAAAATGCAGGTGATTTTAAATAAAGCAGGAGCACAAGGGAGTGGAAATGAGCTGTTTTTGAACGAGATTTGCAGCAGAATTCCCTGCTGTGTCAGCATTCCACAAACTGCTGTTTTAGCAAAAAAAAGTAGTATTCTGCATGCTGGAGATTTGATTTTGCAAATAATGAGACCAGTACTTCAGGCCGTGGTAGGAAGGGAAATCAATGATTGAAAATATGCAGGACATCCAAAACCGAAGAAAGTTTAGAAAATGAAGAGGAATCTTTGGAAGAGGAGCTTTTTGAGGAAGACCTTCTTGATGCAGATGATTTACTGATGGATGATATCGGTCTGGCGACTCCGGCAAATGCTAAAAAGGCAATTGCCAGTTCGGAAGAAGAGATCTTGTTTAATACGGGAAATCATGTATACCATGTTGTCAGCAGAGAGGATTTCTTTGATCATGAGCTGGGCGATGCATATTTTGAAGAGGATGGAAGCTATGTAATCAATATTCCAGAGATGAATCCATTCTTTCCTTATGAGGTCGAGTTTACTTATGAGGGAAAGAAGGTAAGAGAATGGTTCATGACTCCGGATGATTGTGTGGAGATTGGCGGACATGACTTTTATGTATCAGCTTGTTTTGACGGGACTGTAGTGACACAGATGAACCTGAAGGTAGCCGAGGATACGGTAGTAGTTTATCCGAAAGAGAAAGAATTCACGGATGAAGTTCAGGGAGAGATAAATCCTTTGTCATTGTTACCATTGGAGAAAAGAGATCTTACCGTTGATCTGAGTGATTATACTCCGGTAGAGCTGACGATGGTGTCCGTAGATGGGATCTTCACTGGCGAGAATGCTTTGCAGAGTACAGATAAAATCGCATGGACGAAGGCGTATGAAGATGATTTTGTCATTAGCTTCCCAGGAGATAACATCGATTTGAGCTATGATACCTGTTATGCATCTTCTTATGGGGAAGAATGGGAGATGATCGTAGGAGATGCGGATCAGCTGAATGGAAACAATATTCGTTATCGGATCAATATAAAAATAACAAGTTCAAGAAACTGGCTTACAGTAAAGATTGGCGCCCAGGATGATTTAGGAACAAGAACCAGTATGGAATTGCCAGAAGATGATGTAGATTACTACGATTATTATAATGGTGAGAGAGAATTGAACATGTGGGTACCTTCTAACCATCTGGGGGAAGACCGAATGGCGTATGTGGGACTGGATATTAACCGCTCAGTTTTTTCCCATACGGGATATGCCGAACTTAAGGTATATGAAGGAATATTCACATCCGCTAGTGAAGCTTTGTCGGGAACTGATATTACAAATCAGATAATGGGTGTGGACTTGAACAACGCGGATACCGGTTATTTGATGGAATTATATGACAGTCGATGGTTTACGATGGTAACTTTTGATTCTGCGGGACAACCGACAGGATGTCTGCCGTTTGAGATGTATCTGGGAAACAGAAATATGGAGAATCACATCAGCAGCGGAAATCTGTTTACTATGACAGCAGAAAATCAAATCATTTATATTACAGACAGGCAACAAAACAGGCGTAAGGATGGATATAATGACGTTACTTATACCTTGTATAAAGGATATAAAGCAGAGGAAAAATATCATCTCAAACTGAGCTATTATACAGAAGGAGAATGCGATGACTCTAAGGTAACAGCCGCTTATGTAGGGAATTATTCCTCGATAGCAGAAGCTGTCAGAGCCGGAAGAGAAAATATCAAGGATGAGCTGCTTGGAGATTCGCGATCCGGATTTCAGGCAGATTACAGCCAAGTCGTTGATTTTACCATTTTTGTAGGGGAAGACGGCATGGAAAATCAGGAGATTTACCATTATAAAGTGAAAGCCGTAGAAGGAATGAGAGAGCCTCCGCTGAGCGGTAACACCTATGTGAATTTCTATGGGGTCGTAGATAAAGATGGGCGATCTATGGACTCCTATGTTCTGGAAAAAGGAGATTCCTATGCGGAAGGCGCTTATATCACGATATTGGTGGATAAGGATGTGGATCTTACGAGACTGGCATTGGAATTTACTGCCCATAATTTGAAATTATATGCAGAGGGCAGCAGCGGTCCGGAAGTCAGTGGAGAGAGCTACCATGATTTTTCACAGGGCGCTGTACAGTTCACGGCTTCCGCAGAAAATGGAATAGGTTCAAAGAACTATTGGATTCAGGTAGTACCTGTAGGAACCGGGAGCGGTAAGCTTTATATTAATAGTTTGGCGGATAAAGAAGCAAAGACGAGAGTAGAAAATGGGATAACTTATTCCATTCGGGAGATGTATCTGGACGGACGTTATGATTATGTCCATGATATTGTGTTGGTTAATATAGGAAAAGAAGAACTCCCAGCTCTTTCGGCAGAGTTGGTATCGGAAGAAGTGGAGCTTGACGATTACTGGTCCTTAAGTGGAAATTCTTCATTCCAAGGAGTCGATATTGACGGGATGTATTCTTCTCTGGCATACGGAGATTTATGGAACCAGGCAAAGATCCGCATTCGGGCCAAGGAAGGAGTAGCGGACGGACGGGACATCACAGGCACTTTAACCATCAAGTCACAGGAAAATGTTTTGATGGTGTTGACACTGACAGGTACCGTCGGTGACCCAAGTATCACAACAAAGGAAATTCCCCAAGGAGTAAAGTATGTTCCGTATGGAACGATGATTCAAAATAATAATAAGTATCAATGGAATACCGTAAGTTATTATCATACGGGAGGCCGGCTTCCGGGTGGAATGGAGATAAGACAAAATGGAGAGTTGTACGGTGTCCCCACAGAGACAGGAACCTTTACCTTTACCGTGAGAATGGACAACAGCCACTATGATTTTTCGTCGAGTGAGCGAACCTTTACGTTAACGATAATTGAGAATACGGATGGCAATGTAGAGGCAGCTACAGATCAGGGATATTATCTGACAGAGCGGATACAGAATATATCCATAAATTCGAATCAGGATCAAACAATGGTTTCCGAAGGTGTTTTTGATGAGTTTGTAGATATTTTCTTAGACGGTGAAAAATTAGTAAAGGGCGTGGATTATGATGCGGAATCTGGCAGCACCAGGATCACGATTCGGGGGCAGACTCTGAAAAAATCCAATACGCCAGGAAAACATACCTTGGGAATTGAGTTCCGAACGAAAGATACCAATACTTTGAAACGTGCGGCACAAAACTATGAAATTACCAATAAGAGCAGCGGCAGTGGTAGTGGCGGTAGTAGTGGAGGAAGCGGAAGCAGTAGCAGCAGTGGGAGCACTAGCAGTAGTAGCAGTTCCGTAAAAACTCCGGCAACTAGTGATGCAAAAAAAGGACAAGTGAATTCTCAGACAGGAATCATAACGGGAGCAGGCGCTGGTTATTCTCGCTGGCAGCAGGATGAGGCAGGATGGAAGTTGATCTATGCAGACGGCACCATAGCGAGAGGCCATATGGCAGAGCAGTCCGATGGAACAGTGGTCGAGCAGATACTCTGGGAGTTGATCAATGGCCGGTGGTATGCATTTGGTGCGGATGGCAATTTGAAGTCGGGATGGGTATTTGACTATGCATTGAGCGGATGGTATTTTGTGTCGACGGAAAGCGGAATGCAGTCCGGATGGCATCAGGATCCGACTGATGGCTATTATTATTATCTGGAGCCGACAACGGGCAAGATAGCAGCTGGCTGGAAGGCGATTGACGGAAAATGGTATTACTTCAATGAGATCGTGTTGCAGTCTACCTGGAATTATGATGAGAAAACAGGCACCTGGCATTATGATGCTATGAGCAAGCATAAGCCATATGGCGCTATGTACAGCGATGAAATGACACCAGACCGATACGTTGTAGGAAAAGATGGTGCCTGGGACGGACGGGAGAAAAAATAATCCCGAGTCAAATGCGATATCTGAGCTTTGAAAAATACGGCGTTGCCCAAAAGCAACGCCGTATTTATTTTTAATAATGATATTTTTTTTGCTTGTTCACCAAAAAAATCCCGGCTACCAGAACAGACAAAAATTCTGCAGCCACAATGGAGAACCAGATACCGTCTAGTTGCCAGATGAGAGGCAGAAGAAGCACAGCAGCGATCTGGAATACCAGAGTCCGCAGAAAAGAGATCAGAGCGGAAGTCAGACCATCATTTAGCGCGGTAAAGAATCCGGAGCCAAAGATCGCAAACCCTGCAAACAGGAAAGAAAAGGCAAAGATGGAAAATCCGTGGAGGGTCATTTCCAAAAGGCTTTTGTCATATCCCACAAATAAACGGGAAAGAGGGCGGGCCAAAAACAGGGAAGAGGCAAACATAAGCAAGGCAAAAATACTGATGATTTTCAGGCTTTTTTTTCGAAGACTTTTCAGCTCACTGAAATTCCCCGCACCGTAATGATATCCGATAACCGGCGATACTCCTACGGAAAATCCGATGTAGGCAGCTAAAAAAATAAAATTTACATACATCAGTACGCCATATGCGGCAACGCCGTCCTCACCGGCATACCGGAGCAATTGTACATTGTAGAGCATACTCACCAGGGAGGAGGAAATATTGCTCATCAGTTCGGAAGAGCCATTGATACATATCTGGAAGAAAGCCTTGCCATCAAACGTGGCTTTGGTAAGCTTTAAGAGACTTGTGTTAGGACGGGCAAAGTAAAACAGAGGTAGAATGCCGCCTATGCACTGGCCGATTCCGGTAGCGGCGGCAGCGCCCTCAAGTCCCCAGGAAAATATGACGATAAAAAGAGCGTCTAGCACAGCGTTGGTAAGGCCGGCGGCAAGGGTTATGTAAAGTCCCAGCTGAGGTTTCCCGGCTGTGGCAAAAAGACATTGAAATTCATATTGGAGAATAGAGGCAGGAATGGCAAGCAGAATTACTCTGCCGTAAATAAGGCAATCCTCCAAAAGTTGTCCTTCTGCGCCTAAAGCTATGGCAATGGGTTTGAGAAACAGAAAACCAAAGACTGTCAATATAAAGCCAAAACCCAGGGAGAGATAGATCAGCATGGAAAACAGTTCATTTGCTTTTGTCTTCTTGCCTTTGCCTAGAGTCAGAGCAATCAGAGCGCCGCCGCCTGTGCCGAACATAAAGCCCACGCTTCCCAAGATCATCAGTATGGGGATAACAAAATTAACAGCAGTAAAAGCAGTTTTTCCGACATAGTTGGATACGAAAAAACCATCAACCACCCCATAAATGGATGTGAAAATCAGCATGATAATGGATGGAAAAGTGAAACGAAACAGGTGTTTGTAATGAAAATGATCCGATAATTGTATGACATGGTTGTGTTTCTTAAGCATAACTTTCTCCTATAAGTTTTTGGCTTTGTCACGAAGAGCAAGCAAAAAAGATTCTGTCAGTGCAAGATATTTTTCCACATCTTCCTGGGGCCAGGAGGCAAAGATCTCATTTTCAGCCTGGATCACCCGGCCGGCAGTCTGATTGGCCAGTTGTTTTCCACGATCGGTCAGACAGACATTTTTGGATTTAGGGGTTATGGCTTCCAGATAAAGGATGCCTTTTGATTCCAGCTGTCGAAGGGAGGAGTTGATCGTCTGTTTACTGAGACCGGAACGGTGGCAAATATCCTGCAAAAGACAGCTGTTTTTGTCATCGTTGTCACATATGGTGTAGAGAATAATCATGGCGCTGTCGGACAAACCCAGCTTCAAAGACATCTCGTGGTAGGTAGCATCAATCTCGCTCAGAAGATGATTGAAACGTTTCATTGCTTTGGAAAAATTGCAGTTCATGAGAATACCTCCCTTTTAGTACGAAATCATACCGTGGATTATAGTATGATTTCGTACAATTGTCAAGAGCAGAGTAAATCTTTTTCCATGAATGAGATAGAGAATGGGATTGAATTTGAAAGGAGGATGTGTGATAATAAAATACAAGGAAAAACGGAGAAATCTGGGATGAAAGAAAAAGAATGGGAAAGGGTTCAATGTCATTTAGATAAGGAAACGAGAAGCATAAGCAAGGAAATAAGGCGGGAACCAACGCCAAACCGTCTGCTCTTTTTTCCAGTTTCGAGATTAAGAAGTCCTAAAATCCCTGACTTTTGCTAAAACCGAAACGAAAATATACAAACTCACTCCGTTCAAACAATGTATATTTTCGTTTCAACGCCAAATTCAGGAATTTAAGGATTTCTAAATCTCTGCAAAGTCAAAATTCCGCAGACGGTTTGGCGTTGGTTCCCGCCTCATTTCCTTGCTTATGCTTCTCGTTTCCTTATCTAAATGACATTGGGAAAGGGTTTTGGCAATGGGACAAAAAAACAATGGCGTGGCGCAGGATAGAACATTAAGAAAAGGAACGGTGATGGGATATGGAAAAAAGAAGAGAGATTCAATATTATGATATCGGAGTGAATTTGTTTTGTAAACAGTTTCCGAATCCGGAGATGATAATAGAGAACGCTGCCGCTGCCGGTGTCTGCTGCATCCTGACTGGCACGGATCGGCGTGAGAACGGACAGATCGATGCGTTTGTGAGAACGCATCCTGTGTTTGGAACGGCAGGGATCCATCCGCACAATGCAGATTCGGCGAGAAAAGAGGATTTTGAACAAATAGAACGTATGCTTATGGAAAATGAACGGATTTTGGCAGTGGGAGAGTGTGGGCTTGACTTTGATCGGATGTTTTCTACAAAGGAGAATCAGATTCGATGTCTGGAAAAGCATATTGTTCTGGCAAAGCGTCTTGATAAACCGTTGTTCCTTCATGAAAGAGCGGCAACAGAGGAGTTTATCCGGAGATTTAAGAAACATCCGGATATCTGTAAAAAGTCGGTGGTTCACTGTTTTACTGGGGATAAAAGAACGCTGGAACAGTACTTGTCGATGGGATTTTTTATTGGGATTACGGGATGGATCTGCGATGAGAGAAGAGGAAAGGAACTGAGGGAGGCAGTGAAAATCATTCCTCTCGATCGGATATTGATTGAGACAGATGCTCCTTATCTGACGCCAAGAAATATCAAAGGGCTTGGGAGAATTAATGTGCCGGAGAATATTGTGTATGTGGCCAGAGAACTGGCAAAGTACAGAAAGGTTTCAGAAGAAGAGTTGATTTTCCATGCCAGGGAGAATACAAAGAGAATTTTTGGGCTATCCGAATGATTTTATGGTTTTAATACACGGACGAGGTATGAGCGTCAACACATTGCTTTTGAAAATAATCATCTGTAATATCCAGGAAATGTTTCATAGCAGTGGAGATGTGATTATCATTATAATAGGCGACTACCACTTTCCAGGCAAAATCCACATCTGGTTCCAGATAATAGCAGTCGAGATAATCAAAAGATCCGAAAATCTCCAGATAATGTTCGGGAATAAAAGTGTAGCCGATATCATTGGCGACCATGCGTTTAATGGTCTCCTGATTGCGGCTGGTCATAACGATGCGAGGAGTAATCCGCGCTTTTTTGAAAATGGTTTCATTGATAGTGCGGATGCGTTGCCCCTGATGACCGATGATAAAGGGAGCGTTGTTGAGCCGTGTGATATCCACGTAGGAAAAGTGATCGTGAGGACTTTTGCGGTAACATTGCTTTCGGATCTCGTTGTCATGGGAAGAAAGCAGCACCATTCGGCTCTGCAAGAACATGTGATAGGGAAAAGCATTGAATTTAAAGGGGAGCGGGATGACGCAGATATCGATGGCTCCATCCATCAGAAGCTGTTCTAGCTCGGTGGAGGAAGATTCTACCAACTGCAGGTCAATCTGGGGAAAACGTTCCCGATAGACCGGGATAATGCAGGCGGCAACTAGAGTTCCCAGCAGATAAGGAACTCCCACGGTCAGCTTGCCGCTCTCGGCGTTGGAGAGATGAGAGAAGGTATTTTCTAAATCTTTGAGAATTCTCTCGATCTCCTGACCAGATTTTACAAAGACCTCTCCTTCCGGTGTCAGTTTTAAGCGGCCTTTGACGCGGGTAAATAAGGAGACGGAAAATTCAGATTCTACTTTCTTTAATGTCTGGCTCAGAGACGGCTGAGCTACATAGAGCTTTTGGGCAGCCTTGGTGATGCTGCCCTCACGGGCGATGGTAAGGACATATTCAATCTCTCTCAGATTCAGGTTCATCAAAAATTCCTCCTGTGTAAAATGAAGTAAAAGGATAATCGTTCCGGCGGCCGGATTTTGTGACGAAAAACAGACGAAGGAATCACGTTTTCTATAAGTTTAGGGGAATTAAGGAAAAATGTCAAGGCGCGATCCCGGGAAAAGGATATAAGATTTGTTAAAAAATAAGATAATGTTAGATAATTAAAAAAACAAATAGGTATTTTGAATAAAATATATATTGTTTATCTATTGGATTAAAAAAGTCAGAGCATTTATAATGGAATTAGAAAAAAACAGGATAAGGTGATGGAAATGAAAACAGTTTCTGAAAAAATGGCGGAATTTGCGCTACATCAAAAATTAACCGAAATTCCTCACCATATAGCAGGCTACGGGAAGCTGCTGTTGATGGATACGTTTGGCGTGGCGATGGCCAATCGGGAGTTGGAACATGCGCAGGCGATTCGCAGTGTAGTAATGAATTGGGAATCTATACCGGCCAGTACGCTTTGGGGAAGCAAAGACAAGGTACAGGTATCGGAGGCTGTTCTGTACAATGCGGGATTGATTCATGGTTCGGATTATGATGATACGCATGTAGCGGGAATCGTGCATCCCAGTGCGGCGGTGGTCAGTACGGCGGTAGCCGTGGGAGAGGCATTGGGGGCAAGCGGAGAAGAGATCTATGGGGCGATTTTGATTGGCTGGGAGATTATCGTCCGGCTGGCGTTGGCAGCGCGGGGGAGATTTCACGATGTGGGATTTCATGGGACAGCGATTACGGCTCCTTTTGCCGCCGCTTGTGTAGCAGGGAGACTGATGGAGGTGACGGAGGATGTGCTGGTCAATGCACTGGGAATCTGTGGAAGCCAGGCAGCAGGACTTCAGGAGTTTTTAAGAGATGGAAGCTGGGTCAAAAAGCTGCATCCGGGCTGGGGAGCACACAGCGCTATCTATGCGGTGAATCTGGCTAAGGCAGGCATGACGGGACCGAAAAAGGTACTGGAAGGAGAATTCGGGATCTGGAAAACCCATTGCGGGAGCATAGAGGGATTGGAGGAGTTTGAGGATTTGGGCAGAGTGTGGCATACTATGGAGATTACCTTTAAGCGGTATCCGGTTTGCCACATGACGCATTCTTTTATTGATTGTATTCTAAAGGCCAGGGCGCAAGAGCAACTGTGGCCAGAGGAGATTGAGCGGATTGAATGTCGAATCGAGAAGCGCTGCTACGGGATCGTTTGTGAGCCGGAAGATGTCAAGAAAAATCCGAAAACTGACTATATGATGCGGTTCAGTCTTCCCTATGTGGTAGCGGCGGCTCTGGTACAGGGAAAAGTAAGTCCGTGGGAAATCGATATGAGATTGGCCAGAGACTCCCGCATCCGGGAGTTAATGAGCAAGGTGGTTTGTATTGCCGATGATAGTAAACGAAATCCGGGATATTTTCCCGGATGGGTGAAAATCGTGAAAAAAGACGGGAGAGAATTCGTATTTGACCAGCGTTGGGAGATGGGCACGCCACAGAATCCGGTGGATATGGATGCCGTGATGACAAAGTTTTATAATAATCTGGAGCGGTTTTATACAAAACAACAGAGGGAAAAGATTTCCGATCTGTTACAGAATATAGAAAAGCTGGAGGATATGGGGCCTTTGATGGAGAGTCTTGCGGTGTCATAAAGGGCGAGAGTTTGAGAAAGAAATTCAGGAAACAGGAGGAGTTTTATGGGACAGACACTGGTAGAGAAGATATTGAGTGAAAAAATGGGAAGGCCGGTTCATGCTGGGGAGACGATTGTCGTGGATGTGGATTTTGCAGCGTTACATGATGGATCAGGCCCCTTGCTTGTGCGGCTGATGAAAGAGAGAGGGTATCAGGAAGATCCGGTGTTTGATCCGGAGCGAATTTTATTTGCCAATGAGTTTGGCCCGGTTCCCACCAGAGAAGTGGCTAATGAACATGCGCTGACAAGAAATTATGCCTGCAGTCATCGCTGCCATTGGGAGGAGGGCGGTACTGGTCATGTTCATGCACATGTGTACGAGGAATACTTAAAATGCGGCTCTGTCTGTATCGTAGGGGATTCGCATACTACCGTTCACGGTGCCTTTGGCTGCTTTGCCACGGGTTGCGGTTCCACGGATATGGTGGCGGTGGCTCGGTACGGAAAGACCTGGATCAAGGTGCCGGAGACTTTTCGCATCAACGTGACAGGAAAGTTGCCTCGCGGTGTTTATGCTAAAGATATCATGCTGAAGCTGGCAAGCATTATCAAATCCGATCAAGCTATCTATAAATCACTGGAATTTCGGGGAGATACCATAGCGTCTTTATCCATGGCAGGACGTCTGACCATCACCAGTATGGGAGTGGATGTGGGGGCCAAAACAGCCATTATGGAAACGGATGAGCATACCAGGGAATTTATGGCCAGGTTTGGAAGAGAGGAAGATTACCGGGAAATCCGGGGAGAGGAAAATGCCCGGTATGAGCGGGTCATCGATATAGATGCTGCGGCGTTAGAACCGCTGGTATCCTGTCCTCATTACGTGGAAAATGTGGATTTGGCCAGGAATTGTCAGAATCAGAAGGTCAATATGGTATTTATCGGAAGCTGTACCAACGGCCGGACGGAGGATCTACATGTGGCAGCAGAGATTCTCAAAGGAAAAAAAGTGGCAAAGGGGCTGCGGCTTTTAGTGATTCCCAACTCGACCTCCGTATATAAGGAATGTATGAGGGATGGCACGTTACTTACGCTGGCGGAGGCTGGGGCAGTCATCGAAGCGCCTAATTGTGGCCCTTGTATGGGGGTGCATCAAGGGATACCCGGAGATAATGAGGTGGTGGTAGCCACCCAAAATCGGAATTTCAAAGGCAGAATGGGCAATCCCACAGCCAGCATTTATTTATCCAGCCCGGCAACGGCGGCGGCCACCGCGCTGAGAGGAACCATCACAGACCCACGGGAGGTTATGTAACGTTACAGGAGGAAAGAATCATGATCAGAGACAGTATCAAAGGAAGAGCGTGGAAATTTGGCAGCAACGTCAGCACGGATTCTATCGCTCCGGGCCGGTTGATTTCGCTTCGTGCCAATCCGAAGGAATATGCGAAACATGTCTTAGAGGATGCCAGACCAGAATTTGCAGGAAGTGTACAAAAGGATGATTTTATTGTGGCAGACCGAAATTTTGGCTGCGGTTCCAGTCGGGAGATCGCTCCTTTAATTATCAAGGAGGCTGGCGTGGGAGCGGTGCTCTCTAAGACATTCGGCCGAATTTTTTATCGCAATGCTATCAACAACGGAATGCTATTGATTGAATGTGATACCGATCGGATTGACGAGGGAGATGAACTTTTAGTGGATGTGGTCGGTCGGGTGATTCGCAAGGTGGGCGACCCGGATTTTGCAATGGAATTCCGGCTTTCGGAAAAGGAGATCAAGATAATCAGCGAGGGCGGGTTGCTAAACTATATTGAGAAGCACAATTCGTTGGATATCTGAGGAAGGGAGGAGACAAGATTGATGACGGAATTGCGGCATCTGGCGCGGTTTGCGTCTGAGCTGCGTCTGGAAGATGTTCCGGGGGAGGTGGTGAGTGCGGCAAAATACTGTGTGCTAGACAGTGTGGGGGCAGCTTTGGGAGCCGTTGATTATGAAGAGATCCCTATGGTCTGTGAGGAGATGAAAGAATGGGTGTCGAAAGATGCTCCCCGGCAGGCAGCTGTGTGGGGGCAGGGCTTTCATCTAGATGTATTTCAGGCATTATTGTTAAATGGCATGATGGGACATGCCCTGGAGTTAGACGATGTACACACTCGGTCAAAATCCCATGTGGGAGCGGTGGTAGTGGAGACGGCGTGGACTTTGGCGGATGCTCTGGGAAGTAATGGGAAAAATTTCCTGGAGGCAGTTATCGTTGGATATGAGATAATGTCCAGAGTGGGAATGTCTATGGATGTGGTCAGCAGCCGCAAACGGGGATGGCATGCGACCGGGGTGATCGGAACGTTCGGAGCGGCGGCCGCAGCCGGACATCTGTTGGCTCCGGATTGGCGAACTCCTCGTCGGCAATGGCCTGTATCGTGGGATCCATGGTGGACTCGATGCGCAGGCCTCCGGAATTCAACAGGGTCTCTGCCATGGAATCGCTGTAGCCTGCGATATTGATCAGATCCTCCCGCACCTGTTCATAGACCGCGTCAGAGAAATAGGTTCCAGAGGTGGTATTGGTGCTGGTGCGGTAGTCGGTATCGTGCAGCCCGATGCGCTCATATACGGCCTCCGTATCCGCAATGGCCTCATCGTACTCGGCCATGGTGATGAATTCCAGCTCCAGCATTTTGTCCAGGCATCTCTTGCGGCGACCTGCATTATCCTCCGGGTGCCGGATGGGATTGTAGCCTGTGGGGTTCTGGGTGATGGAAGCGATGACCGCGCATTCGGAAAGGGTCAGTTCACTGCAGGACTTGCCGAAGTATCTCTGGGAAGCGGATTCCACGCCCAGAGTGTTCTGGCCTAAGTTGATGGCGTTCATATAGCGCAGGAGCACATCCTCCTTGGAGAACTCCTTGGAGATTGCCAGAGCCAGGTACTGTTCCTGGACTTTCCGCTTCACCATCTTGACCAGGTTGTTGTTCTCCTCGGTCCAGGAGGTGAAGATGGTGTTCTTCAGGAGCTGCTGGGTGATGGTGCTGGCGCCCTGCTTCTCCTTGCCCAGACTGATGATGAACTGCCAGCCGGCCCGGATAATGCCCTGGATGTCGATGCCGTTGTGCTGGTAGAAGCGTTCGTCCTCAATGGCTACGAAAGCCTCCCCCAGATGCTTCGGAATCAGGTCCATATTGTTGATCTGGATACGGTTGGAATTGATGCTGACATACTGGTCCAGCTCATTGCCTTCGCAGTCATATACGATTGTCGCTTCACCAGTGGCCACCACATCGCTTAAATGGATCTCGGGAGTGGAGGACAGGATGCCTTTGAATGCACCGATCCCCGCGGAGACACCGCAGATGACCATGCCGATTATTGCCGCCAGCGCCAGCTTTACCAGGGTGAGTGCCAGTTTTCGGCCTAGTTTCTTTGTCTTGGAGTTAAGCTCTTTTTGCTTTGACCGAACTCCTTTTTTTCCATAATTCATTAGATTCGCCTTTCTGCCAAAACGCAATATATGGGACAAATGCACCGGGGGTCAGGACATGGGCATTTGTTCCAAAGATTTGGGCCACATGCGTATTTGCATATACAACTGATTACAGGAAACGCTTCGCGGACACTGTAATTAGCCTTATTATACCAAAAAGTGCTATGTAAATAAATTGAAGCCGATAATAAGTCCATAGACTGTCTGCGACAGGCCGTAGTGGCGCTGAAGTATAAACGGC
>JAAWNY010000006.1 GCA_022799175.1 Lachnospiraceae bacterium | reverse complement strand
AAATATACATTGTTTGAGCGGAGCGAGTTTGTATATTTTCGTTTCGTTTTTAGCAAAAGTCAGGGATTTTAGGAATTCTTAATCTCGAAACCGGAAAAAGGAGCAGACGATTTCCCGTTGCTTCGCTCCCCTCTTCCTTGGCGTACCTTTTGTCACTGCTTATCTAAATAGCATTGATTCATAAGCTTTCCGCTATCAAAAGTATATCATGTCCTAGTTGCTTTGACAAGAAAATTCGAACGTTTGTTCTTTTTCCTGATACGAAATTTATTTTTACATTGACAATAAATGACAAACTATGTTTTCTATGTTACAATATTTATATCTATTTTAAGAAGGAGGATGGATTTGTATGAAAAAAAATTTTATATTGTGCACAGTACTGGCCATGTCAATAATATTCTCAGGCGTAGCGTATGCCGGAGAATGGAAACAGGACGAAAAAGGATGGTGGTACCAAAATGATGATGGCAGTTATCCTGCAAATCAGTGGCAGGAGATTGCCGGAAAGCAATATTATTTTGGCGCTGACGGATACATGTTCGCAAATACCACTACCCCAGATGGATACTCAGTTGGAACCGACGGGGCACGAACAGAAACTGTAGAGGCGCAAGTAAAAACCTCCTCTCCTCTATTCGATTTTGAAATAGACGATTCGCGCATTGTATATACAGGCTATCAAATCAAGCATGATTATAATGGTGATATGTGCTTGGCCCTTTATTACGATTTTACCAATAAACGGGCAGACTCACAGTGGGCCGGAATTTCTGACTATGATATCACCTTGTTTCAAAATGGCGTAGAATGTAAAACGACATTGGTTTTGGATGAACGGGACCAGGCTTTAGATAACTATTCAAAAGAAGTTTTGCAGGGAGTCACCATTAACGTTGCACAAGCATATAAATTACAAGACAGAAGTGATGTATTTATCCAAATCAGAGAACTTTGGAATTGGGATAACCCCAAAAAACAAACAGCTACATTAAATATCCATTAATCTATCTGTTTTCTCTATCCCTCGTTCACTGAGGAGAAATGGTAAAAAATTAAAGAGAGTGTTGCCAGAGAAGCCATCCACGATTTCCCATATTCCGTGTGCGGCCGTTTATGCGCACTCTCTTCTATGAAACAATATCAACTCTTCTTCTCCGAAACAGCGCCTCTTTCCCCTTAAACCCAATAATACAAATAAAATACCTAATCGTCCAAACAAAAAACTCCCCTGCCTCTTGCATTTCCATCCCTTAGTCAGTTATACTTATAACAAGCAGCAGAAAGGCCCATCTTTACCACACTTTCTACAAAAGCTGCCGCGCTTCAAACGAACTGAGCCGTACAAAACATCCAAAAAGGAGGCAATCTTATGGGAAATGGCAGGAAGCCAGCACTGGTGGTCATGGCTGCCGGAATGGGAAGCCGTTATGGAGGGTTAAAGCAGATTGACCCGGTAGACGAACAGGGGAACATCATTATGGACTTTTCTATTTTCGATGCCAGAGAAGCCGGATTTGAAAAGGTCATCTTCATTATCAAAAAGGCCATCGAAAAAGAATTTAAAGAGAACATCGGTCAACGCATGGAACGGCACATGGAAGTAGCGTACATATATCAGGAATTGGACAAGCTTCCGGAGGGTTTCTCTGTGCCAGAGGGACGAATCAAACCTTGGGGCACCGGGCACGCTATCTTATGCTGCAAAAATATTATCCAGGAACCTTTTGCCGTCATCAATGCTGACGACTACTATGGCAAACAGGCTTTTCAGGAAATGTACCGCCAATTGACCACCCATGAAGATCAGGAAAAATACCAGTACGCCATGGTAGGCTACCATTTGAACAATACCATGACTGAACATGGATATGTGGCCAGAGGTATTTGTACTATTGACAAGCAAGGAATGCTTACCGATATCCATGAGCGAACGCACATCGAAAAAAGAGGAGAAAACGGAGCCTACACCGAAGATGAAGGCAAGACTTGGATTACGCTTCCGGGAAATACCATAGTGTCCATGAATCTGTGGGGATTTACCCCCAGCATCCTAAGTGAACTGGACAGACGTTTTTCAACATTCATCGAAAAATCCCTGACTGACAATCCTTTAAAATGCGAGTATTTTCTCCCCTTTGTAGTAGATGAGATTTTAAAAGAAGGAAAAGCAGAGGTGACGGTTCTGCAAAGTAAAGATCGATGGTATGGCGTAACTTATAAGGAGGATAAAGAGACTGTGGTCCAGGCCATCTGTCAGCTGAAGAAACAAGGACTTTATCCGGAAAAATTATGGGAGGATTACCATGAATAACAGCACGGAACGTAAATTGGAAGCTGCCAATGCCTTTGCCATAAAAGGACAGGTAAAAAGCTGCGAGCCCTACGGAAGCGGTCATATCAACCACACCTTCCTCCTTCTCTGTGAGGAGGATGGCCAGGAAACCTCTTATATTCTACAACAGATGAATCAGGATGTATTTAAGAATATTGAAGGATTGATGAAAAATGTAAAAGGAGTGACCTCCTTCTTGCGCCGTCAGATTATAGAAAATCACGGAGACCCCGATCGAGAAACCTTAAATCTGATCCCCACAAAGGATGGAAAGGACTATTATCGGGACAGTCAAGGATACTTCTGGAGAGTCTATCTCTTCATTTCCCAAGCCACCTGCTACAATCTGGTGGAAAAACCAGAACACTTTTATCAGAGTGGAAAAGCTTTCGGACGGTTCCAATGCCTCCTGGCTGACTTTCCGGCAGATGAACTGACCGAAACCATTCCCAATTTCCACAACACGCCATCCCGATTCACGGCCTTTCAAAAGGCTGTGGAAACAGACATGATGGGAAGAGCCAGCCAGGTGCAAAAGGAAATCCTCTTTATTCGGGAACGAGAAAAGGAGATGGGTCTGGCACTCAGCCTGCAAAGCCAGGGCAAGCTCCCTTTGCGGGTAAGCCACAACGATACCAAACTCAACAACATCATGATTGATGATACCACAGGACAGGCTCTATGCATTATTGATCTAGACACCATCATGCCGGGATTCTCTATATTTGATTACGGAGATTCTATCCGCTTTGGCGCCAATACGGCAGAGGAGGATGAGCGGGATCTATCCAAGGTTTCTCTGTCGCTTCCTCTTTTTGAAATATACACCAAAGGATTTTTGGAGGGATGCGAAGGTCGCTTGACTAAGACAGAGATTGAAATGCTTCCTTATGGAGCCAAGATGATGACATTGGAATGCGGAATGCGGTTTTTGGCCGATTATCTGGAGGGAGACGTCTATTTCCATGTCAGCCGAGACGGGCACAATCTAGATCGCTGCCGCACCCAGCTTGCCCTGGTTGCTGATATGGAACGGAAATGGGAAGACATGGAGAGAATTGTCAAAAAATACGCTCCCCATTTCGGATAAGCCGAGAACACATAAACACCAACAGGATTCCTTCTATCATGCTTACTCACCCCGATTGATCCTACTACTTCTGTTGCACCGAATGTTTTTCTGAGAGTAGGCGAATGGAGGAGGCATATTCCGATGGATTCATGTGAGTAATCTTTTTAAACTGTCTGGAAAAATAGTGGATGGAGGTATATCCCAGCCGGTCGGAGATCTGGGTGAAATTCAGCTGATTGCTGCGAATCAACTCCTTGGCTGTATCGATTTTCATCAAAGTGAAAAACTCCATCACCCCGCAACCATGCTGCTCTTGAAACAACTTCTGCAGGCGGGAACGACTGATGAGAGTATTTTTACAAATATTTTCAATGGTCAGCTGCTCATTGATATGCTCTTCCATATAACGGATAATCCGGTTGTATGTCTCATTAGGGCGCCCCAGACGGGGATACTTAGGATTCTGAACCGGCACCGGTAACGGATTGGCAAAATACCGGCGGTAAAGGAGAATGAGCAGCTCCTCCAGATAATTGCTTATCAGTTGTTCTGCCCCAAATCCGGGAGTATCCGTATTGCGAATCAGCTCCTCCTGGTAGGGATTGTCCAGACGTCCCACAAATGCCTGACGGGCTTCGATGATAATCTGAGCCAAAAGAGCGCTTTCTGTTTCCTGGACAGTCAGAATTTGTCCCCGAAAGGCATCCATATGGGGAGAATGACACTCAAAAGCAATCACTACCAGACTAGGAGCACTACGCCCATTGGTGATGACATTGTGGAATTCATTGGGCTGGTGAAAAATAATGCTACCCCTTTTCAAAGTATGACGCTTCTCTCCTGCCACGGCGTCAATCTCTCCCTTGTCCACGCAAAGCAACTCCCAGAAATCGTGGCTCTCACCGGGAAAGGAAAAATCGCTCATATAATCAAAATAGTGAATAGAAATAATGCTGCGAACAGACAGGGTAGTCCGCAGGCAAGTGTTTTTATATGCCATTGGAAGGCTTCCTCCTGCTTATTTTGTGGTAGCTTTCATGGATAGGTAAAGAAAGATTATCCGATCAAAAATAGATCCGTAACCAACGGCTGATAAAAATTTCCTGCCCCTGCTAAAAGATGTGGTTTCGGATATCTTTATTGGGTTGCTGCCATTGCACCGTCATAGAGTGAAGATGCTTCTTTATTTTTACCATAACCATCTGAAAAATTGGTTGTGTTTTGTATTTATTATACATGATTTGGCAGGGATTGTCATGGATTTTATTGAAAATATCAATGGAGGAGGAGGAAAATGTCAAAAACAAGCGGAAGAGTCACCCTTCCCAGCGAGGGAAATTTCCTGGAACAGACCAAAGAAATGATGGCTTGCTGGGGAGCGGATGCTTTGCGGGACAGTGACGGAACAAAGCTACCAGAGGAAATCAAGGCTTTGGATGCAACGATTTATACCACCTATTTTGTTGCCAGAGGACATAACGAATTTGCCAGGGAACATATGGAGGAATGTCAGCAGCTATATCTGATGAGTCGCCGGGTGACAGCTGTGAAAGAAATGGTTGAGATTCCGTTTATGGAGGGATATTTCGATCAACAGATTGTGCCAGATTATGTCCATGATCAGAAACGCTGGTGGGAAGTGATAGACCGGACATCTGGGGAGACTCTATCTCCTGAAAACTGGGAGGTGAATCAGGACAGTCACGTCGTCATAGTTAAAAATGTCCTGCCGTTTCATGAATATACCGTATCCTTCCTGGTCTATGCCATCTGGGATCCCACCCAAATGTACAATCACATTACTAATAACTGGGGAGACAAACCCCATGAAATTCCCTTCGACGTGCGTCATTTGGCATCAGGACAGTATGCAAAAGAATATCTTATCCAGTGGCTGAGAGACAATCCACGAACAGACGTCGTTCGTTTTACCACCTTTTTTTATCATTTCACTCTGGTTTTCAATGACAAGGCTAAGGAAAAATTCGTCGACTGGTTCGGCTACGGATCCACCGTATCGGTTAAAGCGCTAGAGGAATTTGAAGAGGAATACGGTTACCGGCTAAGGCCAGAAGATATTGTGGACAATGGTTATTACAATTCTACTTTCCGGGTCCCCACAAAACACTATCTGGATTATATGGACTTTATTCAGCGTTTTGTGGCAAAAAAGGCTCGGGAACTGGTTGAACTGGTTCACGAGGCTGGTCGGGAGGCCATGATGTTCCTTGGTGACAACTGGATTGGCACCGAGCCTTATGGAAAATATTTTCCAGCGATCGGTCTTGATGCGGTGGTAGGAAGTGTGGGTGGGGGAGCCACTCTGCGACTCATCTCTGACATTCCTGGCGTAAAGTACACGGAAGGCCGATTTCTACCCTACTTTTTCCCGGACACCTTTTATGAGGGCAATGATCCTTGTGTGGAAGCCAGAGACAATTGGCTGAGTGCCAGAAGAGCACTGATGCGCAAGCCAGTGGACCGGATTGGCTATGGCGGATATTTGAGTTTGGCTTATCAATTTCCGGCGTTTGTAGATTATATTGGAAAGGTGACAGAGGAATTTCGAGAGATTTATGGCAATATCAACGGCAGTCAGCCTTATTGTGGACTGAAGGTGGCTGTGCTTAACTGCTGGGGAAAGCTTCGGGCCTGGCAGGCATTTATGGTGGCCCACGCACTCTGGTATAAACAAACGTATTCCTATTTCGGTGTGCTGGAAGCATTAAGCGGCATGGGGGTGGATGTAACCTTCCTAAGTTTTGATGACATCCGGGAAAAGGGGATACCTGAGGATGTCGATGTTATCATCAATGCCGGAGCAGCAGGCACCGCATTTTCCGGCGGGAAGGAATGGTTGGATGACAAAATTGTATGTGCTATCCGTCAGTTTGTCTGGGAAGGCGGCGGTTTTGTGGGCATCGGCGAGCCAACGGCCATCCATTTCTGCGGGCGGTTTTTCCAGCTGGCGGATGTACTGGGAGTTGATCAGGAACTAGGCTTCAGCCTTTCTACCGATAAATATTTTACCCATGAGCAAGAGAAACACTTTCTGAAGGAGGATAGAAAAGAGGAATTTGATTTTGGCGAAAGTGTGAAAAATGTCTATGCTTTGTCAGAGGACACGGAAATTGTGGAATATTCAGAAGGGGAGATTCATGCCAGCGCTCATCTTTATGGAAAAGGGCGAGGAATCTATCTTGCTGGATTGCCTTATAACTATGAAAACACACGGCTTTTGATGCGTAGCCTTTATTACAGTGCAGGAAAGGAAATGCAGATGAAGCGGTGGTTTGCCGAAAATCCGCTATGTGAGGTACATGCCTATCCGGAAACTGGTAAATATGCGGTGGTCAATAATTCTGGGCAAATGCAACGTACCCTGATTTATGATGGGGAGGGGAAAGCTTCCTTGCTGTGCCTGGAGGGCTGCCAAATTATTTGGAAGACCATTTAACAAGAAAACTAAAGAGATGTAACCAAGTATCTACCACACACAACCATATGAGTATCCAAAAAAAAGAAGTCCCAACAAACTGCAATGTCATTTAGATATTTTGCTAAAAACGAAACGAAAATATACAAACTCACTCTGTTCAAACCATGTATATTTTCGTTTCAACGCCAAATTCAAGGATTTAAGGACTTCTAAATCTCTGCAAAGTCAAAATATCACAGACGATTTCCCGTTACTTCTCTCCCCTCTTCCTTGGCTGATTTTCTCGTTTCCTTATCTAAATGACATTGCAACAAACTGTTGTCAATATTAAAATATGACATCTTGTGATAGGCGAATTTCTCTATGCAATTTCACCACAAATATTCTAATGTATAAATATAAGGGTCGATTGTGCAAATATTTTTCTGTGCAATTTTACTATACTAATTTTATGGGAACGTAAGTAAATGCAAGGAATTGCACCAAAAAGAGGAGGACATTTTTTATGAGAAAGAAAGTTATGGCACTGGTTCTTACATCAGCTATGGCCGTCTCACTGGCTGCATGCGGCGGAGGCGGGCAAACTGCAGAGACAACAGCAGCTCCGGCGGCAGATACTGCCACGACGGCTCCGGCAGCAGGCGACAGCCAAGGAGAGACGGCCGCTCCGGCCGGAGACGGCAGCGGTCTGGTATACTGGTCTATGTGGGAAGCCACAGAACCTCAAGGGCAGGCTATCCAGGCAGCAGTTGATAAGTTCAGCGCAGACACAGGTATTAGCGTAGATTTGCAGTTTAAGGGCCGTACTGGTATCCGTGAAGGATTGCAACCCGCTCTCGATGCTGGAACCAACATTGATTTATTTGATGAAGATATCGATCGAGTCAATACTACATGGGGTCAGTATCTGATGGATTTGGAGGAGTTGGCAAAAGCCGTTGATTACGAAGCAAGCGCCAATGCCGGATTGATAGCAGCCTGCCGCGAGGTGGGAGGCGGTACCTTAAAATCCATTCCTTACCAGCCCAACGTATTTGCATTTTTCTATAATCAGGCAATCTTTGACGAAGCAGGCGTTACCGCGGTTCCTACCACCTGGGCGGAATTAGATGCGGCTTGTGCCAAAATCAAAGAAGCTGGGTACACTCCTATCACTTGTGACGACGCCTATATCACCTGCATGTTTGGTTATCACATGTCCCGCTTGGTAGGCGAGCCCAAGACGGAAGAGATTGTAAAGGGCGGCCAGTGGGATGACCCATCTGTAGCTGCCACCGCAGAGGCTTATGCTGATTTCGCCAGCAAAGGTTATTTCTCCGAGACCATCGCCTCCAACGTATGGCCGGCTGGACAAAATCAGGAACTGGCTATGGGAACAGCTGCTATGTACTTAAACGGTTCTTGGCTGCCCAATGAGGTAAAAGATATGGCTGGTGACGATTTTGTATGGGGCTGCTTTAGCTATCCCGCATTGGAAGGCGGAACTGATGGCGTAGACGCTGCCAACTACGGCGCACAAGTATTAGCCATCAACAAAGATTCCCAGAAGGCAGAAGATGCATTTAAACTGATTTGCTATATCACGCAGGGCGAATTTGACAAGATGTTGTCGGAATTATCTATCGGCATTCCTGCTGATTCCAACAATACCGAATGGCCAGCACTGATCTCTTGCGTGAAACCAGTTATGGACAGCATGAACACCCGTTATCCATGGGCCGCCGGCGCTGAGGCCAATGCGGACATGACTCCTATCATCAAGGAGAATTTCTTAAAGCTTTGCGGCGGCAGCATTGATGCTCAGGGCTTTGTGGATGCTTTAAAGAAAGCAGGAAACTAATATCTATAAAAAGGTGACAGGAATGAATTCCATGCCCTTTGGCATTCAGCTGTCGCCTTTTTATCGTTTGTCTTTATTTTAATGAAAGGGGGAAACCGGGATGAAACGCAACAAAGGCATGATCATACTGTTTTTAACTCCGGCAGTATTGATGTTTTCTATTATTTTCCTCTATCCCATCGTCCGTACCATTGTCATGAGTTTTTTCAAGATTGATGGAATCACCGATCCAGTAGCCAAATGGCAGTTTACCGGTCTGTCCAATTTTGTCCGGTTGGCTAATACCAGCCTGTTCCGCATTTCCATGTGGAATCTGTTCCGCATCTGGCTGATTGGTGGTATTATCGTCATGTCGCTGGCTCTGTTGTTTGCCGTGATCATCACCAGTGGCATTCGTTTCAAAAGCTTTTTCCGGGCGGTAATTTATCTGCCCAACATTGTCAGTGCAGTTGCCTTAGCTACTATGTGGCTGCAATATGTCTACAGCCCCAAATTCGGACTTTTAAAAACGGTGTTTACCAATCTGGGACTTACCTCCTTAGCCAAGATTCAATGGCTGGACAATGACCATAAGTTCGCTGCCCTTTTGCTGGCTTATTGTTTTGGTATGGTTGGATATCACATGCTCATATTTGCCAGTGGCATCGAGCGTATCAGCTCCGATTACTTTGAGGCTGCCACTTTAGATGGCGCTAATAAGTTTAATCAGTTCCGTTACATTACTATGCCTTTGTTAAAAGGCGTTTTTAAGACGAATATTACCATGTGGAGCGTCACTAGTGTAGGATTCTTTGTGTGGTCTCAGTTGTTCTCCACCGTTACCGCAGACACCCAGACCATCACACCCATGGTTTATATGTATATGCAAATTTTCGGCGCAGGCAACAGTATCACAGAACGAAACTCCGGTTTAGGCGCCGCCATTGGCGTGCTGCTCAGTGTCTGCGTGGTAGCCGTATTCTGGCTGTGCAACCATCTGTTGCGCGATGATGACCTGGAATTCTAAAAGGAGGGGAAACTTATGGCGAAAACAAAAAAATACCGAGAACCGATCAATTGGAAAAAAGAATTGCGCCTTGCCCCAGGATACTTCATCCTGTTGATTTGGATTTCCTTTACCTTTATTCTGTTAGGGTGGGTGCTGTTAGCCAGCTTTTCCACCACCAAGGAAATCTTCTCCAACAAGTTGCTATCCTCCGGGCTCCATTTTGAAAACTATGTAAAGGCATGGGTAAATTCCGATGTGGCCGGAATCTTTAGGAACTCTCTTATATACTCCATCATTTCCTGTGTCTTGTTGATTCTTATCTGCGCCCCGGCCGCTTATGTCCTGGCTCGCTTCGTATTCCCAGGCAACAAGATAATTCAGACGGGTTTCGTGTCTGCCATGGGCGTGCCAGTAGTGATGATCGTCCTTCCGCTTTTCGGAATCGTAGCCAACATGGGGATTTTGAATCATGTGATGAGTAACGCGATTTTGCTAATCTTTTTATACATTGGCATCAATGTTCCTTACACCACCATATTCCTCATGACCTTTTTCGGCAATCTGTCTCGTGCTTTTGAGGAAGCGGCGGCTATCGACGGTTGCCCGCCAACCAAAACCTTCTGGCTGATCATGCTTCCCATGGCTCAACCAGGAATCATCACGGTAACGATATTTAACTTTATCAATATCTGGAATGAGTATTTCATCTCCCTGATTTTCGCCAACTCTGACAAACTGCGTCCTATTGCTGTGGGATTGTATTCTATGATTAACTCTATGAAATACACTGGCGACTGGGCCGGCATGTTTGCGGCAGTGGTAATCGTGTTTTTGCCTACCTTTATCCTGTATCTTTTCCTGTCGGAAAAGATCATCGCAGGCGTTACCGGCGGTGGAGTGAAAGGTTGATAAACAAAGATAAAAAGGGAACTTAAAATAAACCATCCATCATTTCCCATATCCTGTGTACAAAAACCATTTCAACACAGGCTACAAGAAATGGTGGATGCATGAGAACGTCGGGCATTCAGACAGCAAAAACTCTTTGCTCAATATCCAATGTCTATGATATGTTTTACCATGAATATTGCCAAAACAATCCATTATTGAAAGAATTTGCAACGCCAATGAGGTAATCCATTATTAAAAAGGGGGATTGCAAAATCAGCCAGACACGAAAGATTGAAAATGACGAATGACTAATTTTGCGATCCCCTATTCTTTTTTGATCGATTATTTAATTCCCATACTTTTTGGTAATCAAAAGTTCCACTGCCAGCCGATCCGCAAGCCGACCGGTTTTCACTGCTTCTTCTACCTCCACACACAGCTGCACATAAGAAAGAATCTGTTCCCGGGAAAACTGTCTGGCTTGAGGCATGATTTTCCCCACCACAAACGGCTGCATCTTTAGCTTAGAGGCAATGAGCTTTCGTTCCATCCCTTTTTCACTCAGTTCCTTTACTTGTAAAAGTTGATTAAACTGCCGGGCAATCAAAAACAGAATGCGCATAGGCGGTTCTTTTAGCATCAACAAATCTTCATACAAATCCATTGCTTTGCGCGTCTGCCGGTTAACAATCGCGGCCACCATCTCAAAAATCCGGCTGCTGACCCGAACTGTGCAAATGGCTTCCACGTCTTTCTCTGTAATCACATCCCGTCCCCAAGTATAGCTGATCAGCTTTTCCAGCTCCATCCGGATATTTTCCATATCATCTCCGGTCATACTCAGAAATAGCTCCATTGTGGAATGGTTGATCTTTTTCCCTTCCCTGGCTAGAAGGGAGCCCGCCCATCTGCTAAGTTGCGTAATATCTTGTCTTGTCATCTCCGCAGCATAACCCAGACTTTTTATCTTTTTATATAATTTGCTGCGTTTATCCACCTCCGACTCCACAAAAAGCAGACATGTACTTTCCGGCATTGTGGGAAGATACTGCACCACCGCCTCCGCAGAACTTTTGAAAAATCCGCTGTCCTCCACCATAATCAATCGCCGCTCAGCGAAAAATGGCATGGTATCCGCCAATCGTATCAATTCATCCACATCCAGCCCTTTCCCCTCAAACCGGGAAAAATTCATGGTATCTTCTCCGGTTATGGCTTCCTGGAAACGCTTTTTATAGCTGTTTTTCAAAAAAGTTTCTTCGCCAAAAAGAAGATACACGGACTTAAATGTGTGATTTTTGATATCCTGATTCAAAGTCTGCATTTATTTTCTCCTGCCAAGAACTCGCAACAGATAAATAAACAGATTGATAAAATCCAGATAAAGCTGCAGGGCTGAAAAGATAGATGCCTTTTTTGCCATTTGCGGATTCTGTGCATACGCCTGATGACAGGCCCGGATTTTCTGGGTATCGTAAGCGGTAAATACCAGGAAAATAAAGATCCCCACCGTACAAGCTATCATCTCAAACCGCTCCAGGTTGATAAACATCGCCGCAATCCAAAACACCAATAAAAACACCAGTCCTCCCATCAGGAAATTTCGCAGATTACTTAAATCCGCCCGTGTGGTGTAGCCAATTGCTGCCATAATTCCGAAAAACAATGCCGTCGCTCCAAAAATAAATACCATACTTGGAAGGGCATAGATCAGAAAATATGCGGAAAAAACGATTCCGTTCAGAACCGAATACGTTAAAAACAATACTCTTGCTGTTCCCACTGACACTTTATGAATCTGTGCCGACATAAACAAGACTACCGCCACTTCCGCGATCCCCAATACCAATACCGCATAAGGAACGGCAAATACATACCAAACCAGTCCAGTTATATAACTAGTCATCGCAACAAGAAACGTCACCAACAAACCGGCAAACATCCATCCGAAGGTCTTCGCCGTATATCGGTTCAACGGTTCATACTCCTTAGTCTCACCATACGCTCCATAGTATTGATTCAAATTTTGATAATCCATAAATACTCCTTTCTGGCACCATGCACATTTTCGAACATCATTGTTATGCCTATGTTTTGATTTTACCACAATTTTGAGACTTTGGAAATGGATAATATGATTTTCACAGATATTTCATGATTCGCGTTACTATTCACCATTATCCCATTAACGAATCCAAGTTTTCCACCAAATTCTCCTGCCATCTGTCCGCAAAGATATCGCGCCCTTTTCTGCTGTTTTCCATATCTGTACCTCCCTTTCTGCTAAATGAGCTATCACCTCCTGACTAGGATGTCCGTATCGGTTTTTCTCTCCATAAGAGATCACTGCCCAATGCGGACGAAGACAGTCCAGCCATTCTTCCGTAGTAGAATAGCGGGAACCGTGATGAGCCACCTTTAACACCTGAATTTTCTCCAATCCCGCCTTTCCCTCCTTTATCGGTTCTGTCTGTTCCTGCTCCATCATACGCCGCTCCCCATCCCCGCTCATATCGCCAGTCAGAATCATATGAAAATCCCCATAGTCCACCTGCAATACCAGAGAATGATCGTTGCGATCCGCCAATGTCGATTCCTTTTCCTCTGGATATCTGCATATCAGCTCCAACCGGCCGGATTTCAGACAATCTCCCCGTTTCATCCACCGCACATCACCACCTTGTTCCAGAACCAGCTCTTTTAGCTGATCATAGATCTCCTCCTGCCTCCCTAACTGGGGAAGTATCAGCGTATGGACAAAAATCTCCCTTTTTTCCAACAAATATATCAAACCACTGATGTGATCCTGATCTCCATGACTGACGATGGCATAATCAATTTCCGATATCCCTTTACTTTTTAAAAACGGTTCCAACCGGTTTTCTCCCAGATGTTTTTGATCCATACTGCCACCATCCACCAAAATAGTCATATTTCGAGTGCGGATACTAATGCCGTCTCCCTGCCCCACATCCAAAAAATCAACTTCCAGCCCCCGAACCGGAAGCGGCATCAGCAAAAACGGTAGTCCTATCAGTAACAATATTGAATATGTTCTTCTTCTCTCCTTCCACAACCAAATGCAAGCAAGCAGGCCGCCAAAATAAACCGATATCTGCCAAATCTGCGGTCTTCCCCAGACTAAAATGCTTCCAGGAAAACATTCGAAAAGTTGGCAAAGCCATTGATAAAACAGCAAAATGACATGGCCGCTTCCTGCTGCAAATCTCCCTGCTGGCAACCAGATACTCCCCAATAAAACTGCCGCCGCCCCGGACGCTACCACGATTCCCATCCATGGTACTACCAGAAGATTAAGAAAGATCCCATAAACCGGAATCTGAAAAAAATGATACAGGACAAACGGCAACGTCATCCACTGCATTCCCAAGCTATATGCCAATGTTTTTGCAAGCGGCGCTTTCTTTTTCTCCTTTTCTTTCGTCTCTCTCTGTAGAAAAACTTCTGCGGTAACGGCAATTCCTGTCACTGCTCCAAAGGATAACTGTACTCCTGCCTGACAAATCCGATAGGGATTATCCCATAAGATCAAGAGAGCTGCCAATCCCAGAGCCGAAGGTAAATCATAAGTACGTCCCAAATATGCTGCCAAAAATCCACAGAGCGCCATAACCAGAGCACGAATCACAGAAGGAGATGCCCCGGTCATCATCCCATAACCGATTAACATCATACTGCCCAGAATACCAGCTCCTCCATAACCTACTCCCAATCTTCTCAATATGCCATAAACGGCTGCACTGACCAGTGACAAATGAAGTCCACTGATTGCCAGCAGGTGCGCAATCCCACTTTTTTGATACAAAACACGAATTTCTTCATCTAACTGTGATTTTTCTCCCAGAATCGCCGCCCGAAAAATACCAGCGTCTTTTGGATCGGCAACTTTCTCCAATATCCGACCCGCGTACTCGGACAAGCCATGCAAACATTCCCGCCACAAGCTGACCTCCTGCCCCATCTCCCGCCATGTGCTAGCAAACATCCGATAATGCAGGCCCAGAGAACGATAATAATTTGCATAATCAAATTCCCCCGGATTCCTGGCTCCTGAAAAAATGGTGATCTCCCCTGTTACCGATATCTTGCTTCCTAAAACTGGTCGCGGATTACTTTTTTCTTCCTCCAAATAAATCTGAAGTTTTCTCAGATGTGGCCTTCTTTCCTCTGCTTGTCCGTCAATGAAACAATTTTCCAATCCCACTACCTGATACTTTCCGCTTCTTTTAACCGAAATGACTCTTCCTTCTATGGTTTGTTTTGTTCCGTCTAAAGCCAGCTCTTGCTCCTTACAACTCCACTCCACCGCGTGATTCCCGCGACAAAATCCCAACAGAAAAAATGTGATTCCCGCACAGGCCCCCATCAGCCAACGCTTTTTTATCTCTTGGTCATTTAGAAAATTCCTCACAGAGCATTTTAATTTTATAAGACATTTTTTCCCCTGAAACAAAAAACATGGCAACAACACCAGCACAAATGCCAGCGTTATTGCCACAAACATATTCCATGCCACCATACCCAACAGACTAAGTATCTCTCCAAGTACGAATCCTGCTGTCAGTATTAATAATGGCCGTTTAATTTCTACTCCTCCTCTATTCGTTCCAATGGTTTTAAAATTTCCTGGCTATTCCCCTCTCCAATATAATCCAAATTCCGCTCAAACATCGTATTCAACTCAATGGAATCACGAAACTTCACATTCTGTGCTCCATTCACACTGATCTGTACCCGATTGACAGAAGATAGCTCTGACAAGGAATTTACAATCGAATAAATCGGGATGTAATCTTTCACCTCCAAAGAATTATTCAAAAATCCTATATCAAAATTCAAATAGCATACATTTTCATTGGTAGACACATTCAACAGCCCAATATTTGAATCCAAAGTTGGTTCTAATCCTGGCTGTTCCGGCCCGCTCAACAACTCCTCTAAGATCAGTTTTTCCACCGAGGTATTGATATTGTGAATCACTTCCCGCTTCTCCGGGAATAGTTGTTCTCCATTTTCATCGGTAAAGTACAGGATCAATTCCGTCCGCTCGTAAGCATTGACATCACTGATACTATCTATAAAATCTGCGGCTGAGAGCATTCCCACCGGCATTCCGTTTTTATCCATCAGAAGCTGATCTCCGGAATAAATAGAAATATAATCAATACCAGGAACCTGAGTCAAAGTCCGCACAAGCGCCGCCCGACACAAAATTTCCCTCTCTGATGGCATACTGGCATAATTGCTGTCAAAATACAAATACAGCACCATGTCTTCCTGTTTATACCCCTGATAAGTTGTCTTCTCTGACAATCCTGCCTGGGCATCTAAATCCACGGGCACTTTCATAAACCGATCCATCAATTCCTGAATCAACAAATCCTTATCCTCTGTCCGGGTCCGGTATTCGGAAGGCATCAGGCGAGTCGTCGCCGCATTCAAATAATAAACCTGAAACAGCGTTTCTCCGTCTGCCGGCAGCCTGGTCTTTCCTCCGCATCCTGTTAAAAACAGTATTGTCAGCCATATCAGCCATATTTTTAACCTGTTCATTTTGTATCCTCCGCCATCCCATGCTTCCCCGCCGACGTTATATTGGGAAGTATCAGGCTTTTATGCTATATAATTCAGAGGAATCCGCAATGTAAATATACTGCCTTCTCCCTCTTTGCTAGTCAGCCGAATCGCTCCTTTGTGCATCAACACCACCCGCCGGGTAATCGAAAGACCCAGACCACTGCCGCCTGTGGCCCGCGAACGCGCTTTATCCACCCGATAAAACCGCTCAAATATCCGATCTTGTTCTTCTTCTGGAATTCCCATTCCACAATCCGCCACCTTCACATAAAAGAACTTATGATCCGCGTCCACGGTGACCCGTACCCAACCACCGGCAGAATTATACTTGATGGCATTTTCTACAAGATTACTGATAGCCAAAGACAGTTTCGTCTCGTCAACATCGGCCGTCACCTCGCGGATACTTTCCAGAATCAACTCCACGTTTTTCTTATTGGCAATCGGTCGCAAACGCTTTAAAATCTGCTTTACCAAAACCACAATATCCACTTGAGAAAGATTGATCTCTGCTTCTGATTTATCCATTTTCACTAATGATAACAAATCATCTATGATTTTGCTTTCCCGATCGATCTCGTCCGAAATATCTTCCATAAATTCCTGATATAGCTCAACTGGCGCTTCTCCCATCCCCATCAAAGAATCCGCCAACACTCGTATCGAAGTAATCGGTGTCTTCAATTCGTGAGAAACGTTAGACACAAATTCTTGCCGGGACTGATCCACCTCTTTAAGTTTCGACAACGTACTTCCTACTGCCCGGGAGATATCTCTGGTCTCTCGATAACTGTCTGTGCGGATATCTGTATCCAAAGCTCCTGCCGCCACCTGATTTAACTTTTTCTGAAGCTCCTGAAAAGGCCGCAGAAGCATTGTCACTACTCCCATAGCCGCTAATATCAAAACAAGAGTCACCAGAATTTGAAGAAATAACGCCTTGTCATATACCGTATCCATCAATGACAAAATCCCTTCCGTGGATGCAGTAATCACCAGTACTCCTTCGATTCCTTTAATCGGAGTACTGTCATAAATGGGAATGGTCTGCGCAAAATAATGTTTATCTTTATTATATTTACTGCTGCTCTCTCCCTGAAAGCAACGAACCACCTCTTCTGCCACCAAAAACCGGCGTTCTGCAATGTGAAAGGTATCCTGAACAATCCGAAAGTCACGATTCACCACGACAATTCTACCGTTATAAACATCTGCCATAGCCTGAATCTCGCTGTCCATCGTTCCATCTCGGGAATCCCCCCGCAGATATCCCGTTCTTGTCATTTTGCTGCTTAGAATCTGGCACTGATTCTGGACCTCAATCATCCGCGAATCTGTCTGGATTTGTCGCAGGGTTCCTATCAGAACCTGTGTACACAACACCATAGGAATCATACCAAACAACACCATCAGCACGGCTACTGGCACTTTCAGACTTACCATGAAGTCAGGAAAGAAAAAGCAATGCTTTCTCTTCATTTCATTTTCCATTCTATTTCGTCTCCTGCCGCCATATTTCTCTCTATTTTCCAATATTTTCAGGCAAATGACGAGTCACTGCCACTGCCAAAGCGCCAGGTCCGATATGACAGGCTACACTTAAAGACAACGGATCTGCGATAATATTTCCCGTCTTGGGATACAGCGTCCTCAATTCCTCCACAAACTCTTTGGCTGCCTCATAATTACAGGTATGTGCTACAGCAATCCAGGTATGCTCTGCCTCCGGATCCCCAAAACGATTCTTCAAATCCTGAGCAATCGCCGCCAGCATCGTAGACTTCGCCTGTTTCATTGTCCGCGCTTTGGAAAAGGCATCCAGCTTATCGCCTTGGATTTGCAGAACTGGTTTTAAACGTAAAAGTGTTCCTAGCGCCGCTGCTGCTGGTGTGATTCTCCCACCTTTTTTCAGATATTTCAAAGTATCAATCGTAATATAAATGCTAGATTCCATACTGCTCTTTTCTAGCTCTTTACGAATCTCTTCTCCACTCATATTCCGCTTTGCCATCTCTCGCGCATCCATCACTGCCTGACGCTGCGTGATCGAGATACGCCGGTTATCTACCACCTGCACCCGGCCATCGTAATCTTCCGCCAACATTTGTGCGGTCTGGCAAGAACTACTTAATCCACTGGACATCGGTATATGGATAATCTCGTCATACTCCTTCAAGACCTGATCCCACAGATTCATCACCGTCTCTGGCGAAGGCTGAGAAGTAGAGATATCTGCATCCTCTTTCAAACGTTCATAAAATTCCTCTTGTGTCAGGCTGATATCCTCCTCATACGTCTCTCCTTCAATCATAAAAGGCATCGGTATCACAAATATTCCCAGCTGCTTCCCCTCGCTCTGCGTGATCCCACTATTACTGTCTGTCACTACTGCTGTCTTCATCTCGTTAGCTCCCTTCTGTTATGCTTCCCTTCCATTCTCAAATTCTTCCATATCTGGATCTTGTTCTTGTGCCGATTGATATAGCTGATAATAGATTCCTTGTTTTTTCAAAAGCTCCTGGTGATTTCCCTCTTCCTGAATCCGGCCTTCTGCCAGCACCAAAATCCGATCCGCATTCTGAATCGTTGTCAGGCGATGAGCAATCGTCAACGTAGTTCTGCCCTCAGCTAAGCGCTCCAGAGACTGAGAAACCAAGTGTTCACTCTCGTTATCCAAAGCCGATGTGGCCTCATCCAAAATCAAAATAGCTGGATTTTTCAGAAATACACGGGCAATACTGATTCTTTGCTTCTGTCCTCCCGAAAGCTTCACTCCTCGTTCTCCCACATACGTGTCATATCCATGTTTCAAATCCTGAATAAACGCATGAGCGCCTGCTAACTTGGCGGCCTTTACCACCTCATCCCTTGATGCTTCCGGACTTCCATAAGAAATATTGTCATACACCGTTCCGGAAAACAGATACACATCTTGTTGAACAATCCCAATGTTCGTCCGCAGGCTTTGCAGCGTAATCCCTTTGAGTTCTCGTCCATCAATCCGAATCTCTCCTTGCGTCGTATCATAAAATCGTGGAATCAAATTACATAAGGTAGTCTTTCCGCCGCCGGAAGGCCCTACTAGCGCAATCCGCTCCCCCGGACGAATGGAAAGGCTGATATCCGTCAATACTGAATTATGATCATCCGGATACTCAAAACTGACATGGTCAAAACGGATAGACCCTTGTACTTCTTCTAATGGCTTCGCCCCCGGCTCATCTAGAATCTCAACTTTTGAATCCATGATTTCCGCAAACCGCTCAATACCGGTCATCCCTCGCTGGAATTGTTCCGCAAACTCAATAATCCGGCGAATCGTAGTCAACAGTGTTGTCACATACAGAGTATAAGCCACCAAGTCCCCTGGCTCAATCTGTTCCTTTATCATAAAGATTCCACCTGCCACAATCACCACCACATACATCAGGCCATCAAACATGCGGATGGTATCCTGAAATGCTGCCATATACAGATAGCTTTCCCGTTTGATTGTCAGAAATGCCTGATTATCCTGACGAAATTTCTCGATCTCAATATTCTGATTGGCAAAAGCCCGCACTACCCGGTTGCCTAACAGATTATCCTCAATGCGAGCATTCAGCTCTCCTATCTGCTGCCGTTGTCTCCGAAATGCCTGTTTCACCTTTAAGTTAAAGTAGGTGCACGACAAAACCATAATAGGAATGAACATAAAAACAATCACCGTCAGCAGCAGGTTGATCCGCGATAAAATCCCAAAAGAAATCACTGCTTTCAAAAAGGCAATGAAAAACTCTTCCGGACAGTGATGCGCAAACTCTGTCACATCAAACAGATCGCTAGTAATCCGTGACATAATTTGGCCAACCTTCGTATTATTAAAATAACTGTCAGATAATTTTTGTAAATGCTCAAAGGCATCTTGTCTCATATCTGTCTCAATCCGTGTTCCCATCACATGACCGGTATATGCCATATAAAAAGCCGCAAGACCATCTATGATGCGTAACACAAAATAAATTCCGCCAATCCGCAGAATCATCCCCACCGTAATCGATGCCAATTCCTCCATTCCCTGATTGGTAATATACCGAAGTAACATAGGAAACACCAACTCACATACGGTCGTCAATGACGCACAAAGAAGATCAAAAACCATTATCTTCCAATATCTTTTATAATAAGGCAAAAAACGTTTCAACAACATTGATGTTTTCATGGCATCCTCCCTGCCTTCTTTTTTTAAGAATTCGAACTTCCCTTCATTTTATCCTATTTCTCCGGGAATGTGAAGCAATATTTTGTAAAATTACTGGACGGATCCAGCAGCTTGGATTATAATGAAAAAAGTTTGATTACAACCCAGGGAGGATATCAATATGCCTTATTGTCCAAAATGCGATATGGAATTTATCGAAGGAATCACCGTATGCAGTGATTGCGGCAGTGCTCTTATGGAATCCAAGGAAGTCTCCGATGCCCTGAAAAGACAAGAACAAGAAGAAACTCTGGCTCGTGCGCATGCCGAATATCAAGCCCAACTTTCAATGGGTGAAGATATCACGGATGAGATTGACGACCAGACAAAAGAGGAAAACGCTACTCCTTCTCCTGCTTTCAATCGGAGGCACGGCCTCCCTCCCACCCGCGTATATGTCAAAAAATCCGAACAATATGACGACTTAAAATCATCTGCTTCTGCCTTTTTCCTTGTGGGTGGTGTGCTGATCGTCTTTTCCGTTCTTTTTTGGCTGGATATTATTTCACTTCCTCTGGGCATCATAGGAAAGGCAGTCCTATCGATTCTGGGAGTCGTTTCTTTGTTGGTTGCTGTCAAGACAATCCGGGATGCCAAAAATATTAAAGAACAGATCGGACAAGAAGAACTCCAAACCCAAAAACTGATTCAGTGGTTTGTTGACAGCTACACCGGACAAACGCTCGATGAACAGATTTCCCGGGAATATGGAGAGTTAATTTTCGAAGAACTCAGCTTGAAGCGTTTTGAATTGATCCAGGACATCCTGGTCACGAATCATGACCTTTCCAATCCCTCCTACGTCGATTTATTGACAGAAGAAATCTATAGCCGTCTTTATCCGGATTCATAAATATCCAAATTCAAAGCCAGAAACGGCTTGACAGAAAGGAACAAAAAACTATGGATAATCCCTCACAACAGTTCCTGTTCATTGCCATCTTAGCATTCGTGATGATTCTCCTGATTCCGATTCTCCAAAAACGAACCGGAAAGGATATCACCCGGATGCTGTTCGGCATTCGCAGCCTCAAAGAGTCGGAAGCCGAACCGCTAACCAAATCGCCTCGCAAGCCTCGTATCCGCAATGGTACCAAAAATGAACTGACTGCTTTTGTCGCTCAGCTTTTGCGCTTCTCCTCCAAAAATGGCATGCGCCTTGTCGCTCCTGGTACTGTCAGTCATAATGGGAATGTTGCCCGTCTTACCGCATTACTCGTGGCTCCCGGAGGTATTATAGGTGTGTATTGTCTGGGCTTTGGCGGAACGATTGCCCCCGGTAACCGCAAAGAACCGGCCGGACTCTCTGCCTCCTGGCGTCAACATATCAATGAAGAAGACAAAACCTTTGACAACCCTTTAAAGGCTTGTCAGGAACAACAAGCGCTGATCCGTTCTGCCATGGAATGTGCCGGGATCTCTGCCAGTCTAGAGATTGTAACTGTATTTACCAATCCCCAGGCTGTGCTGGAATCCACTCCGGCCTTTGTCTTTCATCCGAAAGGTTTTTTTCAATATTTGAAGGAAAGGGAAGATCTGAAAACCGGCGATCTAGAGATTCACCAGACAGCATTACAACTGGCCGAACTGGCTGGTATTAAAAAAGAAAAAAAGAATAAGTAAAAGAGAACTATCATCCCGGGCGAACAGAAATCTACTACGATTTCTGTTCGCCCGAATTTTTTGCCAGATTACTGAATCAGCAAAGATTTTCCTGTCATCTCTTTGGGCTGCTCTAACCCCATCAACTCGATCAGTGTGGGCGCAATATCTGCCAGACAGCCCCCTTCTCTCAGCTTATATGCCGGGTCCGCATTTACCAGAATAAAGGGCACTGGATTGGTCGTATGAGCAGTAAACGGCTCACCAGTCTCATAATCGATCAACTGTTCTGCATTTCCATGATCGGCGCAGATAAACATCACACCATCGGTCTCTTTGATAGCATCCACCACCCGGCCAACGCAATGATCGACTGCTTCAATTGCCTGAATCGCCGCCGTTTCCACTCCCGTATGACCCACCATATCTGGATTGGCAAAATTGATAATAACCACGTCGTACTTTCCGGAACGAATCACTTCCACCAGCTTATCACACACCGCAGGCGCGCTCATCTCCGGCTTCAAATCATAAGTGGCAACTTCCTTGGGCGACGGAATCAAAAATCGCTCTTCTCCCTCATTCGGCTCTTCTATGCCACCATTAAAGAAAAATGTCACATGAGCATACTTTTCCGTCTCGGCAATCCTCGCCTGTTTCCGGCCATGAGCCGCCAAAAATTCTCCGAAGGTATTGGTAATGCTCTCCTTCTCAAACGCAACCAGCTTGTTGCCAATGGTCTCATCGTAATCGGTAAAACATACATAAGTGGTTTTTACTCGTTCTCCCCTGTCAAAGCCATCAAACACGTCATCACAGAATACATGGGTAAGCTCTCTGGCACGATCCGGCCGGAAATTGTAAAAAATAATCGAATCCTTTTCCTGGATTGCCGCCACCGGAGAACCATTTTCGGTAATCACAGTCGGCATCATAAACTCGTCTGTCTTCCCTTCATCATAAGATGCCTGGATCGCACCGGTCGCACTCTCGCTCTTTGGACCTTCACTCTTTGTCAGGGCATCATAAGCAATCTTTACCCGATCCCAGTTCTTATCCCGATCCATGGCATAATAGCGTCCCGCCACAGTAGCCACTTTACCGACTCCCAGTTTCTTCATCTCCTGCTCGAGCGCTGCCACATAATCCCGGCCCGAAGTGGGAGGCGTATCTCTGCCATCCAAAAAGCAGTGTACATATACTTTCTCAAGACCATTTCTCTTTGCCAGCTCCAGAAGACCATAAATATGAGTATTGTGGCTGTGCACTCCGCCATCCGACACCAGTCCATAAAGATGCAGGGCAGAATCGTTCTTCTTACAGTTCTCCACTGCTGCCATAAATGCCTTATTCTCAAAGAAATCTCCATCCTGAATCGACTTGGTAATGCGGGTCAGCTCCTGATAGACAATTCTTCCGGCGCCCATGTTCAGATGTCCCACCTCCGAATTCCCCATCTGTCCCTCTGGCAGTCCCACTGCCAATCCGCTGGCCTGTCCTTTTACAAAAGGACACTGGCTCATCAATTGATCCATTACCGGCGTCTTGCCTTCACAAACTGCATTCGCCTCACAATTGTCATTGAGACCATATCCATCAAGGATCATCAATACTACTGGTTTCTTACTCATGCGAAATCTCCTTTATTTAACGACCGGGGGTACCGGTCCTTTGCCGTACACGGTTTTCGTGTCCATTGTACTTTATTTTGAACCGTTTTGCAAGATTTTGGACGGAAATTTATGGATCACGCATCAGAATTATTAAGGCGAATCGCTTCTAGGTGCGCAACCAGCTCTTCGTCTGCGTTTTGAAAAAAAGAAATCTTGCCTCCCCGGGGCAGCTTCTCCTGTTCCTCCCGAATTAGCTGCTTTGTGCGCTCAATATCCTCTTTCAAATCCCGGGCCGACAGAAGCAGGCAGCCAGCTCCACGAATGATGAGCTGCTCTAGGCCATCGGAAGTAGCTACTGTCACATGTGCATTTTTTCCCATCTGATAGGCGAATTTTTCGATGTATTGATCGGCTGTTTCCGCCTCTTTGGTGTAAGCCACATGAATATTATGATAATTCATGGTATGACCGGTATTTCCAGCAACCTTATAGGCATCAAATACTACAATCAAAATACACTGCCGGAATGCCTGATAATTGCACAAGATATCCATCAGCTGATGTCTTGCTCCGTCTATGGTTTCCTTCGCCAGCTCGCGCAGTTCCTCCCAGGCATAAATAATATTATAGCCATCCACCAGAAGATACTCTTCCTTCTTCTCTTTCTTCTGCCCGAAAGCGGTTGGATTTTTGGCCCCATAGGAATCGTCCTTCTTCCCCTCGTATCTTACCTGACGCGGCCCATTCTCGAAGGCTTGTCTTCTTTTGGGGGTTCCGTAGGTGCGGGCAAAAATTGCCTCTAACTCCTTATCTTCTGCCCCAAAGGGCAGTCCGCCTCTGCTCTGCTCCATGCCGCCCGGAAACGTTCTGCTCTCAAGATCTCGTTCCCTTCTTCCCTCCGGCGCATTCCCCAGTAAAAGGCCGGTTTCTTTCGACAGTCCTTCTGTCCTCATTCCTTCCACATGCATATAATTCTTCACCTGATCCCAAGGCACCACAAATCCGGCCCCATGCGAACAAAACACAGAGCCTGTGGGATTGTCCAGATCGGCTTCGGGATCATATCCAATTGCTGCAACAATCTCTTCCTCATTGTGACAATGCCTGTATCCCTCAAGCACACAAAACAGCCGTCCTCTGCCCCGGGTATACCGGATTACCTCCTGTGGATAGTCCTGAAGGCAGACAACGGGCGCGCTTCCCGTCAGCACTGCCATTTCTCCTTCCAGACAAGGAGCGGCAAACGTTCCCTGCATCCGTTCCAGATCCGACATAGCACGTCCCACATTTTCCCCTGGCACCTCCAAACGGAAAGCATAATAAGGTTCTAACAACTGGCAGCCTGCCTCGCGCAATCCCTGGCGCACCGCGCGGTAAGTAGCCTGCCGGAAATCTCCGCCTTCCGTATGCTTCTGATGTGCCCGGCCAGATATCAGAGTAATCCGCATATCGGTGAGTTCCGCCCCTGTCCGTACTCCCCGGTGAAGCTTTTCTTCCAGATGCGACAAAATCAATCGCTGCCAGTTCCGATCCAGAACATCCTCGCTGCAACAAGTCTCAAACTGCAGCCCGCTTCCCCGCTCTGCTGGCTCCATCAGCAAATGTACTTCTGCATAATGGCGCAGAGGCTCAAAATGACCTACCCCTTCCACTGCTTTTACAATCGTTTCCTTGTAGACGATATTTCCGGCGTCAAATTCCACCTTCATTCCAAAACGTTCCTGAATCTGATTTTTCAAGATATCAATCTGAATCTCTCCCATCACTTGAGCGTGAATCTCCTGAAGCTCCTCATTCCAGACAATATGCAGTTGTGGCTCTTCCTCCTCCAACTGTCGTAGATCCTTGAGCAGGCGATGGATATCGCAGCCTTCCGGCGCCAAAATCTGGTAGCTCATCACGGGTTCCAAAACCGGAAGCTCTGACTCCTCCTCGATTCCCAATCCCTGTCCCGGACGAGTCGTCATCGGCCCTGTCACTGCACAGACCATTCCGGCCTCTGCCACCTGCACCGTTTCATATTTCGCACCGGAATAGATTCGAATCTGGTTGATCTTTTCCTCTTCCTTTCCGGGCAGCCAATCTTTCACCTGTAATTTTCCACCTGTAATCTTCATATGGGTAAGCCGGTTTCCCTGCCCATCCCGTGAAATCTTGAATACTTTAGCTCCAAACTCCTCTCTAACATCCGGACAACACATCAAGTCAGAAAGCCCTTTCAGCATGACCTCCACGCCATCCCCCCGCAATGCAGAGCCGAACCAGCAAGGAAACACTTTTCGTCTGGCAATCAAGGATTGCATCTGTCTGATCTCGATTCTCCCCGTTTCCAGATATCTTTCCAGCATCTCCTCCTCACACATAGCGAGATTTTCCCACAGCTCCTTTGGTGGCTGTCCAAAATCCAGACAATTTTCATCCAACCCTCTCTGCAGTTCTTCCAGCAATCGTTTCCGATCTGTCCCCTCCTGATCCATCTTATTGACAAACAGAAAGCAGGGAATCTCATATCGCTTCAACAACCGCCACAACGTTTTTGTATGTCCCTGCACGCCATCCGCTCCACTAATCACTAAAACCGCATAATCCAATACCTGCAAAGTCCGCTCCATCTCTGCTGAAAAATCCACATGGCCAGGAGTATCCAACAGCGTCACCCACCAGTCATCCAAAGGAAATACTGCCTGCTTAGAAAAAATCGTAATTCCTCGGGAACGCTCCATCTCATAAGTATCCAGATAAGTATCTCCCGTATCCACTCTACCTAGCTTGCGAATCCGGCCAGTCAGATACAAAATTCTCTCTGACAAGGTGGTTTTTCCTGCATCCACATGGGCCAACAGACCCGCACAAATGTGTTTTATTGGCTTTTCAAGCTTCTTTTCCTCTGCCTGTTCGCCCATAAAAATGCCTCCTTTTGTGATTCCATACGGTTTTAGTATATCACAAGAGGAGGCCATAGTCGAGATGTAGCAGCCGAATCCATTAAACAGCAAAGCCATTTCTGACTTTGCCGTCCTTTCGTTATCCTTGGATATTGATTACATCTCATCAATCGCCTTCCCAATATCCTGCCGCATATACTTATTTTCAAATTCCACCCATTTCGTCGCCTCATATGCTCTCGCCCGAGCCTCTTTCAGATTGCTTCCGGTAGCTGTCACTCCCAGAACGCGACCGCCGTTGGTGACAATGGCGCCATTGGCATCCCATTTGCTTCCCGCATGGAACACATAGTAGCCATCCGCTTTTGTAAACCGCTCCAGGCCAAGAATCGGATAACCCTTTTCATAATGTTCTGGATATCCATCCGAGGCCAGTACCACACACACCGCTGCATTGTCGGCAAACTCCAGCTCCACTTGATCCAAAGTACCGTCAATGCACGCCTCAAACACTTCCACAATATCATTCTTCATCCGCGGCAGCACTACCTGGGTCTCTGGATCTCCGAAACGGGCATTGTACTCTAACACCCGCGGCCCATCTTTGGTCAGCATCAAGCCAAAGAAAATGATTCCCTTAAATTCCCGGTTCTCCGCCCGCATAGCGTCCACCGTTGGCTGATAAATATATTTCCGACAGAAATCATCGATCTCTTTTGTGTAGAATGGACTGGGTGAAAAAGTCCCCATACCACCGGTATTGAGCCCCTGATCCCCATCCTTTGCCCGCTTATGATCCTGTGCGGAGGTCATAACCCGGATATTTTTGCCATCCACAAAAGACAGCACCGATACCTCCCGCCCGGTCATGAACTCCTCGATCACGATTCGGTTGCCGGCGATCCCGAACTGTTTGTCGAGCATCAGCGTCTGTACGCCCATCTTCGCCTCTTTAAGCGTATTACATATCAGGACTCCCTTTCCCAGTGCCAAACCATCCGCTTTTAGCACAATCGGCATCTTTGCCTGTTCCAAATAGGCCAGCGCCGCCTCCGCCGAATCAAACGTCTCATAAGACGCCGTGGGAATCCCATATTTTTTCATTAAATCTTTGGAAAACGCCTTAGACCCCTCCAATATGGCCGCATTTTTCCGTGGCCCGAAAGCCCGTAAACCCGCTGCCTCAAAAGCATCCACCGCTCCGGCAGCCAACGGATCATCCGGAGCGACTATCGTCAGATCCACCGTATTTTCCCTGGCAAATGTCACCAGCCGGTCAAATTCCATCACTCCGATATCCACACATTCTGCCACCTCGGCAATCCCGGCATTTCCCGGTGCACAATAAAGTTTCTCCACCTTCGGACTTTGAGCCACCTTCCAGGCAATTGCATGTTCCCGACCGCCGCCGCCAACAATCAACACCTTCATCTGTTGTCTCCTCCTTCTTTTTGGGACTGTTTTGCGTTTGCTATCTGATGGATCGCCTCCGGCAAGATCACCCATTCTGCCTCCTCCATCACCCGTCGTTGCAACACCTCTGGTGTATCGCCTTCCTGCACTTTGACTGCCTTTTGCAAAAGGATCGGACCTGTATCCATCCCGCCGTCTACATAATGAACGGTTGCTCCCGTCAGCTTTACCCCTCTTGCCAGCGCCGCCTCATGCACCTTCAATCCATAATATCCCACTCCGCAGAACGACGGAATCAGAGAAGGATGAATGTTGATAATCCGATGCTCATATTTATCAATCATCTGTTGCGGAATCTTCACCAAAAATCCCGCCAATACAATCAAATCCAGCTCATATTCATCTGCTTTCGCCACCAGCGCCTCATTGAACTGCTCCCGATCCCCAAACTCTTTCGGAGAAACGCATGCTGCCGGAATCCCATGCTTCCTCGCACGCTCCAGGGCATAAGCCCCCGGATTATTGCTGATCACCACGACCACTCTGGCATTCGTCAGCTTTCCCGCGTCAATCGCATCCAAAATTGCCTGCAGATTTGTACCGCCACCGGACACCATCACCCCTACTCTCAGCATAAGGTCACTCCCTTTTCTCCTGCCTCAATGGAACCGACCACATAGGGGGTATCACCAGCTGCTCGAATCGCCTCCATCGCCGGATCTACAGCCGCCGGATCCACAGCCACAATCATTCCCAATCCCATATTAAACGTATTGTACATCATTTCTTCCGCAATATCACCTTTTTTTGCCAGAAGCTTAAATATCGCCGGCACCGGATAGCTGTCTTTGTGGATGACTGCCCTTACGTCCTCTTTTAACATGCGCGGAATATTCTCATAAAAACCGCCACCCGTAATATGGCTGCACGCCTTTATCTCCACGCCCGCTTGCTTCACATTCTTAAGCGCTTTCACATAGATTCTCGTCGGAATCAAAAGCGCTTCCCCAAGCGTCTTTCCCAATTCATCATAAAAAGTATCCAGACCTTCCCGGGTCATCTCCTTTTCAAACACTTTCCGCACCAGTGAAAAACCATTGCTATGTACACCGGTAGAAGCCATCCCAATCAGCACATCTCCTGCCCGTAACTGCGTACCAGTAATCATATCCTTCTTATCGCAGACTCCCACTGCAAATCCTGCCAGGTCATAGTCCTCCTCCGGCATCAGTCCCGGATGTTCTGCCGTCTCGCCGCCGATCAACGCCGCCTCCGACTGTAAACATCCCTCGGCAACTCCCTTCACGATATCGGCAATCTTTTCCGGATAATTCTTCCCACAGGCAATGTAATCCAAAAAGAACAGCGGCTCACCACCCGCGCAGGCAATATCATTCACACACATCGCCACGGCATCAATTCCGATCGTATCATGTTGATCCATGAGGATCGCCAACTTCACCTTTGTCCCACAACCATCCGTCCCGGACAAAAGTACCGGCTCCTCCATCTCCTTGATTTTTGCCAGAGAAAAAGCTCCGGAAAATCCTCCCAGACCTCCCAGCACTTCCTCCCGCATCGTCTTTTTCACATGCTCCTTCATCAGCTCCACAGACTGATAACCCGCCTCGATATCCACTCCGGCCTTCTTGTAATCCATATTTTTCCTCCTGCTCCTGCTGCCGTTTTCCTGCTCTTCCGGCTATTGCCGGATCCAATCCATCAGATTTCCCGATTCTCCACCATAGATGCGATGCTTTTTTACTTTTGTGCCAGATACTCCTGATATCCGATGCGATCCAGTTTTTCCGCTTTTTTCACCACGTCGCACTTCATCTCTTCTTTAAAATTTTTTAACTTCTTTAAGAGCTCCTCATCAGCCGTCGCCAAAATCTCTGCTGCCAAAATTCCCGCATTGGCGCCACCGTTGATCGCCACTGTAGCCACCGGAATCCCCGTCGGCATCTGCACAATCGAATATAGAGAATCCACGCCTCCCAGATCCGAGGTCTTCATGGGAATTCCGATCACTGGCATTGGAAAAATCGCCGCACACATTCCTGGCAAATGAGCCGCCTTTCCCGCACCAGCAATAATCACCTTTATCCCCTTCCCCTCTGCTGCCTTCGCCCATTCAAAAAAGATATCTGGCTCCCGGTGCGCAGAAATGATCGTCATCTCATACGCAATGCCAAATTTCTCCAAAATCTCTGCCGCTTTCGCCATAACCGGCATATCCGAATCACTCCCCATCACAATCCCTACTTTCACCATCGTATACTCTCCTTTTGTTTTATTTATTATATCAATAAGTATATCTTATAAATAATTCACTATTTATTAGTATAATACCCGATTTTCTAAGCATCGTCAATATCTTTATCGTTCGCGTTTCTACGAACCGCTTTCCCCTTTGTATATAGAAATAGTATACACCTTTTTCCGATATTTGAGAAGCGGGATGTTGGTTCGGAAAATCAAAACAACAATAGCGAGAATGGTCAAGTTTCCCCGCCTATTCCCGCTATTGTTATTTATGATTTTATCCTATCAACATTTATCGAAAAACAGCCGTCGCTTCCCTCTAAATTTTACTCAGAAAGCAGCTCTTTTCCCTTCCAGTAATAACGCTCCATCTCCTCCTTAGGAACCATACTACCTCCAGTTGCCCATACGAGTTGAGTACTTTCTGCCAACCTATCCGTCAGTCCCTCACGTTCCACATATTCCCGGAAAGCCGGAAGTTTTTCCAGCAATATCGGACCATACATGCCTGCAAGGGCACTTGGCTCCAAATAAATATTTTCACTGTCTGCCAGTTGTGCCAACATCCGGTACATCCGTTCATCTGTCAGGGAGTAACATCCGCTCATAAACGGCCGCATCAGTTGCCCCACAAAACCAGAGGCCCGGCCAACTGCCAGTCCGTCCGCCACCGTAATGTTATCAACGCCGAAATCCTGCACACTGACCCGATGATTCTCCCCCGTTGCCATACCTAACATCATACAACAGGAATGTGTTGGCTCAGCAAAGAAGCAGTGTGCCGCATCGCCAAACACTAATTTGATTCCAAAAGCTACCCCACCGGGGCCTCCTCCGACTCCGCAAGGAAGGTAGACAAACAAGGGATGCTCTCTGTCTACACGAATTTTCTGTTCCTCCAGCTGCTTTTTCAAACGCAGTGCCGCTACCGCATATCCCAAAAACAGTGTCTGCGAATTCTCGTCATCCACAAAATGACAGTATGGGTCCTTTTCTGCTAGCTTCCGGCCTTCCGTAACCGCAACGCTGTAATCCGACTCGTATTCCATGACCGTGACCCCTTTGCTGCGCAGCATATCCTTCTTCCACTGCCGCGCATCCGCAGACATATGTACCGTCACCTGAAAACCCAATTTCGCACTCATGATCCCGATGGACAAACCAAGATTGCCCGTAGAACCCACTCCCACAGAATACTGAGAAAACAACTCCCGAAACGTCTGACTGTCAAACATGCGGTAGTTATCCCCCTCATGCAGCAGACCATGTCGAATGGCAATTTCCTCTGCTGTTTTTAAGATCTCATAGATACCCCCGCGTGCCTTGATAGAACCGGAAATTGGCAGATGGCTATCCAGCTTGAGCCAAAGCTTTCCCGGCAGTCCCCTCTGTTCTTGCGCTTCCAGCACGTTTTTCATCTGTGGAATCTCCCGGATAGGCGATTCGATGATGCCGCCCATACTGGCCGTCTCCGGAAACACAGCCTCAAAATATGGCGCAAAACGCTCCAGACGCTTGTTGGCATCCAGGACGTCCGCCATCGTCAGCTCACAGTTTGCAATCGCCTCCTTGCTGCTCCTTTTCTCTCTATTCTGCCATCCGGTCTCACGCAGCGCACGGATCTCTGCCACAATGGGAAATGCTTCCTCCCACTCCCCCCATGTTTTTCCCAACACGGTATTCTCTGTAACCATTCTATCATTTCCTTTTCCTGATTATTTTTCAAAACACAACTGTTCCGTCAAGCAATATCATTGTCTCAGAACATCCCCGGCAAAATACCGGCAAAGACATTGAGAATTAATACCACCGCAAAACCGGTAACGCTTGCCAACGTTGTCGAATACGTTGTCGCCACAAACGCTTCCTTAACCGTCAGATTGCTGTATCTTGCCGGCATCCAAAAAGCAGCGTCCGTTGGTAAAGTAAGTCCGACAGTACCCACGCAGATGGCCAATCCGACAATAATCGGTGACATCCCCATGGCCACGGCAGTAGGTCCTACAATCGACACCGTAGTCAACATCGCAACGGTAGCCGAACCAACCGCCGCACGGATGATCATCGCCAACATAAATGCCAGTAGAATAACCGGAATATTCATTTTCGATAGCAATTCCACCAGCGCGTCGCCCAGCCCGCTCTTCTGCAGAATGGTTCCGAAACAGTTTCCACAACCAATCACCATCAGAATATTTCCCATAGAATCCGAAGTTTTGTCAATATAATTCCACAGAGTAGGACTAATTGTAGGCACCAGATATCCCCGCAGCACAAAACCAGATACGATCATAGCAATAAACAGCGCAACATTATTATTGCCCAAAAATCCAAATATCAAATTCAACACATGCTCCGCCGGCAACAGCACACTACAGACAGAATTGATAACAATCAACACAATCGGAAGCGCAATCAACATTAACGTCAAACCTGCAGAAGGTTTTCCCGGATCGGCCCTTAAAAGCTCTTCGTCGTTAAGAATCCTCGCCGCTTCCGCCTTTCCTTCCTCATTCTCAACCTTGGTTCCCCTGCTATTTAAGATATTAGCATATTGCCAGCCACATAGCAAGCTTGCGGGAAGCGCAACGACAATTCCGTAGATGATAAACCATCCCACGTTAGCTCCGATCTGTCCGGCTACCGCTAACGGTCCCGGCGTTGGCGCCACCACACAATGTGTCAGCAAAAGCCCTGTAAACAGCGCCGCTACATAGGCAGACGTCTTCTTCTTTGTAAACTTTTGCAGACTAGTTACCAGTGGATTCAAGGTAATATAGGCAGAACCAAAATACACCGGAATCGAAACAATAAATCCTGCCAGATTCAGCGCTAACATATCATTCTTTTTGCCAAATGTACGAAGCAGCCCTTTGGCCAATTCCTCCATACCGCCGGAATCTCCCAGCATCATTCCAAAAATTCCGCCAAACAGAATCAACAGACCGATGCTAGTCATGATACTCCCGAAACCGCTGGTCAAATATCCCAATGTGTCCGTAAGCGGAAGCCCGCAAAGCAATGCCATAATAATGGCGCATACAAACAGAGACACTCCCGGGCTGACTTTAAATATAATCAAAGACACCAGCAAAAGGATCATGGTTATCACAAATGCGATCAATACGTTCATATTCTTCCCCTTTCTTCATAACGGTGATATCATTCGCTATCCGTTCATCCCTGTAAACGCTCCCCATGACAAAGAATCCTGCCCGGCGTACGTCCAGTGAATTCCTTGTCCTGCCAGACAACTTCTCCATTGACAAACACATAATCTATTCCTTCCGTAATGCTGTTGGAGTTACTGTAAGTGGCAGTGTCCTGCAAACGGTCATAATCAAAAATCAACAGATCTGCATCGTAACCTTCCCGAATCAGTCCCTTATTTTTCACTAAAAGGTATTCTGCCGTCAATCCCGTCATCTTATGAATCGCCTCCTCCAACGTCAAAATCCCCTTCTCTTTGACAAAATAAGTAATGGCATGGGGAAACGTGCCGCTAGCGCGGGGATGTCCCTTCTCTTTCCAGCTTCTCGTCAGCCCATCACTACCCACGATACAATAAGGATCCCGAATAATCTCACATACATCTTCATCACACATACTGCTAAACACGCCGCCGGTCTCACAATTATTTTCCACACATAAGTCAAAAAACGCGTCCCATTCATCCTTGCCAATCTCTCTGGCATATTCTGTGATAAATTTCCCTTCTGCCAGCGGAGTTTTTGATGAGGAATAGACATATACACCGCCCCAGCCGCCGGCATTCAGATAGTAATTGTCATAAGGTGTCGAGGCGTCTTCCATCTCTGCTCTCAACTTTTTACGAAACTCCGGATCTCTCAGCTTATCCGTCATGGAACGAAACCCGTTTTCAAAATACCACGGCGGCATACATGCATTCAATGTCGTCATATTACAGGTATATGGATACTGATCGCAGATCACCTGAATTCCCTCCTGCCGCGCCTCATGAATCAGCCGCAGAGTTTCCTTCTGTTTTCCCCAATTTGGCTTACCCAGCATTTTGTGATGAGAAATGTCCACACGAACACCTGCCTGTCTTCCCACATGGATCGTCTCTTTTACAGCCTCGACAATCTCATTGGACTCATTGCGCATATGGCTAGCATATATCCCGTCATAAGGCGCAATCACCTTTGCCAGCTCAATAATTTCCCGCTCCTCTGCATAACAGCTTGGTGTATAGATCAATCCTGTCGAAAATCCAGCCGCTCCCGCTTCCATCGCGTCACGCAAAATATTCTTCATCTTCTCCAGCTCTTCCTCTGTAGCCGGACGGTTCGCCATACCCATCACCGCAATCCGCAAACTGCTGTGTCCGATATACATCTTGACATTCGCCGTTAACGGCCGCTTCTTAGCGTAGTCCAAAAACCGACCATAGCTTTCCCAGTTCTTCATGTCTTCCGGAAACCAGGTAGTACCCATGGACAACATATTTTGGATATCTGCCAGATGTTCCTGCGCAACCGGCGCCATCGACAGCCCACATTGTCCCACAATCTCTGTGGTAACCCCCTGGGTTGTCTTAAACAGATGAGCATCCTCCGTACCAAGAATCATATCTCCATGAGAATGTGCATCGATAAATCCCGGACAGACATAACGTCCAGCCGCGTCAATCACTTCTTTTGCCTCCTCATTCCCCCGATCCATCACCAACTTACCGTCTCGAATCCCCACATTCCCTTCAAAAGCCGGCGCTCCGCTGCCATCAATTATTTTTGCATTTTTAATCCACACATCCAACATCCCTGAAACTCCTTTCTCTCATTGCCAACAGGTTCCCCGTTCTGCAGTACGGCTTTATTTCCATTCCGGAACTTTGTTAATTATAGATTAACACTTTCTCGTCATAATGTCAATATTTTTAAATTATAATTAATATATTTTGTTAAATATTCTTATTACTTGACATTTTTTGATAAATTCCTTTTGCCTTAGTCTTTTATCTCCATCATTTTGTTAATTTATATTAAACACATTAATTATTACTGGGAGGTGTCCCCTTCTCTCAGCTCTCCCCCGCATGTAATGTATCTTCAAATTCATTTCAATAATTCTAAAAATATGATATACTTCTACATAAATGCAATACTCAGCAAAATCAAAAATAATGATCCCCCGAAAGGAGCTTATCTTGGACGATTTAAACATAGGAAAAAAAATACAAGAATTACGTTTGAAACAGAAAAATTCTATCCGCAAACTCTCCTCTGCCGCCGGTATCACCGCCTCGATGCTCAGCCAGATTGAGAATGGCCAGGTAAATCCATCCATCAATACTCTACGAGCGCTTGCTAGCGCTCTTGATGCCCCACTCTATCACTTTTTTAGGGAAGAAACGGAAGATCCCCCCGTAGTTACTCCCAACACCCGCAAGACTATTGGCAGAAAAAACGAGCCTGATGTCATCTATGAACTACTTACCCCCGATACCAGGGGTAGTATCGAATTCTGCATGATGGTAATTCCAGCTGGTTCCAGTTCCAATCTGCATGCCCAGGGACATATCGGCGAGGAAGTCGCCTTTCTCTATTCCGGGGAATGTGTGGAACTTGAGATGGAATCCCGCCATTTCACACTCCGGCAAGGCGACAGTGTGCGTATCCCGCCGCAGTCCCAGCACGTCTGGCACAATCACTCCAATGCGCCTGTACAAGTGATTTTTGCCATCACCCCGCCTTCTTTTTAAGTATAACGATCGTGTTCCACAACGAAAAAAGGCGTCAAAAAATAAACCATCCGTCATCTCTCATATTCCGTGTATAAGAACCATCTAAACACAGAATTATGGAAATGACCAATGGCTTATTTTCTCTTTTTCTTAATCTATTATTTCTTTACCAGATGAAACTGAAATGCCGAATATTCTGGGATCTCCCGATTGATAGGCAATCCGGCATTCATCAGAGCCGAACCGGAGCGAAGCTCCTTGTTGCCATTGACGGAATACATGGCCTGGGGATCTAATCCCTTGGCTCGAATATATTCCTGTGGCCCATTACAAGTCAGATTTGTGACCACTACACTTAATAATGCCTCACTCTTATCCTTGGTCACATGTTGCCATGCTGTCATATTTCCCATTTGGAAAGGATTCGTTAAACGATAAAAATCACCTTTAAAGGTAATATGATAATATTTGCGGAATTTTTCACTCTGCTTCTTGCAGATCTCCTGCTCCTTTCGGGAAAGGTGAGTGGCATCCAGTTCGTATCCGAAGGTCCCGCACATTGCTACCACTGCTTTTGTCTCCAGAGGAACGAATTTGCCGCTATCTGAAATGTGAGCGCCCATCGTACAGGTAGGGTACACAAAAGAGGTGCCATAGTGAAGCTTCAGACGGTCAATCGGATTGTTGTTATCACTGACCCAGTACTGAGGATAATAATGCAGCATAGCCGGATCATAGCGACCTCCTCCTCCACTGCAGCCTTCAAACAGAATGTCTGGATGAGTCAGAATGATCGCATCCATCACCCGGTACAAGCCCAGAATATAGCGGTGATATACTTCTCCTTGCTTTTCAGCTGGCAAATCATTGGACCAGATATCTGCCAGAGAGCGGTTGATATCCCATTTTACATAGTAGATATTGGCATCATCCAAAATGGCATTGATCTTTTCGATCAGATAGTCCTGGACCTCTTTTCGGCTCATATCCAGCGCCATCTGATTCCGGCTGCGCACAGCATGTCTTCCCGGAATCTGCATAGCCCAATCTGGATGGGCGCGATAAAGATCACTATCCTCAGAAACCATTTCCGGCTCGAACCAAATACCAAATTTCATATCCAGATCATTGATCTGCTCCACCAGTTTGTGAAGACCGCATTTAATCTTGTCCTCATTGACAAACCAGTCTCCCAGACCACTGTTGTCATCATCGCGCTTACCGAACCATCCATCATCCATAACTAAGAGATCGACTCCCATGTTTTTGGCGGCTTTGGCAATCTCGACCAGCTTGACGTCATCAAAATCCATAAACGCTGCCTCCCAGCTGTTAATCAGCACTGGCCGCTGCACCTCGCTTACAAATTTGCTGCGACAAAGATTGGTGCGGTAAAAATCATGATAGAGATGACTTAATCCCGTAAAACCATAGCTGCTAAATGCCATCACCACTTCCGGTCCCTCAAAGGTCTCCCCCGGCTTCAATTCATAAAAGAACTGCTTGGGATGGATCCCCATCACCAAACGCAACTGATCGTACTGGTCGAGCTCTACCTCGGCTAGGAAATTGCCGCTGTACATCAGAGAAAAGCCATAGCATCTGCCATAATCCTCCGAAGCCTCCCGATCGCAGAGAATCACAAAAGGATTCTGCTGATGGCTGGAGGAGCCGCGGACACTGCCAATCGTATGAATATGATGCGTCATGGGCTGCCGCTCTACCTGCCGCTCCTGTCCGTATCGCCCCGGCAAACTCACCAGATCCAGATCCGCTCCATTTAGGAAATCTAGACATACCGACATGATTTTTCGCAGATGAACCGGCTTATCCCCGCCGTTTACCACCTTGACAGCCCGGGTAATAATATCGGCTTCTTCAAATACTCCATAGAGGAGGATCACCTTTATATTGCTCACAGCATCACAGAGAGTCACCTCCAGGGTATCTGCGGTGTCTGTCTCTCTGGCAAATACGCACGGAAGGGTATCCAGCTGATATTTCCCATGAGAAATTTTATGCTCCACAGCCTTTCCATGATAAGAATAACTTCCGTCACTGTTGACCACTTCCATGCTGGCTGTGCGGAAATCTCCCTGTTGCTGGGTTGTAAATTCTTGGGGCTGGGCGTCTAGCGAGAAGGTCCGGGCATTCCTTGATTCATAAGGGTTGCCGGAGAACCCTCGGTCATACTGCATAACCTGATAGTTCATGTCCTCATCCGGAATGGTTGGACCATAGTAAAGATGCAACAAATAATCCAGATTGCCTATTTTCATCTGGTAAGATGTGTTTTTGGTGTGAAGAGTAATTGTTTTCGTCTTCTCATGATAAATAATTGCCATATGACGCTCCTTTTGTCCTAAAGAGAATGGGCATGGCCCTTCTCCTGACACCATGTATTTTGGGAACCATGCACGAATCACTTTCCTGGCGCATAGTTCCTTATGTGAGGATAGTTTAGCATACTTTCCCCAAAATTCCCTTATACAAATGTATTTTAATGAAGAAAAAAACAGGAAAAATGTAAAGTGAAGATTGTCATCTGCCGACAAAAATGTTATAATTTTCCTGTTTTTATTATGATAAAAAGGAACGATTGTACTATGAAAAAAAAGCTTCGTATGTTATCCATAACCATGATAGGAATCCTCGCTCTGACTGGCTGTCAATATAGCCGCCAGCAAGAGACAAAAACTTCTCCTGAAGAAAACCGTCTGGTAGAATTGGTCGTCTGGGGTTCGCAAGAGGATGAAGTTCTTTTAAATCAGATCATTGATAATTTTGAAAGGCAGCATCAGGGAGAAGCTGATTTTCAGATCACTTTTCAGGCTCAGGGAGAATCCAGCTGTAAAGATGTGCTTCTGGAGAACTTAGAAGCCGGTGCGGATGTATTTACCTTTGCGGATGACCAGCTGAATTCCTTAGCAGCCGCCGGAGCCCTTGAGCCGGTAACCGACGATGAGGCTATACGTGCAGAGAATCTGACAGCTGCCGTTGAGGCGGCTTCCATTGGCAATACTATTTATGCTTATCCTCTGACATCCGATAATGGCTATTTTATGTATTATAACAAACAATACTTTTCCGAATCGGATGTAAAAACTTTAGATCGTATGCTGCAAATCGCAGAAGAAAATCGTAAAATCATTACTATGGACTGGTCTTCTGCCTGGTATGTCTATTCCTTTTTTGGCAATACCGGCATGGAAGTCGGACTCAATACGGATGGTATCACCAACTTCTGTACCTGGAACCAGACAGAAACAAAGATTCGTGGTATCGATGTAGCACAAGCCATGGCACAGATTGCTGCAAGTCCAGGATTTGCCAGCTGGACAGATACGGAATTTTTGGCCGGGGTGCAAGAAGGGACGGTGATCGCCGGGGTCAGCGGTGTGTGGAACGCCGTCGCCATCGAAGAGGCATGGGGAGCTGATTTTGGTGCCACCAAGCTGCCCACTTACACCTGCCGCGACGACCAGTTACAGATGGCATCCTTTTCTGGCTGTAAGTTAGTTGGCGTCAATGCCTATTCCCAGCACTATGATTGGGCCTCCCAGCTGGCCAAGTGGATTGCCAATGAAGAAAATCAAAAGCTCCGTTTTGAATTGCGGGGCCAGGGACCGTCCAATATCCGGGCCTCCCAATCGGCCGCCGTCCAGAAAGCGCCCGCGATTGCGGCACTGTTGGAACAGTCGGAATTTGCTCAGTTGCAACGAATCGGCGGAAAATTCTGGGACCCTGTAGCCGAGTTTGCTGGAATTTTAGCGGCAGGAAATCCCGAACAGGAAAATCTTCAGGATCTGCTGGATCAGATGGTAGAAAAGGTCACAGCAAGATAAAAAATGAATATATCAAAAGTTTTGGAGGGGTAAAGAAATGAAAAGCAGGCTTAGTATTCAGCAACGTCTGATATTGCCGATTGTTCTGCTGGGGATTGTGGCGCTGATCTCAAATATTCTGGCCATTTTCAGTATCCATAATGTAAATGCCAATGCCGCCAATATTGTCGATAATTCCATGGTGGAGCAATCCCGGCTGGCAGATATCCGCCGTTCGATTCTGAACACACACAAGATGGCTCTCTCTCACATCGTGGCCACGGATTACCGAACCATGGTAGAGGTAGTTGCCCAGATTAAGGCAGAGGAGAAAAAACTGGATATGGAATTGGCAGAATTTGCCAGCTATATCACAGAAAAGGAAAAGACTTCCTACCAACAGCTTCTTGATAACTACGATTCCTTTAAACATGCCTTAGTCGATTTGGTATGCGCCAGTGCGGACAGCAAGACACAAGAGGCTTATGCCATTGCCAACGGAGATGTGGCTTCTTTTGGCTCCGCAGTGGAAGCAAATATCGATCAGCTTGACGAGGCCATCCGCACCCAGACTGCCTCTGCTCGTAAAAAGCTGATGATCGTATACGGAATTTCTATTGGAACAGGAGCGCTCTCTATTGTGATCGGGATTGTTCTTGTGTCGTTTGCCATCCACATTATTCTCAAGTACGTGATTCACCCAATCAAGAGCATGTTGCTCTCTCTTCAGGAAAGTTCAAAACGTATTGATGACGTAACCGGAGAGGTGTTAAAGCGAACGAAAACTTCCCATCAGAGCGCCCGTTCTTTGGCCTCTCTAGTAAGAGAATTGTCCTCTGCCATGCAAGATGTAGCCAGCAATGCCTCGCAAATCAACAGTAGTGCTGCAGATATCCGGGTTGATGTCAACAATATGGCTGAAGAATGTGGTACTATCACCACCTATTCCTCCGAGATGCGTATCCGGGCTGATGAGATGCAACAGTCCGCCAAAAGCAATGTAGAAGTAATCGAGGCGAAGGTGGAAGAAATCCTTGCACTTCTGGATGACGCAATCAAAAAAAGTAATAGTGTAGATCAGGTAAATGCGCTCACGAAGGATATTCTGGCAATCGCATCCACTACCAATCTGATTGCTTTGAATGCCTCTGTGGAAGCGGCCCGGGCCGGTTCCGCAGGAAAGGGATTTGCAGTAGTCGCCAATGAGATCCGTCAGCTGGCAGATTCCTGCGGCGAGACGGCCAGCCACATTCAGAATGTCAATGAGGTGGTCACCGGGGCAGTACATAATCTTTCGCGTCAATCACAGGAGCTCGTTGATTATCTGAAGGAATCGGTATTGACCGAATTCCGATCCTTTGTGGATTCGGGAAAGCAATATAAAGATGATTCTGTCTATGTTGGCCGGGCAATGGACGCCTTTTATGAACGCACGGAACGATTGCGGGGAACAATGGAAGAAATCGCCAATTCTATTGGCAGCATCAGTAAGGCGATGGACGAGGGCGCTGTCGGAATCACAGGAGCGGCAGACAGTACCCGAAAAATGGAAAAGAATATGACGGATATTACAGAAAAAATGGATGTGAATCAGGAAATTGTGGCCGAGTTAAAGAAGCAGATGGAAATGTTTGTGGATCTATAGAAAGGAGAATCTGAAAATGACCAATAAGGAACGAATGATTGCCGGAAAGCTTTATGATCCGGGAGATTCAGAGATTTTGGCAGAACAATTTGGATATCTGGAAAAAATGTATGAATTTAACCGGACCCTGCCTTCTGAAGTGGAAAAACGGCAGCGTCTGATGCAAGAAATGTTTGGTCATATCGGCGAGGGATGTTATATTGAGCCGCCCTTCTATGCGAACTGGGGCGGGAAACATGTGTTTTTGGGAAATCATGTCTATGCGAATTTTCATTTGACTATGACAGATGACGGAAATATCTATATCGGAAATCATGTAATGATCGGCCCGAATGTGACCATATCCTCCGCAGGACATCCGGTGGAGCCCCATCTGCGGAAACGAGAAATACAGTTCAATGCAGACATCCACATTGGAAATAATGTGTGGATTGGCGGCATGGTCATGATTCTACCTGGAGTGACGATTGGCGATGATTCGGTTATCGGCGCCGGCAGTGTTGTGACAAAAGATATTCCTGCCGGCGTGGTGGCAGTGGGGAATCCCTGCCGGGTACTGCGGGAAATCAATGAGCGGGACCGGAACTATTATTTCCGGAACCTGGAAATTGATATTGAAATCCCAGAAGATTAAACCGCTCCTAACGCCTCATTCAACTTTTGGGTTCCCTCTGCGACAAATCTGCCGTCCCGAATCACCCAAAGCTCCGTGCCGTCCGGACGTACGGCACGGATGTCTCCTAACTCCGAATAGGGGATCGTAATATCCAAATGACATCCGAAGTATGCCTTTGATACATCCTCCTTCCGCAGTGCTGAAATCTCATTATCCCTTGCCACCATCTCCCGGCCGTCCGGATTGTACATAGGAGAATCCTCACTCCAGCTGTAACACGTATCACCGACGGCAAAATGCGGCCCCATCTTTTCCGCAATCAAAATCGGCAGCTTTTCTCCTATTCCAAACCGTTCTGCCATAGCATATGCTGCCGTATTGGTTCCAATGGCAAACTCTCCCATAGGAAGCGTATCATGATTTTTCAAAATTTCCTGACGAACCAGCGTTTTGCCTTCCTCCGGATCGACAAAATTATCACAAGAATATTCCGTTACCATGCCGTCCTGAAACCAAAGACGCAAATTCTGAAACTGAATATTTCCTAGATAAACCTTTCCCACATGTAGCAATCCCTTGGTACCGGCAAGCTTAGGAGAGGTAAACACTTCGCCTACTGGAATGTTTACATCCGCCACGCAATTCTCAAAATTCGTCTCTTGGGTAATATCGTTCAGTGAATGCAATGCGATCTGCAGGTTCGTCTCATTGTTTCCTCTTCCGGTCACCTGCACATACTCTGCTTGATCCAACACTTCTATAATATTCTGCTGAATCTCCTGATACTGTCCATAATCCAACGTATTGATCCGGATCGTTTCCTCAAAAATCTCCTCAAAGTCCTTCCCGATCTCCGGCACCGGAAATGCAATAATGGTAAAGCTGGTCTCATCCCCCGGGATATATTGATTGATCACAGACATAGACTCATTCATATATGCCAATGAGATCGCTTCCTGCTGGCGGCTCAATGCACAAGCCGCCGCCTTATTCATTGGCTGAAACGCCGCCTCTCCAAAGGTCTCCACCACCGCCGGCCCAGCGTACATAGCCGCTTCTTTTTTATAACTCTCATAAGCCGTCCGCAGCACCGCTATCTTCCGCTCCTTAAATGCCTTGTCCATATAGATTGCCGCGTCATAGCGATGGTCATAATCGTATTGCCGATTCGGAGAAGTCCCATGATAGCCTATCTTGCGGTTTGGCGTCTGCGTCACCGACCATACCGCCGATCGATATATAACAGACTCCAGGCCCATCTCGGCAAACTTTCGAATCGCCGCTCGAATCATCCGCTCAAATCCCAACTCATACCGGATACCCACGGTTCTCTTCTTCGACAAATCACGCCCCATCACCGCAAAGCCTTTCTGATAGCCCTCTGTATATGTGGCCGCCATCTGCTCAATCGTCTCCTTGGAAAGTCCATTCAAAAAGGTTGCTATCTGCAGCTCATTATCGGAGATATATTCTCCAAACCGATAGAGATACCGCAGATCCGTCAAATCGCTCTCCATAATGATGTCTCTGGCAAACGAAAGTGATGCGTCCAGTTGCTCCCGAATCCGGTATGGTAATGTCACATCCGTATAATCGCTGTGGAACCAATAAAGAACATCCCTCACCCTCTTTGCCGAAGGGATCTCCTCCTCAAACATAACGATGAGCTCAATCAATGTCTCACAGAGAATCGTGATGTCCTCCAACCGGCATTCAAAAGCAAAGACAATGCATCCCCGCAGCTGGGCATAAAACGCCGCTAAAAGCGGCCCTAAGTCCTTCCCTAAAAACCGGGCAGCATATTCCGGATTGGCATAGCTGTGCTCATAATTCTCCGGCAAAATATCTGCATACAAACTTTGATTTAATGCCTGTAGCTCTTCCAGCGAAAGTCCTTCCAGCTCCTCGCGCATCTGCCTCCTGGCCAGCTTTTCAATCTGCCCGACAAATCGCGCCAAGCTTTCAAAATATCCCGCAAAAGGCTCCGGTATCTCCCCGGCCCCGTTCCTGGCTATATCTGCAATCCGTTCCATCGCTAGATCATACCGCTCCTGAATCCGCGTATTTTCACCCATCCACAATTCCTGATATTTCATGATTGTCCTTTCTTCGGTTAACCTCCGATCACACCCACCACCGTCACACAAATCCACAACACAACCAATACTCCTGCCGTCCACATGCCAATCCGCGACAACAGATAGTTCTTCTCCTTTTCCAAAAACGATAATCCTCCATATGCCAATGCCATGAGAGCAAACAAAAAACTGCTCACTCCCCAGGCAGCTATATTCAGTTCCCCCTGTCCCTGCAGACGGACGCTTAAGCTTACGCTGATTCCCCCCATCACCAGCGCTGCTACTGCCAGCGGCAGACAGACCAGGCTTTTTTTGGCAAAAGGTTTTCGAATATAAGAAATCTTATGTCGCTGTCTTCCCATGCCGTTTCCTCCTTATGCGCACCTGCTGCACCACATGATAGCAAAGATACCCTAACACCCCTCCCACCGTATTCAGCAACAGGTCATCTACATCGAAACTTCCCACCTTAAATACCAGCTGCACAGTCTCAATACAGAGACTCAAACTAAATCCGAGTCCGATGGTATTGTACCATTTTTTACTTCTGCGACTGACGATAGGAAGAAAAAAACCACACGGCATAAACGCCACCACATTCCCCACCACATTTAGCAAAAATGCTGTCATTCCCAGTTGATGTCTATATTGATAGAACCGTTTAATCTCCTTAAACAGCTCCAGATTATATGCGTACTCTCGCTGTGCCGGATCCCTCCCGAAGGATTCGGCAAAAAACATAAAATAGACCAGCATTGCCAGGTAGGCAAGAAATAACACCCACCCGAATTTCTGGTTCCTGGTCGTGTTTTTTATCATCACTTTTCCCCTCGTTCTATCACAATTCCCGATTCTCAGAGAACACTTTTGTTCTCTGAAGATATCAAAAAGGCAACAGAAGACAGTCTCTCTCCACCAGGAAAGAGACTGCCCTCTCAATGTGCCTAAAACATAATCTCTGATTTTCGTTTTAGCAAAATGCTCCCGCTGACGATAGATACAATACCCACAGCCACTCCAGCCACCAAGATCACGATCCCGGCAGCAATACTGCACGCTCCTGTGTTCCTCATGGTCTTATAAATTCTCTCCATATACTTGCTCCTTACTGAACTGTTACTACTTTGCACCATATTGCTCATAATATGCATCAATAGCCGCCTTTAGTGCATCATCAATGATAATCTTCCCCTTATACGGACGATTATAGAGGTGTTCTACCACCTCTGCCATGGTCACGATAGCCGTTGCCCGAAAACCATACTTTTCTTCAATTTCCTGAAATGCCGACTTCGTTCCCTGTCCCCGCTCCATCCGATCTACAGACACCACCAGACCCAGCACCTCCACCTTTCCCTGGGCCCGAAGGATCGGCAATGTCTCCTCGATCGAAGTGCCTGCTGTGGTGACATCCTCAATAATCAACACCTTATCGCCATCTTGAATCGGGCTCCCCAACAATATACCTTTGTCTCCATGATCCTTGACCTCCTTGCGGTTTGAGCAATATTTGATATCCGCCTCATACAGCTCACTGAGTGCCATCGAAGCTGCCACCGTCAACGGAATGCCTTTGTAGGCCGGCCCAAACAACACATCAAAATTCACCCCGAAATCTCCTGCAATCGCTTTGGCATAATATCCTCCCAGACGGCGCAACTGCTCTCCTGTCCGGTAAAATCCCGTGTTGATGAAAAACGGAGTCTTCCGCCCGCTCTTCGTGATAAAATCTCCGAATTTCAACACCTCGCTGTCAATCATAAACTCAATAAATTCTTTTTTATATGCTTCCATCTTTTCTCTGCTCCCCTCTTTTCTTTTTGTCTCAATTGCCCTTTTATAGCTCCCCGTTTTTTGTGTTCTCCTCTCTTTATTTCACACAACCAATCAATTCTGTCATATCCGTAACACCATTTTCCTGCATATATTTTTCAATTCCTTCCACAATCTCCACGGTTGCATAAGGATTGAAGAAATTGGCCGTACCCACCGAGACTGCCGTAGCCCCAGCCATGATAAACTCCAGAGCGTCCTCTGCCGTGGCAATTCCCCCCATGCCAATGATCGGAAGCTTCACCGCGCATGCCGCCTGATAAACCATCCGCACTGCAATCGGCTTGATCGCCGGACCCGACATACCCCCGGTCTTATTCGCCAACACAAAACAGCGCCGTTTGATGTCGATCTTCATTCCAGTCAAAGTGTTGATAAGCGAAATGGCATCCGCCCCGCCGGCCTCTGCTGCTCGCGCCATCTCACCGATATCCGTGACATTGGGACTGAGTTTCATGATCACCGGTTGTTTCGCCCGCTCCCGAATTGCCCGCGTGATCGCCTCCACAGCTTTGGGATCCTGACCGAAGGCAATCCCGCCTTCTTTGACATTAGGACAGGAAATATTGATCTCTAGAAAATCTACGGGTTCCTCGCCCAAGCGTTCCACAACCTCCAGATAATCTTCTGTCGTCTTTCCGCAGACATTGACAACGATTCGCGTGTTATATTGCTGCAAAAACGGAATATCTCGTTTTACAAACACATCAATGCCAGGATTCTGCAGTCCAATGGCATTGAGCATCCCGCCACAGACCTCTGCAATCCGTGGAGTCGGATTGCCCGCCCATGGCACATTGGCTACCCCTTTCGTCACCACAGCCCCCAGACGATTCAGATCGATAAACTCCCCGTATTCCGCGCCGCTGCCAAAAGTTCCGGAAGCCGTCATCACCGGATTTTTTAACTCTACTCCAGCCAACGTTACTTTCGTGTTTATCACAGTTCCACCTCCCATGCCGCAAAAACCGGCCCGTCCTTGCAGATCCGCTTATTATGGACATGGGAGTGTCTGTCCACCTCCTTTGACTGACAGACACAAGCCAGACAAGCTCCCACGCCGCAGGCCATCCGCTCCTCTAACGAAATCCAACACTCCATGGAATTCTGTGCGGCATATTCCTTTAAGGCCCGCAGCATCGGAGTCGGCCCACAGGCATAGATCACATCCGCTATCAGACCATGCTCCTGAATAATATCTAGTACATTCCCCTGCGTACCGGCGCTCCCATCCTCAGTAGCCAGCCATACATTGCCGTACCTCTCCATCTCCCGGTTCAAAAACAACTCGTCTCGATATCCTAAAAGAATCTGCTTTTCACACGAAAGTTCCTTAGCAAGCTGCAGCATCGGCGGAATCCCGATCCCACCCCCCACCAAAAAGGCCCTCCTCTTTGGATCTTCTTCTACCGGAAAACCATTTCCTAGCGGTCCCAACACTGTAATATCGTCTCCTGGGCAATACCGAGAAAATTCTTTCGTGCCAGCCCCTACCACACGATACACGAATCGCAACCGGCCCTGCTCCCTGTCGATCTCACAAATACTAATCGGACGAGGCAGCAGCCGGCTGGCATCCTTCGTGTACAGAGAGAAAAACTGTCCAGCTCTCGCCGCCGCTGCCATATCCGCAGCCTCTATCCACATACTGTAAACACCACTGGCCAAACACTCCTGTGAGATCACTGGGACCTTTTGTTTCCACTTGCCGGTTTTCTTATTTTTCTCCATGACAACCTCCTGTCACCCCGATTTCGGTCATTTCTCCTGCAACCACTCCCATTCTGAAACAACACTTTCTACTTACAATACACTATTGATATCCGCCGCCATATCTATCACCGCTTGCCTTGAAGCCTCCCCAAAATGTTCCGATCCGAATTTGGCGTACTTTTCCTGACGATATGCCGCAATGATACCTCTCGAAGAATTTACAATCGCCCCCAGCCCATTATCGTCAAAACAGGGGCGCAGATCTCCAGCCGTTGCTCCCTGTGCGCCATAGCCTGGTACCAGAAAATAAGTGTGTGGCATCTGCTTTCTGAGCACCGCGCTCATCTCCGGATAGGTAGCTCCTACCACAGCGCCTACATTGCTGTACTCCCCATCCATACAATCTGCCCCCCACTCCACAACTTTGTCCGCTACATGCTCGTACAGAGGTCTGCCATCGATTAGCCGATCTTGAAACTCACCACTAGAAGGATTGGAAGTCTTTACCAATACGAAAATCCCCTTGTCCTCCGCCTTACACACATCCACAAAAGGCTTCACACCATCCGTTCCCAGATAAGGATTGACGGTCAAAAACTCTGTGTCAAAGGCTGTATGCCAAGATTCTCCCACCTTCACCTTCCCCAGATGGGCGGTCGCGTAGGCAGCGGAAGTCGACCCGATATCCCCGCGCTTAGCATCCCCGATCACCAGAAGTCCCTTGTCCTGACAATAGCGGATCGTCCGCGCATACACCTTCAGTCCCTCAATACCAAACTGCTCATACATGGCAATCTGTGGCTTCACACAGGGAATCAAATCCCAGGTATGATCCACGATTTCTTTATTAAAATGCCAAATCGCATTGGCGGCTCCCTCCAGTGTCTCGCCAAATTCCTGAAATGACGCTTTCAGAATATGTTCTGGAATGTACCCCAACATCGGGTCCAGCCCAACACACAACGGAGCCTTGGTCTTTTGTATCTTCTGAATCAGCTGTTGAATCATACGATCCTCCTTAAACTTTATCTGGCCCTGCAACTGCCCAACACTCTCGCAGTCACCTGCCGTTGGTCAATTTTTTCCATTTTAGCATATCACCACCAGCGTTTCAAGTCTAAATCCAGTTAGAAACTAGCGGAACCACCACCACAGTCATCAATCCAGCCACAGCTACTGACAGACTACTCATTGCTCCTTCAATCTCTCCCAACTCCAGTGCTTTTGCTGTCCCCACCGCATGAGCCGAGGTCCCCAACGCCAACCCGCGGGCAATCGGATTTTCCAGATGCAAAAACCTAAATACCGTTTCTCCAATAATATTTCCCAAAATACCCGTGACGATGATGCACACTACTGTGATCGTCACAATCCCCCCTGCCTCTTCGCTGACTCCCATACCGATTGCTGTGGTAATTGACTTGGGCAGCAACGTTACATAATAAACATGCTCCATCCGAAATAGCAGACACAGCAGAAAAATACTCACGGCACTGGCCGCAACTCCCGCTGCGATGGCTATCACTACTGCCAGCAAATTCTGCCGCAACAGCGCTAACTGTTTATACAGTGGAATTGCCAGACAAACCGTAGCTGGTGTCAACAGATAACTGATATATTGTGCTCCTTCATTATAATCTGCATAATCCACCCGCAAAAGCTTTAATACCACAATCACCAACACCACTGCCACCAGGATCGGATTGAGTACGGCCCATCCCAGCTTTTTTTTCAGCCACAGCCCCCACCAGTAGGCCAACAAACTGATCACAACGCCAAAATACAGGGAATCTCCCGCAAAGCTCATTTCCTCTCTCCCCTTCCTTCCCTACTCTTTTTCCGGTTCTTCGTCTTTTTGTTTCCCATTCTTTTGAGAAATACCTCTGCTATCCCCCCAGTAACTCCCATCACCACCAGCGTCGAAATCGCGCAAACGCCTGCCACTGGCACAAGCACAGGGCGAAGCTGCTCAAAGCTTTCCATCAGTCCCACCGCCGCCGGTACAAACAGTACTGGCATGATATCCAACAGAAAATTTCCCGTTGCTTCCACCTGTTCCAATTTCAGTACTCCCAAACAAAACAAAAACAACATCAAAAACAGACCGTAGACTCCGGCCGGAACCGGAAACGGCAGCGTATCATTCATCCACTCTCCCACTAGAGTAATCCCCAAAATCACTGCACATTCTTTTACATATCGCATATCAGGTTTCCTTCTTTCTTACTATTACCAAGTTACAAAATCTACCGTCCTATGAAAGGCAGTCGGCAAACAGCACCCTTATTCTATCACTTCGTTCATTAAATAACAATTAACCACTTGTATTTTCTGTGTATTTTCTATATACTCCTATTACTGGTCACAGGCCAGTATTGGGGGAAAATCCATTGGGCAGAAATCTGGTTCCATTTCCATAACAGGTATCTTCCACCCAATGACCTCCAACAATAAAATGGTATCTCAATAAAAACCACAGAAAGGATCCTCTCCATGTCCCCTGCCATTCATCAGACCTCCCACCTCACCACAGACCAGCAACAAGCGCTCCTTTCTTTAGTTCGCCTCTGTCAAAAACATGACTCTCTTTCCCTGTCCTATCCTATCGATTCTGAGGATGGTGTTTCTGTCCACTACCTTCTCAGTGACTCTTCTTCGCATCTGCTCAGTGCGTTGGCCTTACTTTCTCTGGATGACACTACCTACGAGTGCGTTGCCTTTACCCATCCGGCTCACAGGCAGAAGGGATATTTTTCCCGTCTTCTCGCGTTAGCGCTGGAAAGCTGCCAAGAATGCGACCTGTTGTTTCCGGTATCTGGCAGTTGTACCGATACCCTCGCTGCTCTCAAAGCTCTAGGCGCCGAACTGTCCCACCAGGAATTGCGGATGGAGCGGGAGCTTTCTGTATCGCTCCCATGTACGCCATCCACGCAACATCATGCAAAGCTTCTCGCACCGGAATCTGTTTTTTCAGAAAATGCCATCTGGAAGCTTTCTTTTTCCTCCTCGGCAGATGTTATCGGCTCCTGTCTGACTTCTCCGGTTTCTCCAGGTGTTCTCTGCCTCCATCAAGTCGAGATCGCCGACCGACTACGCGGACAGGGCTTTGGCCTGATGCTACTTTGTCAGCTGCTGACTCGTCTTCAGCAGGAAAATGGACTAAAACGGCTCCTCCTGCACGTCTCTGCTGATAACCTCCCTGCTGTCTCTCTCTACAAAAAGACAGGATTCCGAATCACCGAAACCCTGTCCTATTATTGGTATTGATTTTTATCTTATCTTTCCATTCTGAGCCTCAATACTTTTACGAATCAGCAGCATATGACGGTCGGTCTTGGCGATTACCTCCGCGCATTTTCTCAGTTCTTCGCCAATCTCATCCGCATCTACTCCGATATCTTTTTTATACTTCAACTGATGATCCAGACTTGCCCAAAAATCCATGGCAATGGTGCGAATCTGCACTTCTACTCGCATATCTTTCTTGCGATCCGAAAAGAATACGGGAACTTCTAAAATCAGATGATAACTGCGATAGCCGTTTGGTTTTGGATGTTCAATATAATCTTTCACGGCAACCACCCGAATATCGTCCTGGCTGACAAGCATCCGTGCAATACTGTAAATATCATCCACAAAAGAACAGATCACCCGGATTCCTGCCACATCGTCTAGATGGTTGACCATAGAGTCCAGAGTCACCGGCAAATTCCGACGATGAAGCTTGTCCACAATACTCAATGGCTTTTTTACCCGGGATTTAATCATCTCAATCGGATTTCGCTGATTGCGTACAGACAATTCATCATTCAATACTTCCAGTTTCGTCTTCACTTCCCGAATCGCACAGGAATACATCATGATCGCTTCCTGAAATTCCCGTGCCTGGTGTAAAAGCGCCTCAGGCACCTGGGCCAGATCCGGAACATTGACTGCCGATTGATGTAAATCACTGTTAGGATTCATGCTCATGTTCATAAGTACACCCCTTACTTTTGTTTATTATCCATGCTTTCGTAAACATGTCATCGCATTTTCCCTGCTGTCTCTCAAATTCTTTTAGCAATTAACAGGATTCTGCCATTCTTCAATGTATATTCACAAGTCACCAACGCCAACAATTCATCTTCTTTTGTAAGTTCAATCCCAATATCATAAAAAGATTGCTCTTTTACCCGGTTCCATGCCTGCTCAAAATCCCCTTCTTTCTGGGGAAACAGAAGGTTTTGCCATATTGTCTGATCTCCGGATGCACTTAGTTTAATCACTGCCGCCACTTCATAACTCCCTGCCTCGTCCATCGTATCAAACTGTACATAAGGATGTTCGGTATAAAATGTATATTCTGTGTAGTTTTGAAGAGAAGCAAACATAGAGCCATTTTTCATATGATGCCCGCTGATGAGCAAACTGGTCCTGGGATTCTCATACCTGCAAATCTCTGAAAGATAGGGCGTGCCATAACTACTCTTTTTTTTATAAAAGTCCCGGTGCAGATAATAATCTCTCTGATTTGGACTTTGCATCACCGGATAATCAATATTGGTCCCCTCAATACGAACCCAACCGATCATATCTGAATTTTCTTCTTTCATGGAATGATAAACGGCAAAACGCTCCTGGGCTGTCTCCTCCCACCACAGCTTCCATTTCTGTTGTTTTGTCAGCTCCTCTTCTTTGCTATCTATAGCCTCCTTTAGCGCATCTTCTGATATCTGCTCACCGACAAATCGCTCACTGAGCTCATCAAATGTCTCTTGTTGCCGGTTACTCCGAACAAAATCCCGTATCAGCAAAAATCCACTGACCAAAAACACGATCAGGCAAATCACCATCATGATACGTAACACAACCGAACGATTGGCGCTTTTCCTCTCCATATATCCTATTCCTCTTTCTGTATACAGCTATTTTTATTTTCTTATTTTCTCTTTCATGATACCTCGTTCTCTCCCTGGATGCAAGTAAAAAATCTGTCCGAGAGGGCTTTTCCTTTTTCCGTAAATGTGGTATCCTTTTCTGGTATTGTTATTTGAACGCTGCACAGATATGACATTCAAAAAGCCATAAGCCGTGCGGCATGAATAGGAGGTATTTCATATGAGTGAAGCAAGTGCAAATTGTACCCATGACTGCAGTTCTTGTGGAGAAAACTGCAGCAGTCGCACCGCAGATCGCACCAGCTTTTTAGAACCATTAAATCCGGCTAGTTCCGTTGGCAAAGTTATCGGCATTGTCAGCGGCAAGGGCGGTGTCGGCAAATCTTTAGTAACCTCTCTGCTGGCTGTCAAGATGAATGCCAGAGGCAAACATACCGCAATTTTGGATGCTGACATCACGGGACCGTCTATCCCTAAGTCTTTCGGACTTGGCACCGACGGCATCAGCGTCACTCCGGATGGTCTGATGATTCCCGCCACTACCGCTACTGGTATCGATATCATGTCAGCGAACCTGCTTTTAGACCATGATACCGATCCTGTGATTTGGAGAGGACCGGTCATCGCTGGCGCCGTCAAGCAATTCTGGCAGGAAGCCCTGTGGGAGAACGTGGATTATATGTTTGTCGATATGCCGCCGGGAACTGGCGATGTACCTTTGACGGTGTTCCAATCCCTGCCGGTAGATGGAATCATCATCGTCACCTCTCCTCAGGAGTTAGTCTCTATGATTGTCTCAAAAGCCGTAAATATGGCCAAAAAGATGGACATCCCGATCCTTGGCCTGGTAGAGAATATGAGCTATCTCGAATGTCCGGACTGCAAAAAGCGGATCTCTGTCTTCGGTGAAAGCCACATTGATGAGATTGCCAAGGAATTCGGCTTGCCCGTCTTAGCCAAGTTACCCATCACCCCGGCCATTGCCGAACGTGTAGACGCCGGAACCATCGAATATCTGGAAGAATCCTGGATTGACGAAGCTGCTGACAAATTGCTGACATTGTAACTGCTATATCAGAAATGTCTAACGGCTAATTTTCGCCCCATGTCATTAAGTTTAGCCTTGAAAATATTCCGTTTTGGAGGAAGGAACAAGATAGTGTTTTATCTCCTTCCTCCAAATGGTATTTTCTAAAAAAGAACCATTCATTTTGCGGCTCTTTGATTCTCCTTTCACCGATATCCCCTCTCTCTTACAAACATTTCTTCTAACAACAGCCAATTTGCTCGAAAGTATCGCATCAACTGCCAGTACCCCACTCCGCTTAAATCGTACTCCTTCACCAGTTCAAATTTTGCCTGCAAACTTCTCACATCCTCAAACCATACCTCATGTTGAATTCCATACTGCCAATAACGGAAATATGGTGATTGCGCTATCTCATCAAAACGAATCTCTACACCATGATCAATCGCCAGCTGAATTGCCTCTAATGTCCCGATTGTCGTCGCCTTTGTCGTCCCCCGCACATAGGGAAGCGGCCAATCATACCCATAATTAGGAATTCCCAGACTGATCTTCTCTTTTGGTATTTCTGATATGGCATATTCCACCACTCGTCGCACCATATTGAGGGGAGCTACCGCCATAGGTGGACCATAGGTATACCCCCACTCATAAGTCATCAACATTACTCGGTTCGCTACCGCCCCCAGCAACCGGTAATCCACTCCTTCATACAAAAGTCCTGGCTGATCTCTTGAGGTCTTTGGCGCCAATGCCACACTGACCGGATAATCAAACAGATTCATCACCTGTGTGGCAAATTCTACAAATCCAGCAAAAGCCCCCCGATCCTCTGCCTGAATATACTCAAAATCAATATCCAGTCCCCCATATCCTTTTTGCTGCATCACAGAACCCAGCTCCCACAAAAGCTTTCTTTGCATTGCCTGATCTCGTACTAACGCCGCTACCAGATTATTATTAAAACGTCCATCACTTCCTAGCGGAGTCAGCGTCAATACAGGTCGTACTCCCTGCTGGTGGGCAGCTGCAATCATCCAGTCTTCATTGCGGGAAGGCGGCACCAACTCTCCCTCTGTTGTAAAGCCATAAGAAAATATATAGATCGCCGTCAGCTCTGGCAATGTTTCTTCCAACACTTTATCCGAAATATAAGGATACGCATATCCACTGACATACAACGGAATCCGGTTTTTTCGCTCCCCATTTTCCCTCCGCTGATAGTATCCGTCACCAGTAAATTTTCCGGAATATTCCCCAATAAAAAGTGCCTGGCCAACAGCCAGGCGATAAGGATATTCAATCTGATTATCATAAATCAGGGCATCCACCGGAATTCCCATGGAGGATGCAATATAGTCCACATTGTCTCCCTCTTTTACTACATAAATTTGCATCTGTTGTCACCTTTCCAAGCCCCTTTGTCTCAATATATGCAAAATTATGCCGTACATTCCTTTCATTATTACGAAGAAGTTCTTCGGAATTCTTTCATAATACGGAAAATTCCGGCAGCTTCCATATTTTTAGCTATCGTGAAAAAAATAAGAGAATTAATCGGCCACATAATTAGATTTTTCTGTACCCGTAACCAGAACAAATCAAAGAAGCGATTACCATACATCAAAGTCAGCCAGTAAGTCCCCAATAACATATTGCAGAGAACCGAAACCACAAGCTCCGCTGCCAACACTCGCCACAAGGATATGGACTTTTTATAATAAAAGACTCCATAGATCACTCCGGCAAGCAATGCGCCTAATGTCCATCCTGGAAAAAAAGGCCCGGTCGGTTTTACCAGATATTTGAGAATATCAAGCATTCCTCCAAACGCTCCTCCCACTACTGGTCCAAACAAATAATAGACGAGCTGATTGGCAATCGTGGAAAAACCAATCTTAATATAATCGCCAATTGCCAGTGTCAGATACCCTAGGACAACCGAGACAGCTCCCATCATCCCCGTCAGAGTGAGTGTTCTCACATGTTTCAATTCGTTGTACGAATCGGTGAACAAAGTTGCTAATTTTCTCATAAAAATTACCTCCTTTGCAGACCTCTCGCGGCACAAAGGAGATAATTCCGGCAATTATCCTCTTTGCAGCGGGATGCGGACCATGCACCGCAAGAACTTCTGTTCTTTTCGTCCGGCTGGCAACTCCCCGTCCACCCGGCACTTAACGCGCACAGACCTACTCTGCTTTTTATTTTATTTTATGACATCTGCCAGAACATTCGGCATTCTTTATCTCTGACATGATATCGGGGTAAGTATAGCACAGATCGGCAAAATAGAAAAGTGAAAATTTACAAAACCAAAAAATCCCTTTAATCCTCAAAATTCATCGTCTTAAATCCACACGCAAAAAGCAGCTCCACGGCAGCCCTATAATCTTCTATTCTGTTGGCCTTTTTTATCTTTTTTAAAGGACGCTCTCCCCCTTCAAACAGCTCTCCCAGATAAGACCACAACTCCTTCATTTTAAAAAGCACATTCCTGTCACCAGGAATCGCCTCCCGATAGCCCGCCAAAATGGTATCATGAAAATCTCTTAAACGCTGCCTCTTTTCATTCTCGTGGCTATATTTTATCGTTCCTTTAAGCTCCTTTGCCAACCCCGGATTTTTCAAAAGCCCCCGACCCAGCATGATGGTATCCACTTTCGGAAATACTCTTTTAAAAGCCATATAATCTTCGGATGTAAAAATATCTCCATTATAACAAAGTGGATTTTTGCTTTCTTTCACGGCTCTCTCAAACTCCTCCCAATTGGGATGATTCCGATAAAAATCCGTTTGAACACGGGGATGGATAATCAACCTTTCCAGAGGATATCGATTGAAAATTTTCAAAAGTTCCTGAAATTCCGCCGGATCGCTCCTGCCAATCCGCGTTTTTATAGAAAATTTCATTCCCAATTGTCCCATATGCTCACTCACTATCTCCAGGAATTGATCCAGTTTTGATGGTAGAGACAGAAATCCGGCTCCACGATTTTTCGTTACCACAGTACCGGATGGGCATCCCAAATTCAGATTGACCTCTTTATAACCTAATTTTTGCAATTTTTCAGCTGCCCATACGAAATCTTCCTCACGATTCGTCAAAATCTGAGGTACCACACATATTCCCGAATTGTGCTCTGGTAATACATCATTCAGTTCCCGGGATGTCAATTTCCGGGACAAATTCGGTGCAATGAACGGGGTATAATACCGGCTGATTCCGCCATAAAATTTATGATGGGCATTTCGATATACATAACCAGTAACTCCCTCCATGGGTGCAAAATAACAATCCATGAAATCACCTCACACACAGACGTTCAATATGAATCCCCAAATGCCCTACAGCCTCTCGTGGCACTCTTTTGTGAAGCTCTTTTTCCAGCTTCACACAGATTTGCTGCGCCAGTTCATACGAGCGGGGAAACTGTTTCCGTGCATACTCATCCATATCCAAATGGATCGATTCCCCATCCCGAATCCGGACCACTAAATAACGCAAATGTGTCATAAATCTTTCAAACATAAACGAATGGGGATCCAGCTTTAATCCCAGTGAATCTTCCACCATCGCCACCACCATTCGCATTACCGTAACCATCTGCAGAGATTCTTCCAGTTTTTCGTCCATCCGACCGGCCCGGATATGGAGAGCAATATACCCTACCTCATCCTGGCACAAAGCACAACCAGAAATCTCCTGCACCATATCACGGGCCTTTAAAGCAATCTGAAATTCTTCCGGATACAAAACACGAATATCCCCATGAAACGGATTTTTCAAAAGAATACCATTCTGCATACGCTCAACCGCCACCGCGATGTGATCGGCCAATGGAATCAGAATATTGGGATTTAACTCCCCCCATTCGGTTCTAGCCAACTCCACAATCCGGCCAGCCAACTCCAGAAACGCCGGATCCATGTCGCTTAAAACCTGGCGACCCGTTCGCATTTTCTCTTTCCGGTCCACAATCGTGTAGCGCTTTGTATTTTCATCCCTCTCAAAACGTTCATTAATCTTTTTGCCAAAACCAATGCCATTTCCGAGCAGAATCGCCTCCTCCTGCCGTTTCATATCGTAAACCAGTACCCCGTTATTGTTTAACACCTTGATTACACGATACATACCGCTTTCCCCCATTTACCCGATGCTCTGTTTTCATAACCCTTCTCTACCCTCAGTGGACAAGGAGACACACGCCCCAAGTGCCCTCTTGTCCACTGAGAATATTCTGCCAATTTTATTTCCGAAAAACAGGCTTTCTGTAACAATCCGGCCATACAGTGTCCTGTTTCCAGAAATCGCTGCATGGCCGGACCATACTTTATATTAACATATCTCCCCACATTTGTCCTGTATAAATTTACTGTCACATAAATTTATCGCTCTGTTTCTAAACTATCCTCTGTAGACAAGAAAACACACGGTTATCTGCTGAGGATACCATTCCCTCATTTAAATTCCTATCAGATCTGCCGCATGATCCAGCGCCTTCAGTCCCTTCTCCTCCGGCACTACGATCGACGCTCCTTCTGGCAGAGCTGTATAGATCACCATACAAGCTTCTGATACCGCATTATTTTTTACATATTCCAGGTCAAACTTCAGCAAACATTCTCCCCGTTTTACATGAGCTCCATCTTTGACCTGTGGCTCAAAACCTTTCCCTTCCAATTTCACCGTATCCACACCAATATGCAACATAAACTCTATGCCGTCGGTGGTCTTCAGTCCCATTGCATGACCAGTAGGAAATACAAAAGCCACTTCTACATCGCAAGGAGCCAACACCTCTCCAGTATCCGGCATCACCATAAATCCATCGCCAATCATCTTTTGGGCAAAGGTTACATCCGGTGCATGCTCAATGGATTCTACCTTTCCGGTAAATGGGCTGTACAAAGGAATATGTTTTCCACCGTCAGCCGATGCGCCTGTTGACTTTTCTGACGAAGATTTTTCATTTGCCTGATTACCTGCTGCTGTATTTTGACTACTGGCTTTTTCTTCTTTGGACTTCGCTTCTTCATGATACTCCACATCAGGAGCTGACGGCATATAAGCCACCAAATCCGCTTTAATGTTTGGTACCGTAGGTCCATAGATTACTTGCACGCCCTGTCCCTTTTTTATCACTCCTGCCGCACCCGTTTTCTTTAAAATATCTTCATTTACCAACTCAGGTTTATTAACCGTACAGCGCAGACGAGTAATACAACAGTCTACATCCACCACGTTTTTCCGTCCGCCAAGACCATTGAGAATCATCTGAGAGCGCTCGTCCACTGCCGATTGCCCACCATCCGTACCTTTTCTTGCGTCCACATCGCTTCTGCGATACAATTTGACTTCCTCACTATCATCTCTCCCTGGCGTCTTCAAATCAAACTTCAGAATCAAATATTTGAATAGGAAGAAGTACACGACAAAATACACCACGCCAACCACCAGGATCCAGTACCAACTGGTTTTACTTGCACCAGGCAGAATACCAAACAGTGTCAGGTCAATGATTCCGCCAGAAAATGTCATCCCCACACCCACATTCAGGATATGCATCAGCATGTAAGCGGCGCCTGCCAACACACTGTGAACCGCATATAAAAATGGAGCCACAAAAATGAAAGTAAATTCCAGAGGCTCTGTTATACCTGTCAACATAGCTGTCAGCGCTGCTGATACCAAAAGACCTCCCGCCGCCTGCTTTTTCTCCGGCTTTGATACCTGGTACATGGCAAGCGCTGCCCCCGGAAGTCCAAAAATCATAAAGGGGAATTTTCCTGTCATAAAGCGTGTTCCCGGATTAACACTAAAATGAGTAATCTCCCCCACATGAGCCAACTGAGCAAAGAAAATGTTCTGGGCGCCGTATATCATCTGACCTCCCACTTCCAATTGACCGCCCACTGCTGTCTGCCAGAAAGGCATATAAAATACATGATGCAATCCAAAAGGAATCAATGCTCTCTCAATAATTCCATAAATCCAGGTTCCCACATAACCGGAACTATTCACCAATGCTCCCAGTCCATAAATTCCCGTCTGGATCACCGGCCACACAAAATACATTAAAATTCCCACAAAAATATACACTACACTACAGACAATCGGTACAAACCGAGTTCCGCCAAAGAATGACAATACCTGGGGAAGCTGAATTTTATAATATTTATTATGCAGAGCCGCTACTCCCAGGCCCACAATCACGCCGCCAAACACGCCCATCTGCAAAGAGGAAATCCCCAACACCTTTGTCACCGATCCATCGAGCATTCCAACAGTCTGTTCTACCGATCCGACCATTCCTGCCAGGGCGTTTCCAGTAGCATCCATCACTTCCGGAGCTGTCACCAATTTGCCAGAAAGCACCAATAATGCATGAATCGCTGTATGCATGATAAAAAAAGCAATCACACTGGCCAGTGCTGCCACTTCTTTTTCTTGCTTTGCCATACCTACCGCTACCCCAATGGCAAACAACAAAGGTAAATTTTCAAAAACCACATTACCACAACTGTTTAAAATGTTCAAAAAACCGTTCAACAATGTGCCTGGTCCCAGAATCGCCTCCAAATGATATGCCTGAATCATGGTTGCGTTTGTAAAGGAACCGCCAATTCCCAGCAGAAGCCCTGCTACTGGAAGAATGGCGATCGGAAGCATAAAGGAACGTCCGACCCGCTGTAATACACCAAAAATCTTGTCTTTCATTTCTTTTCCCTGCTTTCTTTTTTGGATTTGTGCAACATCATACTACCCATACACAGCAAAAAGGCATAAACCCCCTTTCCACAGCAATATTGCCGCGTTATGGGTAGTTTATGCCTGATAGAACTTCTTTATCAGTAACACACTAGATAAAGTATAAAATGGCAGAAGACTTTTGTCAATATCAAATTCATATTTTTCCCGCAATCTGGAATACTAAGAGTATATCATCAAAACAACTAAAATTATATAAAAAAGAGGTCTGATTATGATTAATGACAAGCGAAAAGTCGTATTAGTGGGCACGGGAATGGTCGGAATGAGTTATGCTTACGCCCTTTTAAATCAGAATGTCTGTGATGAATTGGTTCTGCTTGATCTGGATAAAAAACGAGCCGAGGGCGAGGCTATGGACTTAAATCATGGGCTTGCCTTCTCTGCCGCCAACATGAAAATCTATGCGGGAGAATACGAAGACTGTAAAGATGCCGATATTGTAGTGATTAGTGCCGGAGTCGCTCAAAAACCAGGCGAAACCCGACTCGCTCTTCTCAAACGAAATGCCAAAGTATTCCAATCCATTATCGAACCGGTCACTGCTTCTGGATTTGATGGAATTTTTCTTGTTGCTACCAATCCGGTTGATATCATGACCAAAATCACCTACATGTTATCAGGTTTTAATCCCAGAAAAGTACTTGGCACTGGCACGGCATTAGACACAGCCAGACTACGTTATCTTTTGGGTGAATATCTACGGGTCGATCCGAAAAATGTTCATGCCTACGTCATGGGAGAACATGGAGATAGCGAGTTCGTACCTTGGAGTCAGGCTCAAATAGCCACAAAATCCATTCTGGAACTATGCGCAGATAATCCTGAAATTGACAGACAGCAATTAACAGAAATCGAAAAAGAAGTTCAGGAAGCCGCATACAAAATCATCGAAGCCAAGCACGCTACTTATTATGGTATCGGTATGGCTCTGACCCGAATCACCAAAGCAATTCTCGGCGACGAAAATAGTGTTCTTACGGTTTCTGCTATGCTGAAAGGGGAGTATGGACAAACCGATGTGTTTTCCGGAGTTCCCTGTATCATTAATAAAAACGGCGTGCAGCGGGTGCTCAAATTATCCCTAACTCCGGAAGAAAATGACAGATTGGGAACCTCCTGTAGGGTTCTCAGAGAATGCTATGACGAGCTTTCTCGAGATGGCATGTAACGGACTACGGTTTCATCCATCAAAAAGCAGCAAAGAATCCCGCTCAGCCTTCTATAACTTAATGGATTCTTTGCTGCCTTTGAACTGTTATTTTATGGTATTTATCACATATTTTACCTCATCCCAAACCGGAATAGAAGGCGCCGCTCCCGGACGCGATACTGCGATGGCAGCTGCCGCCGCTGCCATTGCCATCGCCTGCCATATCTCCATTCCCCTTATTATGGCACCAACAAAATATCCTGTAAACGTATCACCGGCCGCCGTTGTGTCGACAACCGGTACCTCTACAATCTGCTGAAAATATGTTTCTTTTCCATGTATATACCAGGCTCCTTGTTTTCCCAAGGTCAGAATAATCTTCACCGATGGAAACTTTTCAGACAGCTTTTTTATCGCTTCTTCCAGACTGCCTTTCCCACAAAAGCCTTCTGCCTCCGTTTCATTCAGTACCAGATACTCTGTATAGGCAACTGGATATTCTCTGACACTCTCATTCATCGGTGCTGGGGTAAAAACAATCCGCATTCCTTTTGCGTAGCCCTGCTCCATCAGATAAATCGTTTCACTGATTTCATTTTGAAGAATCAAAAAATCTCCCTCCCCAAAATGTTCCATCGTTTCATCGATCTGTGCTTTTGTTATCTTTTGATTGGCACCACCGTATAGTAAAATCCCATTTTCTCCAGACTCTGTTTTTTGAATGATTGCATGTCCGGTAGGTTCTTCCATCATGTGAATATATTCTGTATGCACCCCAGCTTGTTCCAGTTCTTCCACCAGAAATTTCCCATCTGCTCCTACAGCGCCTGCATGCCATACCTTCGCACCACTTCTTCCAAGAGCCAACGACTGGTTCAGCCCTTTTCCTCCAGAATAACATTTCAGGTCCTTTGATGAAATCGTTTCACCTTCCCGGACAAAGCGGCTGACTGTATACGTATAATCAATATTCAGTGAACCAAAATTCAATACTTTTTTATCTTTCATTTTTTCGATTCCTCTAAATTTAGTTTTAGTACTCAACTTTCTTCTTGGTCTTTTGGTTCTTTATACAAATCATTTTATTCATTGCATTCACATTTTTTATGTAAGATCCTCCCCGCTTATGCGGGGAACACGAAAAATGGAATCTAAGTTATAATCATCAACGAGGATCACCCCCGCTCACGCGGGGAACACTATACTTTCCATAATGGCCAGCATCTAAACAAAGGATCACCCCCGCTCACGCGGGGAACACTGATTCTGCCATTTTCCCTCATAGATGATAACAGGATCACCCCCGCTCACGCGGGGAACACTTAATAATTGGGGATGTATTGGGCTTTGCATTAGGATCACCCCCGCTCACGCGGGGAACACACTAAAAAAACGATGAAAACATAAGGATCTTTCATCCCATTTCATCATAATTTATTTAGTTCCAAATATATCTTATAAGTTAATATGCAGTCTGTCAATGCCCTATGCATATTACTGACATCTAAAGAAAAGTATTCTGCCACCGTTTTCAGTTGATAATTTTCCAGTTCATCTATTTTCTGACGAGCAATCTGTAAGACATCTCTTGTTCTTTTTATCATCAAACGTTTTCCTATCCGCTCTCCTATCCTGAAAATAAAATTTATATCAAATTGTACTTGATAACCAAGAACCAGATCACAATCAATAAATTCCTGAATCTTCTCAAACGCTTCTTCTTCTGTAATCCCTTGTCTTTCGATTAGCTCATTTGTGATTCCAGTTAATTTTGTTACCGTTTTTGGTATCGCTTTTTTACCTTGCACAAAGCATTGTAATTGTTCTTTTATTTCATTCCCTTTGATCTTCAATAGCCCTATTTCCAGGATCCTATCTTTCTCATAATCCAGCCCTGTTGTTTCCACATCTATAATAACATAGTCAGCAGATACTCTATTTTTCTTACCACCACCCATTTTCCCATATTTCGATGCCTTACTAAACCCTGGCTTCCACAAAGTATTATTTATAGAATCATTATTTAATGGTAGCGGACGTTTCATTAAAGTAATTCCTTCATAATCTGTCGCAATCCATGTTGTATTATGAGTCAAAAATGCATACCCCTGCTCATTGTTTGTAGAATAAACCATGGTTGCTTGCCCGGTTCTGATACTATCACAAATCCTGAGCCATAACTCTTCCCGCACTTTAGCACTTAATTTCCCTATATAGACTCCTGTGTTCACTTCACACAACCATTTTGACAAATCACCTTTCAACCCTGGCGGACAATTGGTGACACATACCACAATCACCCTTCATCACCTGCCTCTGTATAGGAAATACCATGCTCCAATTCACCCTGTATATTATCCCAAAGATAAACCGTACTTTTATAATCCTCTTCCTGCCACTGACCATCTGAAAGTAAAAACTTTATATCATGAACCATCCGGTCTAAAATATGACCCTTTTTCCATTCTTCCCTTAATCTTCGTCTTACAACACTCCCGATATCCTCCACCTTGTCTGCTGCTATCTCAAAAGCAATGGGGATTGTTGTTTCCGCTTTATATAGATCCGCAATATCATACACAAATGATAATTCATGTCCCACATGAACGAACCCTAATCCTGGTGAACATCCAAGAGCACATATGACCGCATGGGCAAGGCCATATAAGCAAGCATTTCCGGCAGACAATGCCTGGTTGACAGGATCTCCGCTTTCATAATCATCTGGGCAATAATTTCTTTTTGTCCAGGATATATTCCACTTTTCTGATTGCTCCCGATAAATCCGACGAATCCTACTACCTTCCCTTCCTCTCAACTGCTGCATAGTCAATTTTGAGACATCTTCATTAGGAAATCTCAGTTGATACATCATTCTCGCAACTTGAATATGTTTTTTCTCATTGCTTACCATCTGTGCCTGTTTAAGTAAAAGCGTTGCATGATTCGTAAGCGCCCTCCCATAAGCATAAAACCGAACCCCATGTTCACCTGTCCAAATAATAGTAACACCCATATCACTGATCAGCTCCATTGCCCTATGGGTTGCATTAGTCCCAGGTCCTAATAGTAAAACGGAAATTGCCGCAGCCGGAATATAAGTAACTCCACTTTCATCTTTCACGGTAATCGTAGTGTTGTCTCTACTGATTTTGCATCTTTCTAAGTAGATAAATGTCATACGATCTTGCATGCGCGGCAATGACGAAATTCCTGGTTTCTCTCTCCCTTCCTTATTTTTCATCTATACCTCCGCTTTTACAACAGTAAGTAAACCCATACCATACGCTTTTTCCCGGCCTATACCGCTTACAAGTGTATCTCTAAAAGCATCAACATCTTCCACATACAATGTTCCCTCATACACCGCTTCAAAAATACGCACTTTTTGCTGGAAATTTGCTTTTTTAAAAATCTTCCAGCCAGATTCCACAACATATGCCCCATCAGGCAAAATACGAAATCCCTTTTTTGCTGCCTGACGATTCAGCCACTCCAGTTGATATTTTTCCGAAGTATGCGCTGTAACTTTTCCTCTCTTTTCTCCATCTTTAACACTATGAACAGGATTTGCTGCCAACCGAAAATGCCATGCCGATCCCTTATCAATACGTTTCAGCAATCCGTCATATTCTTTCGTCTCGCCCCAGTCTTCCTCAAAACCAAATTGAACTGCTATTCTTGACAAATCCGGTTTCATAGCGCTTATGATCAGCAGATATGTTCTACCTTTCAGTATATCAATTCGCCACAAGTTTCTGTCCTGCTTTTCAGAAAAAGCTTCCTCTACGGCACCATGAATCTTATTAGGTGAAACCAGAGCAATCTGCGTTTTTCTTCTTGACACATCCAATGGAACTCTTGAAATATACATCCCTCTCACCTCAATTCCATCATAGGATCTTGATCTGTTGAAACAAAATACGGATTTTTTTCCACAGTTTTTCCAGGCATCTCTCTTATGTACCGATATCCATATTCTCGTCTGAAAGGCGAATATGAAATTGGCATATCTTTCTTAATTGCCGTTCCTTCCATAGCATCGGCGACAATTCTTAAATTTCGTTTATCTGAATAGCGAAAAAACGCTTTCCTTTTCCAGTCTGGCACCAGCCACTCTTCCTCCAAAAGAGACTGATATAAATTGTTGTCTCGTATTCCTAATACAAGAAGCTGTGTCGGAGGGCAGGAACGTCTACCTAAAAAGACTGCAAATCTTGGATGCCTAAGAGCTTCCTCCAGATTTTTTAAGAAATCGATATCCTCACATTCTAGTCCCACCAGAAATATGGCATCACTTAAATAAATACGATAGGAAAGATTGGCATTTAATTTTTCGCCCATTTGTGTGATCTGAAAATCTTTCAACCGCCTTCCCTGCTGATCGATTCTAACACCAAATTTCAGCTTCACTAAATCCTCCAGAGAATCCGATCTTTTTCTTCCCAAAGCCGCCGCCAGCATTCCGATCACTCCACTTTTCGTGGGCATATCATCCGTTTCTCGGTTATCATATACGGATTCGGATCCCCATGACTGTAATGGCGCACTTAACCGAAGCAATAACGTGTACACTTTGTCACTTCCCTTCCCCAAGATACCTTCCCGTTTCTTGTTCAATCATTTCCAAAAGCTCTGCCAAATTTACCTGTTCTGCCAAATCTCCACATGTTCCACCAACTGCCCACGCCTTAGACGGAGCCGCCACATAATCCGCATATACTTTTCCTGCATATTCGGCTAATATCCTTTTTGATTCTTCCACATAACCCTTGTCTCTGGCAACTACCGGTCTTTCAAAAGCTCCTGCCAGATTAATTGGCTGATCCTCCCTCATTGCGACGTATACCAGACTAGGAAGTGTCCTGTTAGCAAACGTATTTTGCCTACCTGTAGGCATGGAACGGATAAACGCTTCTGTAAATCCCCTCACCGCCATTTTCAGCTCATTTACTTCCAGATTATCCGCCAATTCCCGGATATTCACCGTCGCATAGCGGTATAAAGTAGACGAATTAAATTCTACTGTGCCCAGATGCCCTGCACCAGCGGTATCCTTTTCTCCACAGTCATCTACTGCCGTAAAATAATCATATTCGTTACTCACGGTATGAGTCGATATGCTGTGCGCCACTTGTGCCGCCGCATCATAATTCAAACTGACATTACTTGCTGCCATCCGTCCAAACAGCAAAATATCTACGCTAGGATTATCATTCACTGCTTTTTCCAGATCTGCTTTGAATATTTTCTTTTTGGATTCTTTAGAAAAAGTATCTTTATGGTATTTTACTGCCAATTCAGCAATATTTTTAATCTGCTGGGAACTTGCAAAAAAGAGGGTAGACTTTTTATCGCCTCCCGCTTTGACACCAGCTAATGCCAATACATCATTCACCGTTTTCCCAACAGCTTCACTATCAAGCTCCTCATGACCTTCATACATTTTGGCAGCAATCAGTTCCGGAAGCCTTTTCGTTCGATACCCGATAAAATCCGCTGAAAACAACTCTTTAAACATCTGTCTCATAGCTCTTTTCCATGCCTGCGAAGATACTCTCGCCCGCATCGTCCCTCCATACATCGCCATCTTGGGACTTCCTGTATCGTCTCTGTTTACGCAACTGGGTGGAACTGTCTGAATAATATGAATATCCATATATAAATTTTTGTCCATCTGTCTTTCACTCCTATTCGCTTTTATCCTCGCTCTTGTCCCTCTTACTTATTCCCCCAAAAAAGTCCTGTCCCCATCTTAAGCACACTCGTTTCTTTCCTTCTGGAAACTGCATCTCATACAGATCTCCAGCCAATTTTTTATAATTTAGGGAAATGCTGTTGCTTTTCAACAGCTGCACGATTCCCCGCAAATGGTAGGATAATTCTTTCATATCCGCAGATGTAGCAAGAGTCCGCAGCTTCTGTACCATCCTTTGCTCTGCATTGGGATCACCATCATAGGTAGCTATCAGATTAACCATTGCCGTTCCTATGCTGATCTCCTCATCCGAGTGCATCTTCTGACTCCTGGTATCATAACCCTGCTGGTGAAGTGCATACAAAGTAAAGGTGACATAGCACACCCACTCTTCCTTTGTAGCCTTTCCACTTTCACTCTGAAATTTCTCCGGCATATCTGACAAAAGAATTCCCCAAAGTTGGGGAAGCTCTCCTGGCTCATGGCCGATTCCCTGCCTCAGATTTGCCAACATCGCCTTTCCGCCTCCTGAGTCTGCTTCCGCTTGTAGTATATGTATTTTTCCTCCCACAAAATTTTCAATTTCCGCTTTCATTCTCATTTCCTTCCCCCCTTTCATCAACTATTATTTTGTAAATTTGCCTCAGCTTCCATAAATATCTGTTCATAATCTGCGGAATTGTCAACAAACTTTTTCTTCCATCTTTCGTCTCTTCTTCCCTATAAATATAAGGATCCACTCCCAAATCAGTTATATAGTCCTCTATGGTTTTTCTGGCATATTGGTAGGATTGTCTTTCCCATTCCTCCAGTTTCTCCTCGTTATCAGATTCCGGTTTTATTCCCACAAGCCATTCCCGAAATGGGCCGTTTATAGAAAAATAATACTGACTTACCATTACATCCTTTTATGCTGCCTTTTGCTGCAATATTTCCATATAAAAGCTTACACAACTGATAAGCAGCACGATCCATCGCTTCTGACGCCACAGACTGACATTTCTCTACCTGCTCCGTAATCCGGCCTCTCCATACTTTGTTCAAATCCATTAGTAAATTTATCGACATGGTAAGAGTATCCTCTATACATTCCCCATAGGTATAGCTCATCTGGTCACCATACACCATTCCGATCATCCGAAAAGTAATCAAACAATCGGTGGAAATTAAACTTGTTTTTTGTAGCGCTTGTATCCACTGGACCACTCCTGGAATTCTTTTTTTCGTTTTTTTCTCATCACTGCCAGTAGCATCTATCAGTGTTGGAAATTCCCTCCACGCATGAACCGCTGGGTTGTGTATCTGGGGAGAAAATTGTGGTTCTGCTTTTTTATCTTCCTTCTTCCATTTCCAAATTGTCATGGGTTCATTGGATTTATCTCGAAATGGTAAAAAATCTCCTCCCATAGCACGGAATCCGATTAAATGACCATCCTCATTTCTTTTTAACATAATGCGCCTAGACTGCATCGTATATAATTCAGGAAGGTTATCAAATTCTTCCCTGTCACAGCCTTGTTCCATACGTATTTTCTGTTCCCAAATCGGTTTTGGTTCCTCCCATAACTCTTTATCTGTATTCTGAGCACATAAATTCAGCATCAGAATCTCGAACAGGTTTTCCCCATTTACCATGATCAAACCAAGCTGGCCAAGCCTCCCCACCCCTGTTGGCAATCCTGGGGCCGGATCTTTTTTATCAGTTTTTACATTGACCGCATATGCGTTCAAGTGTATAAGCCAGCGCGTTACTTCCCCATAGCTTAAACGGGCTAATTCCTCTCCTTCCATCATACTGAAATGATGTTGAGTCTTTTTATTGTTACTTTCTTTCATATTTCCCAACAGACATTCCACCCCATAATCTGTACCGTATGGCAAATCTTTCACCTGCCAGAAAGGTGTCTCCGGATGAAACAGCCAGAATCTTTCACGCCAAGTTTCTAAATACTCCCTAACAGCATGCTCCGAGAATCTTCCCTTTTTCCAATATCTTTTCCATCGCCTCAGAACTGTATTTTCATCCAGCTCATCATCGCTCTCTTCCTCCTCCCACTCATCTTCCTCTCTCAGGTCTCTACTGGTTCCATCTGCATCATATCGATAAAAAATCGTCACTGTTATCGCCAGAAGCAATCGAAACATTGCTGCATCCTGAGTAGCCATCTCTCCAGACAAATTCTTATATTGATGGGCATAGATAATAGCATCTGTTAGGGAAACCTCTTTTTGTTCCAAAGATGGCATGATTACTTTGATCCATGGTTCTTCCAAGAGATTAAACTCCTTTTCCTGCATCTTCCTCCTCCTTCTTTTCGTATTCCAATCCTTTTTCCTGGCTGTACTGTAACACGTATCCGTTCAGTTCCCCTCGGTTTTTCTGATCTAATACCAATATCAATTCCCCATGCAACCAGGGAGACAGCTGCCATTGTGCCAATTCCATTCTATTTTTCTCCTCCAATTCCCGAATCGTTTCATTCTGGTTCCATGGAGTACAAAATAGGTGAGGCAGCTTTAGTCGCTCCATAGCAATCCTGCGGCTCTGTATACAATCTGGAACTTCCATTGCCCATAAGCGGAAACCTTTCTCCTCGTTTTCTCCTGTAAACAAAATTTCTCCGTCTTCCCCTCGTTTCATCAGAAGCACTTCTATCGAAGACACACCATCTCTCACCCCTACTTCCGCCATTTTTTCGCTGGAGCTCTCCACATTATCAAGAAATCCTTGTATCATCTTTGACGTAGGTTTCTGAAGCAGATACATTTTTGCCTCTTGCCGTTTTCCTCTTAACTTCTCTTTGTTCCGTTCTTTCGCCTTGGTATATTTTTTTCCAGCTAGTCCCAAATCCTGCCCCTCGTCATATACCTTCTGTACCAAGGCAGAAATGTCTCCTGGAATCCGTATCACTTCGGGCATAATTTGCTCCGTTCTCATCAACAAATAATCGCCATATATGGTTCTGGTCCCTGTGTCATATGTCTCCTCTTCTTCACGCAAAATAATGCATTCCGGATTTCGTAATCCTTCCGGCCTAGAACAATTTTCTACTCTTCCATCCCGCTCATGTCTGTGCAACCTTCCAATCCTTTGCAGCAACAAATCCATCGGACAAAGCTGCGTCACCATAATGTCCGCGTCATAGTCCAAAGACTGCTCTAGTACCTGTGTTCCAATCACAATACGCCATTTTCTATCCTCATCTCTAGAATGCTTTCCCATTTTTTCCAACAACGCCTTCTCCTTTTTATAACGATCAGGCATGGTAAACTGTGCATGACATAAAATCAGTTGCGCATTCTCTATCTGGTTTTTACATTCTTCATAAATTTTTTGGGCTACTTTTACTGTATTAACAATAATACAGGCACAACCTCCTCCCTGCAATCTATCATCCAACAAACGTATCATGTGAAAGATTCCATTCACATAGTGGATTCTTACGATTTTATCTGGTATCTTCTGTTTCACGGCCCTTTGCTTCACTGTCTGTCCGTCTGTCCAAGTTAAAAGAGGATATTCAGTACTTTTCTCCCACCTGGTCTGCATATACATGATCTCTAGTTTTTTCTTTTTTAGATAATATCTTGCATATGCCTTTATATAGCATTCCACCAGTGTTTTCCTTCTCTCAAAAGGAAGAGTCGCCGACAATAAAATAACCGGAACTCCATATGCTGCCATCCATTGTAGAGACCTCTCTAAATATTCATTCATGTAAGCGTCATACGCATGGCATTCGTCTATTACCACTACTTTTCCGGCCAGCCCTATATGCCGCAACATAAAATGTTTCCGTCTTAACGAAGCCATCAAAAACTGATCTACCGTCCCTATGACAAAATCTGCCAGAAGCGCCTTCTTATTTCCCTGAAACCAGGGGTTCACCTCTATTACTCTATCTTTTTTTCCATCATCTTCTATACATACTTTCCCTTTCATTCTCAATTGATAATAATCCTCATTAAACTCGGCAGAACTATGGGCAAGGCGAATTGCATGCATGGTCTCTTCAGAAACTTTTTCTCCCCATTCGTATAATCTTTTAAACAAACCATTACTGGTCGCCTGCGTCGGAAGCCCATAGAAAATTCCACCTGCCTGCTTTCTAGTTGCCAAAATTTCCACCATCCCCAATGCGGCTTCCGTCTTTCCAATCCCCATCTGAGCTTCCAAGACAAATATACCAGGCTCTTTTATATCATTCACCACTTCTAACACACATCTTTGCACCTCATTGGGCCAAAAGCCAACACGTTTTTCGAATTCCTTCTCGTCCATGAAATTGACTTCAGAATTCCAATGTTCTGGGAAGGCCGCCTGCACCCATCCGTTTTGGATCCGCTCCGGATATAAATCTTCCTTTCCATAATCTTCTAGTGGAAGCAATGGGAAAAAAGCCGTGTTACTGGCAATCCAATCTGCCACAATCAACAACCCAGAAAGCAAGATTTGTGCCTCCAGATTCAGAACAAAAAGCTCACTGACTGACCGGATCCCCGCCAATTCCATCGCCTGATTCAAAATATCCAACCAGGCATCTTTCCACAGAAACTTCGTTTCTTCCTCTTTCCCTCTACCAAAAAAGTTTACCGGATACAGCTGAATCAAATCAGGCTCTCCCATAATAGAATCTGCGCCTATAGGCTTCCCATGATGAGCCCCCACCACTACCGCCAGGCTTTCATGAACTCCTAATCCTATCGTATTACTTTGTAGAATCCATTGTCCTGCATAGGTATGTGGCGTCTTTCCCGCTGCCTGATACACCCGGTTCACCACAAAACCATTTTCTATAATTTCTTCCCGTTTTCCAAGACATCCTTCCGTTATCACACTTTGAAAATAGGAAGTTGCCTTTCCTATATCATGTATGGCCGCAAGAAATACAGCTACTTTCAAAAATTGTTCCATTTCCAGTCCGGCAGCCGAGACAACCGCAGGCGAAATCCACTTCTCCACCAGTCTTTTCATGATACCTGCAGTATCTTTTAAATGCATCCATAGTGGCAGCCATGCCTCTTTTGAGTCTCTGTTTGTCTTCGCCATTAAATACTGATATCTCTTTTGCAAATGTTATCCCCCATTCCCTAACTGCCATCAGTATGTAACAAATCTTAAGTGCAATCCTCTCTCCATATAAAATCTACCATTTTTTCCAAATATAATCCTACGTCTTTACAAATCTTCGCATAGCAAAATATTACTCGTTTTCCATTTGTCTGAGATTAAATTTCAAAATCCGATCTGTTATAAATTCGTTTATTTTACTTCCAATTACCTTTTGATTATCGATATTAATAGCCAATATAATATTGACATAATGCAGCCACTCAAAATATCACGTTCCGAGCATTTATAAACAACTTGTGTATATGATTCCTTTAAAATTTTAATATAATTATAGTATATTTTCCACTCATCTACAACAAAAAACAAGGATAAAGTAAGTTGCCGCCTTATTGCTTCCCTTACTTTACCCTTGCCTGTTCTTTTATCTTGTACCCGCAACTCATTATTACCCGGGACACTCCATCCCCCGCCGCAGCTTCTCCACCGCCTTCTTCTCGATCCTTGACACATACTCTCCTGTCAAGTTAGGGGTAAAAAATTTCTCTTATTTCCCGACAGCCCTATATTTCACTTTCTAACGCCGAGTGCTTAAAAAAAATAGTGATGATCGTCCTGATAAAAACAATGTTCCACCGCATCGTAGGAAACATCATACCCAATACTTCGCAGCACCTCAAAATCCCTCTGCCTCGTCCGCTCCGACAAGCCAGGAAACCGTTCATGATAAGAATCTTTTTTTCACAGACATCAGAAAACTGAACAATGACATACTGACAAACCATTTCATAAAGCCGCAGCTGCCGTTCAATCCGTGGCAGATTTTCCCTTTCACTCATAAACTTCCCCCGTTCTTTACAGCATAAAATATTCTCCTGGCTCCCGTTTCTATCTTCCTTATCTTCTTCTGAAACTGACCCACAGTTTCCGATCCCCTCCCTTGTGTTTTTCCGCTTTCCGGTCATAATAACGAATCCGGCTCTCCAGTTTCTTTCTCTCTATTGCCTCCAAAAGTAACTGATCGTCAATATGCGTCTTTGATAGCAGCAGTATATCACATCAAATGCCACCAACGCCGCCAGACAGGGATAAATAAGGCGTCATACTATAGTCGTTGAATAGACAGAAGATATGCTATACTGTCATTATCAAAGACATGCATTGAAATATTCCTCTGTAGGAAAAGGACAATGTAGAAAATGATGAAAATATTTGTAAGGCGGTGAATCAATGCTTATAGAAAATGGCAGTCTGACGCAGGTGGAGAATGCAGATATCCGAAACGGCGTGTTCGTTGTTCCGGACGGAATAAGGGAAATCTATGACTGGGCGTTCCGGAAATTCCCATCACCCCGCAAAATCATTTTTTCGGCGGGAGCATCCTATTTCGGTGGCTTTGACTGGCCGTTTGCTCACTGCCATGAACTGGAGTATTTTGAAGTAGAAGAAGGAAACCAGGAATTTTCCGCCGAGGACGGTGTCCTGTTTGATCGCAGCAAATCCAGCCTGTTTTGCTGCCCTGCAAAAAAATCCGGCGGCAGTTACCGGATTCCCGACGGGGTCATGGACATTGACAACTGCGCCTTTCAGGGCTGTTTGGGACTGACGGAGATCATCATTCCTTCGACGGTGACATTTATCGGGGACTGGGCTTTTGACGGCTGCTTTGGACTGAAAGTTCTTTGTCTCCCACAGCAGATAAGAACGAAAAGCCTTGGCGATTTCATTTTCCGCAGCTGTGTCTCCCTGGCGGAGATGACGGTTCCAAATGGCGTGGAACTTATCGGCTGGGGTGCATTTCAAGGCTGCGCGTCGCTGAAATACATATCCTTCCCCGGCACGGTGCGGTGGATCCGTGAGGACGCCTTTCGCGGCTGCGATTCTCTGTCCGGAATACTGTTTCGCGGGACGCCGCAGCAATGGGAGAAAAACACGATAAAGGAAGGCAATGAGGCGCTTACCGCCGCCAACAAAGTATACCCAAAGGGCACCCTGTAATGCAAACTCCTCCGGAGTGGGGGCACTTCGTGCCAAAAGATATATGAATAGGAAGGAGAACGATCAAAATGAAAGTGCATGACTCTATTTTAAAGGAACTATTTTCGTCGTCTGAGATGGTTTCCTACCTTGCCAGCCAGTCCCTTGAGCAGTGGCAGGTGGAATACGCAATTATGCGCGCCCCTATTTCGCTGGAGCGAAAACGGGATTTATTTCTGTCCTTAGGAAAGGAGGAAGCCACGCCCTTTTTTGTTCCTAAAGCGCAAAATATTCAACGGCTCCTATATGAAACGCAGCTAAAACAGGGAGAATTTTTATATCTGAAATGTTATGAAGATAACGGCGAGCATTTCGTTCTGGACGAAAACAAGCTAAAACCATTTCTTACATGGGACCATCTTTTTGGATGCATCCGGGAGTATCTGGAGGATGAAAAGGGAGAAGAAATCTCCCCATACTTGTTTCATGCGGAAAAATGGTCGCCTGACGGAAAGGGGGAATTAAAAAATGATTACGATTTTCACATTTTAGGCACGGAAATATGCTATGCCGATTATTATGGTTCTTCCAGACATTTAGAAAAGGATTATTGTTCCATGAATCCTGACTTGAATCTGCCGGTTCCATTTCACGCAGGCGATATTGTAACCATAGACTGCCGTCCTGCCGCGCCGGTCAGCCACGTTGTGATCCTGGAAGTAGGGGACAATTGGGATTGCTGCTGTCTTCAGGCACTTGGCCGCGGGAAAGATGGCAGATGGCAGACCGGGGCCGTCAAACATGCCGATTTTCCCCCGAGGTGCTGGCCGATCTTTTCACCTCTTTACCGGATAACAACGTTTTGCGGACAACTCCCGGAGGAAGAACGGCTGCTGGAAACCGTAAGCCGTTATATCGAGAGGAACGAGAAAAAAGGCGCCGCGTTGTGGGAAGCTATTTACCGTTTTACATTTACAGAACAGAGGGGATGGCACAACAAAGGATTATCTAACCGGCAGTTACGGAAGATGTTGAAATAACCTGGCTTTGCCGTCGTAAGCCGCCTTCCCCATCAAAAGAGTCCGTGCCATTCTTCAGTTCCACAACAACGGGAATATAGTGTTCCCCTTCCCGTCGGACCGCGATAATATCCATCCGACCTGCCTGCTGGTTTTTGGGAATGGCCAACTCAATATCGATGGACTGATAGTTTCCACTCCCAAATACATTGTCCTTCACAATTTTCTGCTGAATTTCCCGCTCTTTTTTAGGGTTCTCCTCAAACCAGGCATCCATCACCTGCTTTAGCTCATCCAGTTTGTCCAGCCATTGCCCCGGGGTATTGGAGCCGGATTCGATCCACTTTCTCAGATCATCATATGGTGTACAGGGCGTTTTTTTCAGTTTGAAATACTTGGGATCAAATCGAAACTCGACCTGCTTTTTCACGGGCTTGATTTCCATTTTAAAGAGGGAACCACCCCGGTAGTAGCAGTTCATATAGTTATGCCGTATCCCTACCCAGCACTCCCCATCGCGTCCAACCGTCTCAATCAATCTGTGTACATCAGGCAATTCTTCAATCAGCCGAAAACAATTCTCGCTAAAACCTCGATATTCCATACAAATACCTCCCAGTTA